>SCTM01000109.1 GCA_004297485.1 Rhodospirillaceae bacterium
CATTGGTATAGTGCCGATACCTCTCGTGGGGCGGATTTGTCCTTCGCAAGGCGGCCTGCCGAACCGGGATGCGAATGTGAGAATCGGACCACGAGCGGCAATTCACGCAATGTCCATGGCAATCCCCGTGACGAATCCATGATCGCAGGTACGTCCCCCGCCCCCGGCGAAGCCCTGGCGCCGGTTATGCGCGTCGAAGACCTGTCCCTGACCTTTGCCGGGGCTGACGGGCTGGTGGAAGTTCTGCACGGCGTATCGCTGGCCCTGGCCGCGGGCGAGATCGTCGGCCTGGTGGGGGAATCGGGCTCGGGAAAATCCGTCACCGCCATGAATATCCTGCGGCTGCTGCCGCGCGAGCAAGCCCGCGTCTCGCTGGAGTCGCGGATCGAGGTGCTCGGCCGCGACATCCTCGCGCTCGGCGAAAAGGATCTGGAGCATCTTCGCGGCGGCGAGGTTGCCATGATCTTTCAAGAGCCCATGACGGCCCTGAACCCGGTGCTGCGTGTCGGCGAACAAATCGTCGACGTGATCCGGCGCCACCGGCCGGTGACGTCGGCGGTCGCCCGAACGGAAACCGTCGACCTTTTGCGAGCCATGAAAATCGACGACCCGGACCGGGTTTTCGGCGCTTATCCCCACGAGCTCTCGGGCGGCATGCGTCAGCGGGTGATGATCGCCATGGCGTTCTCGTGTCATCCGAAATTGATCATCGCCGATGAGCCCACGACCGCGCTCGACGTCACCGTTCAGGCGCAAATCCTGGTGTTGCTGAAAGAACGTGCCCGCGTCACCGGCACCGCCGTGTTGCTGATCACCCATGATCTCGCGGTCGTCGCCGACGTGTGCGATCGGGTTTACGTCATGTACCAGGGGCAAATCGTCGAACAGGGACGGACACAAGATGTCATCGGCCGGCCCCGCCATGCCTACACGCAAGCGCTTCTCAATGCGTTGCCCGAAGGCAAGCCGCCGAAAACCCGCTTGGATACCGTCGGCGCAACACGCAACGACAACGCCCGCGCGCCAGCGACACCGGTGGAAAGAATGGCGGGATTCGCGACGCCGCTGCTTGAGCTTCAGGATGTCACCGTCCGCTATCCCAATAACTTCGACATCCTTGGTCGGCCGCGCGGTTATACCGTCGCCGTCGATCACGTATCGTTGTCCCTCGGTGCCGGCGAGACCCTCAGCGTGGTCGGTGAGTCCGGCAGCGGCAAGACGTCCCTGGCCAATGCTGTCGTCGGCCTCACGCCGCTGGCATCGGGACAGATCAAATACAAGGGACAGGATTTGAAGGATGCCGATGCGGCAACCCGGCGCGAAATTCAGATGGTGTTCCAAGACCCGCGCGGCTCCCTTGATCCACGCTGGCCGGCATGGCGAATCATGACCGAACCGTTGACCGTTGGCGCGCGCCCGTCCCGCCGTACCCTGCGCGCGGCGGCTGCGGACCTTTGCCGGCTGGTCGGTCTGGACCCCGCCGCCATGGATCGCCCGCCCCACGCGTTTTCCGGCGGGCAACGCCAGCGCATCGCCATCGGCCGCGCGCTCTCCGTTCATCCCCGCCTGCTGGTGCTGGATGAGCCCACGTCGGCGTTGGACGTTTCGGTGCAGGCGCAGATCCTCAATCTGCTTCTCGACCTTCAAGCCGCCCACGGCTTGGGCTATCTGTTCATCTCGCATAACGTGAGTGTTGTCAGACACATCTCCGATCGCGTCGCCGTGATGTACCGTGCCCGGGTCGTGGAAAGCGGCGATGCGACGCAAGTGCTCGACGCTCCCGCCCATGCCTATACCCGCGCGCTGATGGACGCGGTGCCGCGGCTGGACACGGTGCTGGCCGCCTCGTAGAGCCGAAAACCCATGGCTTTGTGCGGTGCACACCGGCCGCCTTCCCATGAAGCTGTGAACTTTTCGAGGACTACGGCAACGGTGCTAGGGGATCGCGCGTATTAGCTGTATACTTTGGTTAACGGCGTAACGGCCGCGAAAGCGACAGGCGGCATCCCTGGGAGGGGGTGAGGCAAGAAATGCTTCCAACCGCGCCCTCATTTGAGCGTTTGGCCCTGAACCGCGTGACCTTCGGCGCGCGTTCCGTTGACGAAGCCTATGTACAGCAGATTGGCTGGTCGGCGTGGGTCGAGAGCCAGTTGGCGCCACCGCCGGGTGATGACCCCGATCTGGCGTCATTCCTGAACACCCAGACGATGCATATTAAATACGCCGCCGCCACGGATGGCAGTTGGCCGACGGTCGATGAGATGCGTCCGCTCGATTATATCAACGCCAGCACCTCGACCCTGTGGAATCTGTGGAAGGGCACTGTCGAAAATCCGCAAACTGAATCCGGGTCGGAGGTTTATCGCATCCGCCAGGAACTGGCCGCCGCCACCTGGATCCGAAACGCGCACAGCCACTTCCAGCTCCGGGAGTTCATGACGGACTTCTGGCACAACCATTTCAATATCGGCAAAGCGGCCCACGAATACGCAACGGCGGTCCTGCCGGTGTATGACCGCGCCGTCATACGCCCCAACGTCTTCGGTAACTTCCGCCAACTTCTGGAAGCGACCGCGAACTCCACGTCCATGATGGCCTATCTGGACAATTGGCTGAGCCAGGCCTCGACCCCCAACGAGAATTACGCACGGGAAGTCCTTGAACTGCACACGCTCGGCGCGGGAGCTTATCTGGGCCTCACGGACCCCGGTCCGCTGCAAACCCAATCCGGCCAGTACACCGTAACTGCCGGCTTCACCGACCAGGACGTGACGCAGGCGTCTCGCGCCTTGTCCGGGTGGACCCTCGCCAACGGCCAGCGGGCCGCCCACAACGTCGTCCTGCCGGTGACCGGCGAGTTCATTTACAACAGCGTTCAGCACAATACCCAGGCCGGCACCTTCATGGGCATCAACATCGCGCCGATGAAGGACGATATGGTGCAAGGCAACGCGGTGCTCGATATCGCGGCCTATCATCCCGCGACGGCGGCTTTCATCGTCGGAAAACTCTGCCGCCGCATCTTCGGCGACACGCCGCCCGCCGCCGTCCTCACGCGCGCGCAGAATGTGTGGATGGCCAATCAGACGGCGCCCAATCAAATTCAGAAAGTGCTTGAGACAATCCTGCTCGACGGTCCTGAGGTCGGAACCGGCCCGGCCGTCAAACTCCGCCGTCCCTATGAGCATCTCATCGCCCTGTTCCGCACCACGGACATGGTGGTCAATGCCAACCCAAATATGACGGCCGTATTGGACCCGGTGACCGACGGCCTGTTCGCCTGGACGCCGCCCAACGGCCGGCCCGACAACAATGCCTACTGGCAGAGCTCCGGCGCGATCATGGCCGAGTGGAATAATGCCTATACCTGGCCGCACGCGGCGGAAATCCAAACGAACCTGGCCAGTCAGACACCGTCAAGCGCAGCCTCGAGCGCGACCGGCGTGGTCGAATATTGGGTCGGCCGCATGATCGGGTCGGCGATTTCGTCGACGTCCATGAATGCCTTGGTCACGGATCAAAGTGGACCGTACGGCGTGCCTGCTTATCTACAACACGCGACCAGTACGGAAAATGTTGAGAATATGTATCGCCGTCTGGTGACTTTGATCACCCAGACCGCCGAATACTTGTACCGATAGGAGTACCGTAATGGACCTGTCGCGGCGACTTCTGCTGTCTTCCTCCGGGGCGCTATTGGCGTTGGGCGGGGGATTGCGAGTTGCGTTTGCGGCGGATACGATTCCTGGCGGCACGTCGGCCACAACCAGCACGCCACAAAGCACCAACCCGATCCTGATTGTTTTGTTCTGCCGCTTCGGCCAGGACGGCATGCAGCTGGTCGCGCCTGCGGAAGATACCAATTACATCCAGAACCGCCCGACGATCCGAGTTCAGCCGAGCGGCAATAACGCCGGCCTGCCTATCGGCAGCCTCGGTGGCGTCAACATGTATTTCCACCCAAACATGCCTGAGCTTAAGGCGATCTACGACGCCAAGCAGCTCGCCGTCATTCCGGCCGTCGGCGTACCCACCGCCTTGCGCAGTCATTTCGAAGTTCAGGATATGATGGAGCGCGGCGGCAGCGACGGAAAACCCCTCGCGTCAACCGGCTGGCTGGCCCGGCACATGGCGTCAGGCGGCGCCAGCACGACCGGGGTTCTGAGCACAATCGCCGTCAGCACGAACGCGCCGACGTCGTACCTGGGGGATTCCCTGGCGCTTGCCCTTTCCAATCCGCAGAATTTCAATATCTACGGCGGTACCAACATCACGAACGTGACGGCCAACCTGGTCAAAGGCACAACCGCCTATGAAAGCAAGGCGCAGGAGACCCTCAAAGCCATTGCCGACGTTCAGGCGGCGCTTCACAGCACCGCCACCACCACCGCGAACAACCTCGGCTATACCAACGGCGATCTGTCGACCCCGCTCAAGTCGCTGGCCCAGCTGATCAAGGCAAACGTCGGCGTGAGCGTGGCAACCGTCGATATGGGCGGCTGGGACCATCACCAGAACCTCGTTCCCGCCTTCAACGGCCGTGCGACCGAGTTGTCAAAATCCATCGGCGCCTTCTGGCAGGATGTGGCGAACTTCCAGAACCAGATTACCCTGGTGACAATGACCGAGTTCGGGCGGCGGTTTCAGGAAAACTCCAATCGCGGCCTCGACCACGGGTCGGCATCGACGATGATGGTCCTCGGCGGCGGCGTCAACGGCGGGACGATCTACGGACAATGGCCCGGCCTCGCATCCTATCAACTCTACAATGATGATCTCGCCGTCACGACCGACTACCGCGAGGTCCTGGGAGAAATCCTCGTCAAACGCCATGGCGAGACGGCGCTCTCGAACGTATTTCCCGACGTGTTCTATAGACCGCTGGGCTTGTTCAGCTAGGCACGGTCGCCTCCGACCTTATGGCGCGGACCGGCGCCAGGTCCCATAATGACATCTCCATCAGCGCGGTGATGAGTTGAGGTCGTTTTGGCGGCGTGGCAGTTCTGGATCGATCGCGGCGGCACGTTTACCGACATTGTTGCGCGTGGACCTGACGGCCGCCTGACGACCCGGAAGGTTCTATCCGAAAACCCGGCCGTCCCCGGCGATGCGGCGATCGCAGGCATGCGCGCGATCCTCGAGGAAGCCTCAGGGCTTGCCGCCGACGCACCATTTCCCGTCCATGCAATCGAAGTCATCAAGCTCGGCACGACGGTCGCCACCAATGCCCTGCTGGAGCGCAAAGGCACGCCAACCGTCCTCGCCATCACCGCAGGTCACGCCGACGCGCTGTTCATCGGCACCCAGCACCGGCCGCGCCTGTTCGACCTCAACATCCGGCGGCCGGCCATGTTGTACGAGCGCGTGGTGGAAATTCCCGAGCGCGTGACCGCCGACGGCAAGATTATCGTCGAATTGAACGAAGCCATCACACGCGCACGCCTGACCGAAGCCTACGCCGCGGGATATCGCAGCGTGGCTATCGTGTGCATGCATGGGTATCGCTACCCCGATCACGAGCAGCGCGTGGCGCGCATGGCCGCCGAGATCGGGTTCTCGCAGATTTCCGAGTCCCACGACGTCAGCCCGCTGATCAATTTGATCGGGCGCGGCGATACGACCGTCGCCGACGCGTATCTGTCCCCCGTCCTGAGACATTACATTGCCGGCGTCGCCGAAGTTATCGGCGGCACGCGGTTGATGGTCATGCAGTCCAACGGCGGCCTGGCGGTGGCGGCGCAGGTCCGGGGCAAGGATGCCGTACTATCGGGACCAGCCGGCGGCGTCATCGGCGCGGCGGAAACCGCGCGGGCGGCAGGGTTCGACAAGATCATCGGCTTCGACATGGGCGGCACATCCACCGATGTGTGCCATGTGGCAGGCGACTACGAACGTACGTTCGATACCGTCGTCGCGGGCGTCCGTTTACGTACACCGATGATGGCCGTCCACACGGTCGCGGCTGGCGGTGGATCGTTGCTGATTTTCGATGGACACCGGTTTCGGGTCGGCCCGGAGTCCGCGGGCGCCAACCCCGGCCCCGCGAGCTACGGCAACGGCGGTCCCCTGACCGTGACCGATGCCAACGTGCTGCTGGGACGTTTGCAACCGGCATTCTTTCCGCACCTGTTCGGTCCGCATGGCGATGCGCCGTTGGATGCGGCGATGGTGACAAACAAGTTCGCGGCTCTGGAGCAAACCGTGGCCGCTACCGGTCAGCATCGCTCGGCGCATGACCTCGCCGAAGGTTTTCTCGCCATTGCTGTCGACAATATGGCGCGGGCGATCCGTAAAATCACGGTGGAGCGGGGACATGATGTCGCGTCCTATACTCTGGCGTGTTTTGGCGGCGCTGGCGGCCAGCACGCCTGCCGGGTGGCCGAGGCTCTGGGCGTGCGGCGCATCGTCATTCATCCCCTTGCCGGCGTCCTCTCCGCCTATGGCATCGGCCTCGCGCCTTTGCGCGTTATCAAGGAACGCAGTTTAGATGCGGCACTCGACGCCGCCGGACTGAAGGAACTCGACGGGTGCGTCAACGCCCTAACCAGCGACGCGATGACGGCGCTTATGGCGCAGGGAGTCGCCGCATCGGACATCGCCCAGACGCGACGCGTTCACCTGCGCTATTCCGGCGTTGATACCGCCATCCCCGTCCCCTACGGCCCGGTCGACGCGATGACGGCGGCCTTCACGGCGGCCCATCAGGCCCACTTCGGTTTCCTCATGCTCAACCGCGCCATTGTCTGCGCCATGGTGGAGGCAGAGGTATTCGGCGGCGGCGCCACACCCGTACCCTTCGCCGTCGCGCCCTCATCAAAGTCTCCTCAAGCCGTCGCTCATGTGGCCATGGTCCACGGCGGGATGGCGCACACGACGCCGGTTTTTGATCGATCGGATCTGGGTGCTGGGCAACAACTGGTGGGCCCGGCATTGATCGCGGAGGACACCGCCACCACCGTTGTTGAGCCGGGATGGGCGGCGATCGTCGGCACGCACGGCGACCTCATCCTCGCCCACACCGCCGCGCCCCAGACTATCACCAACAGCACCGCACCCGATCCCCTGCGGATTGAGGTGTTCAACAATCTGTTCATGTCCGTCGCCGAACAGATGGGCGCGGTGCTGCAGAACACCGCCCAATCCGTGAACATCAAGGAGCGTCTGGATTTCTCCTGTGCCGTGTTCGACGGCGCCGGCAATCTCGTCGCCAACGCGCCGCACATGCCTGTCCACCTGGGCTCCATGGGCGACAGCGTCCGCGCCGTGCGCGCCCACCATCACTTCATGAAACCCGGCGACAGTTTCGTCCTCAACAATCCTTTTGCCGGCGGCACTCACTTGCCCGATATCACCGTCGTGTCGCCGGTATTCGTCGAGCAGGAAGCGGTGCCGGCGTTTTTTGTCGCCTCACGTGGACACCATGCGGATGTGGGCGGCCTTACACCGGGCTCCATGCCGCCGAACAGCCACACCCTGGCGGAGGAAGGTGTTTTGCTCGACGGCATCGCCATGGTGCGCGACGGCCGCTTTGCCGAAGACACGCTCCGCGCCGCGCTCATGACCGGACCGTATCCTGCGCGCAATCCCGAGCAGAATTTGGCCGATCTGCGCGCGCAAGCCGCCGCCAATGCCAAAGGCGTCGCCGAGCTACAGCGCATCTGCGCCGTCTTGGGCCGGGAAACCGTGGTTGCGTATATGGGATACGTGCAGGACCACGCCGAAGAAGCCGTCCGCCGCGTCATCGGCCGCCTGAGTTCCGGTGCTCTCCGCTGTCCCATGGATAGCGGAGGCCATATCACCGTGCGGGTCGAGGTCGACCATGCGACGCGCGGCGCCACGATCGATTTCACCGGCACCGCGGCGGAACAGCACAATAACTTCAACGCACCGCCGAGTATCTGCCGTGCCGCCGTGCTGTACGTCTTCCGAACGTTGGTCGCCGACGATATCCCCATGAACGAAGGCTGCATGCGTCCTTTAACCCTCGTGATACCGGAGAACTCCATACTCAACCCCCGACACAAGGAGCCTTTGCCGGCGGTTGTCGCCGGCAATGTGGAAACCTCCCAGATCGTGTGCGATGCGCTTTACGGCGCGCTCGGTGTGCTGGCCGCGAGCCAAGGCACAATGAACAACCTGACGTTCGGCGACGACAAACATCAATACTACGAAACCATCTGCGGCGGTGCCGGCGCCGGTCCCGACTTCGACGGTGCCGATGCGGTCCAGACCCACATGACCAATTCCCGCCTCACCGATCCGGAAGTTCTGGAGCATCGCTATCCCGTAATCGTCGAAAAGTTCGCGGTACGGCGCGGGTCCGGTGGTGAAGGCCGCCACAAGGGCGGGGATGGCGTGGTCCGCACTTTGCGTTTCCGCGCACCCGTGACAGCGGCCATCCTTTCCGGCCGACGCAAATCCCATCCCTTCGGAATGCACGGCGGGCACAACGGCGCGGTGGGCGAAACGATGGCGGAATTCGCCGACGGTCATGGCAAGCTGTTGGGCTCGACGGACGAGATTCAACTCGAGGCTGGCGATGCCATCACCGTCTCCACACCCGGTGGCGGCGGTTTTGGACAGCGCGGCGCAAGGCGAGACTGAAGGCCATGGCCAGTGGTAAGAACCCCATCGTCGTCCTGGGACTTGTCCCTGGGACCTAGGACAGCGAAACTCCTTTCATGACCACGACCATCACCCACCGTACGGTTCTGATCACCGGCGCAAGCCGGCGGATCGGCCGTGCTCTGGCCGAAGCTCTGGGCGCCGAGGGATGGGCTGTGGGCGTTCATTACCACGGCTCATCGGCGGAGGCGGACGATGTTGTCCGTGCGATTACCGCGGCGGGCGGGCGCGCGACCGCCCTGCGCGCCGACCTGTCGGATCCGGCATCGGTGACGACCCTGCTCCCCGCCTGCGCCGCCGCCCTGGGCCCGGTGGGCGTGCTGATCAATAACGCCTCCCTGTTCGAGCGCGACGATATCCGCACCGCGACTCTGACATCATGGGAGGCACACATGGGCGTCAACCTCCGCGCGCCGTTCTTTCTGGCTCAGGCCCTGGCGGCTGGCCTCGGCACGGGAGACCTCGGGGCGATCATTAACATCATCGACGAACGGGTCTGGCACCTGACTCCGCATTTCGCGTCCTACACGGTCAGCAAAGCCGGTCTGTGGACCTTGACCCAGACGCTTGCTCTCGCACTTGCGCCCCATATCCGCGTCAATGCCGTCGGACCGGGCCCGACCTTGCCAAGCCCACGCCAGACCCCAGATCAGTTTGCTGCCCAGTGCCGGTCCATGCCGCTCGGACGGGGCACGACGCCCGCCGAGATTTGCGCGGCGGTGAAATTCATTCTTGCGGCGCCCGCCATGACCGGGCAGATGATTGCCCTCGACGGTGGCCAGCATCTTGGGTGGGGGCAGGTAGCCAACGGCGCAAGTCCGGAAGAGTAATGTTCCTAAACCGAATTCGAGGACAGCGACCATGAAGCGTCCCGTGATCGAGCCCCTGCGCATCGCCGATGCAACCGAAGGTGTGCGGCATGTTTTTGTCCGCGATCTGGTGCTGGACTGCATCATCGGCGTGCATGCCTATGAAAAAGATCGAACCCAGCGCATTCGCGTCAATGTCGACTTGGGCGTCAGTGAGGAGAATCTCGCCCTCAACGATCGGCTTGAAAATGTAGTTTGCTACGAAAACGTGGTGACGCGGATCAGGGCGATCGTCGCCGACGGACATATCAATCTGGTCGAGACCCTCGCCGAACGCATCGCATCCGTCTGCCTTCAGGACCCCCAATGCCGGTCAGCACGCGTCCGGGTAGAGAAACTTGATGTGTTCGCGGATGCGGCAAGCGTTGGAGTCGAGATCGAACGCTTTGCGCCGGTAAGGTCGCGTACACGCCCCTGAAATGAGGGTTTTGCGACGTTTCGGTGGCAGGTTGCGTTGCCGCGAATCACTGAATTCCGGGGGCACGTCAGCGGCTGTCAAGCCAAGTTGTTCACATTGGATTGATCTTGCCCCGCCGTTGCCAATCTTGACCGTGTATGCCAGGAGAAAGCTTGGAAGCGCTGTCGGGTGAGCACAAAAATAATTCATTTCAATAAGTTATTGTGGCCATCGGATCGTGCCCGATTCTTGGGCAGAGTGAGTGAATGCCGTTCTTTGGCCCACTCACATCAGGATATGGGCGGTTTTCAACAGAGTTTTCCACAGCTTTCGTGGATATCACGGGTGGTACGTGAAGTTGTCCCGGCGACCCCCGGTGTTTCAGAGCCATGACGCACCGATGACTGGGGGTTTTCCACAGACCGAACCTCACATCTGAGGTTAGGCTGACTCCAGACCGTCGTTTTTTCCGTCACGCGGGCCCGCGTTGACGCGCAGAACCAAAGTCCTCACATAAAGCCGATGCCGCAAACCCCTGTCCGCCCCCCAACCACCACCGGGACCGCCGCCGGGACTACGTCACTGACAGGAGACCCCACGGGCGAACATCCCGAGGGTACCTCCCAAAAAGCGGATGTGGGCGAGATCGGGCGTGGGCTCTCGGTCGTGACCGACGCGGTCCGAACCCTGCCCCACCGTCCCGGCGTTTACCGCATGCTGAACGGCGCCGGTGAAGCCCTTTACGTGGGCAAGGCCAAGAACCTTAAAAAGCGCGTCGTCGCCTACACGCGGATTGCCCAGATGCCGGCGCGGCTCCAGCGCATGGTCACGGAGACTCGCGCGCTTGAAATTATTGTTACGCACACGGAAGCGGAAGCCCTGCTGCTTGAGATCAACCTCATCAAACAACTCAAGCCCCGCTACAATATCCTGCTGCGGGACGACAAATCCTTTCCCTACATCATGATCCCCGGAGACCATCCTTTCCCACGGGTCATGAAGCATCGGGGAGCACGCACCAAGGGCAACGCATACTTCGGGCCGTTCGCATCCGCGGGCGCGGTTAACGGAACCCTGGCCACCTTGCAGAAAGTGTTCCTGCTGCGAAGCTGTTCCGACACGGTGTTCGCGAACCGCACCCGTCCCTGTCTGCTGCATCAGATCAAACGCTGTTGCGCGCCCTGTGTCGGTCATGTGGACGGCGCCGCCTACGGCAAGCTGGTGGCGGAGGCGCGGGAGTTCCTGGAAGGCAACAGCCGTGCCCTCCAGACCGAGCTGGCACGCCAGATGGATGCGGCCAGCGCCGCTCTCGATTATGAAGTGGCGGCGGAATTCCGCGATCGCATCCGTGCTCTGACGGCGGTCCAGGCCCATCAGGACATCAACGTCCGCGATCTGCGCGAAACCGACGTCATCGCCCTGCACCGGGCCGGCGGCCAAAGCTGTGTCCAGGTGTTCTTCTTCCGGGCCGGTCAGAACTTCGGCAACCGGGCCCACTTTCCGGCCCATGGCGCCGACGAGGACGACGGCGCCATCCTGGAAGCCTTCATCGGTCAGTTCTACGACTCCGCTCCGGCACCGCGAGAGATATTGATCAACGCGCCCGTGCCAAATCGCGACCTCCTCGCCGAGGCCCTTGCCCTTAGAATCGGGCACGCGGTCACCATCACCGTGCCCCAGCGCGGCGAACGCAGGAAACTGGTCGATCACGCCGTCATCAACGCGCGCGAGGCCCTCGGACGCCGCATGGCGGAGAACACGGCGCAACGCAGCCTGTTGGAAGGCACCGCCGAAGTGTTCAAGCTCGCCGCCGCGCCGGAACGGATCGAGGTCTACGATAACTCTCACATCTCCGGCACCCACATGGTCGGCGCCATGATCGTCGCTGGTCCCGGTGGACTGATGAAGAACGCTTATCGCAAGTTCAATATCCGGACCGCCGACCTGGCCCCCGGCGACGACTATGGCGCCATGCGCGAGGTTTTGACCCGGCGCTTCGCCCGGGCCCAGAAGGAAGATCCCAACCGGGATCTGGGCCAGTGGCCCGATCTCGTGCTGTTGGATGGCGGCCAGGGACAGCTGAATGCCGGCCTCGCCGTCCTGGCCGAGCTGGGCATCGACGATCTGTACATCGCCGCCATCGCCAAAGGGCCCGACCGTAACGCGGGGCGCGAGCAGTTCTTCCTACCGAACATGCCGCCGTTCACCCTGCCGCCGGCTCATCCGGTGCTGTACTTTCTGCAGCGCCTGCGGGACGAAGCCCATCGATTCGCGATTTCAACCCACCGCGCCAAGCGATCCAAGGCCATCGGCCAGTCGCTATTGGATGAAATCGCCGGAATCGGCGCCGCGCGCAAGAAGGCGCTTTTGCGACATTTTGGTTCAGCCAAAAGCGTCGCCGCTGCCGGAATCGCCGATTTGGAGGCTGTCTCGGGCATCAACGCCGCCACGGCGAAGAAAATCTATGACCACTTCCACACAACCGACTAGGGTGCATTTCGTTTGAACGGAATCGTTTGAGCGTTTTACGGTTTTGATTTCGTCGCTTTTTATGCGGCGAATCGGTATCCACTTCGCCGGAAAATGCTCTACCATCCGCGCGGTTTTGCGAGGTACCCGGTGCTGAATCTTCCCAACATCCTGACCCTGGCGCGGATATTCATCATCCCGATCGTGGTCACGACGTTTTTCTTCGACAGCCCGGCCATGCGCTGGACGGCTTGCGCCTTTTTCACGCTCGCGGGCATCACCGATTTCTTCGATGGCTATCTGGCCCGGCGGGCAAAGCAAGTCTCGCGCCTGGGACGTTTCCTTGACCCCATCGCCGACAAGCTTCTGGTGGCCTCGGTGCTGTTGATGCTGGTCGCATTTCACCGCTTGACCCCGTCATCCTATCTGCCGGCGCTGGTCATTCTGCTGCGCGAGATTCTCGTCTCGGGCTTGCGCGAATTTCTGGCCGAACTGCGGGTCGGCCTGCCGGTCACCAAACTCGCCAAGTACAAGACCACGGCACAGATGATCGCACTCGGGTTTCTGATCGTCGGCGACGACGGCCCGCTTTGGATTCCGGCGCGCGTCATCGGCGAGTACGGCTTGTGGGCCGCAGCCATCGTGACGCTCATCACCGGGTATGACTATCTCAAGTCCGGTCTCGCCCACATGGCCCAGGACCCGCCCCCGTGACCGTGCTGTATTTCTCGTGGGTCAAGGAGAAGATCGGCCTGAGCGAGGAGACCGTCACGCCGCCGGCCGATGTGCAAACCGTCGCCGCGCTCATGGCATGGCTCGCCGGGCGGAGCGCCGGTCATGCGGCGGCTTTCGCCGACACCCGCACCATAAAGGCGGCGGTGGATCAGGTGCATGCACCCCCGACCGCCAGTATCGCCGACGCGCGCGAAGTGGCATTCTTTCCTCCCGTCACCGGCGGCTGACCGCTCCGGGAGTCCACGCGGGAGGTGCCTCATGACCGACATCCGCGTTCAACGCGAACCCTTCGATTCAGGCGCGGAACTCAACCGCTTTCTGAAACGCAACGCCACCTCAGGCGGTGTGGCGAGTTTCGTCGGGCAGATGCGCGATTTTCGCGGCACCGATCGCGCCCATGGGCAGGCCTTGGCGGCCATGACCCTTGAACACTATCCGGGCATGGCCGAACGGCAGTTGGCGGACGTGCTGGCGGAAGCGGCGCGGCGCTGGTCCATCGACGACGTGTGCGTGATCCACCGCTACGGCGAATTCGCGCCCGGCGATCCCATCGTGCTGGTGATCACGGCGGCGGCCCACCGCGGCCCGGCATTCGATGCTTGCGCCTTCATCATGGATTGGCTGAAGACCAAAGCGCCGTTCTGGAAACGCGAGCAAACCCCCGACGGCAAGACCGCATGGGTCGAAGCCATGGAAAGCGACGACGCCCGCGCAGAGCGGTGGGGGCAGTGACCGCCACGCATCACTTTACATTTGTATATACATTCGTGTAACATAAACACATGGTTGATCGTGTGGCCCGGTTCAACTGGGACAATGGGAACCGGGCGAAATGCCGTAAGCACGGTGTATCGATCACAGAGATTGAAAGTGTCTTTGGACCAAGAGTGAAGATTCGTCCCGACGTGCGGCACTCGCACCATGAAGAACGTTTTCTAGCGATTGGTCCGACGAGGCTGCACCGGCACGCCTTTGTCGTGTTCACCATCCGACAACACGGCGATCATTTTCTTATCCGCCCCATTAGCGCTCGCTATATGCATCGCAAGGAGATCGCACACTATGAAAAAGAAAATCCCGGCTTTCCGAACAGATGAAGAAGCCGAGCATTTTGTCGCGACAGCGGATTTAAGCGAGTACGATCTGTCCGGCTTTAAACCAATGCGCTTTGAGTTCGAAAATAAGTCCGCACAACTTAACATGCGACTGCCGAAACCGCTGCTCGACGCGGTGAAGGCGCATGCAGCGAAGCGCGGAATGCCATATACTCGCTTAATCCGCGAGACATTGGAGCACTCTTTAGAAAAGGTGGCGGTGATGCAACCCCAGAAGCCTCGTGGGCGACGCCGGAGCGCTTAGACCGTGATGAGATGATTTGCGGAACCCTGGACGATTCTGCCGGCGCCATTGAGACGTAGATATTCGCTCACCGTATCCCCTCTATCGTTCAGATATCGCACGACAACGCTATCGGGAGACTCGGACAGATCCAGTAGCTCGAAATGAAGGTTCGGCAGCATCTCAAGGGCGCGAGACCAATAGTCCCGGAGACGATCTTTTCCTTTGAGGCGGCCATCCGAACTCAGTCCAAGCCTGATAATTCCAGCGGACGCCATTTCGGCCTAGTCATCGTACAGGGAAAGAACGTGCTCCAGATCGCGGCTGTTCCAGGCTTCAATCCAGAGGCGTCCGATCTCTCCATGAGAGTAGGCCGCCATCGCCTCACGCCGCTGTCGACGCCGCGCTGATGACCTTGCCACACTCGGCATCATAATCCGCCATAAGCACGCGGCAGACTTCGCCCGGCGTAAAGCGGTAGTTGCTGATCTCGCGCACGGGCGTGACCTCGGCCGCCGTGCCGGTAATGAAGCATTCCTGGGCCGTGGCCATCTCTTCCGGCTTGATATGGCGCTCCACCAGCTTGTAGCCGCGCTTCTTGGCCAGGGCGATGACGGTCTGACGGGTGATGCCGTCGAGAAAGCAATCCGGTAGCGGCGTGTGGATTTCGCCGTTCATGACGAAGAACACGTTGGCGCCGGTGGCCTCGGCCACATAGCCGCGATAGTCAAGCATGAGCGCATCTTCATAACCCGCGCGTTCCGCCGCGTGCTTGGACAAGGTGCAGATCATGTAGAGACCCGCGGCTTTGGCATGCACAGGCGCCGTGTCCGGCGCCGGACGGCGCCATTGGGACATCTGCATGCGGATACCGCGCAGACGCGCTTCAATGGTGAAGTAGGACGGCCACACCCAGCAGGCAACGGCGACGTTGATCTTGGCGGACTGAGCCGAGACGCCCATCATCTCGCTGCCGCGCCAAGCCAGCGGCCGTAAATAGCCTTCGGTGATATTGTTGGCACGCAGGGTCTCGATCTGGGCAGCGTTGAGTTGTGCCGGCGTGAAGGGAATCTTCAAATCCAGCACTTCGGCCGATTTGAACAAACGGGCCGTATGTTCCTCAAGCCGGAAGACTTTACCGTCATAGGCGCGGACACCTTCGAACACGCAGGAGGCATAGTGCAGGGCATGGGTCAGCACATGGACCTTGGCGCCGCGCCATGGCATCAAGGTGCCGTTGAACCAGATATAGCCGTCGCGGTCGTCGAATGGTGCCGTGGTCATGGTTTCTTCTCCCCGCCCCCAAAGAGCGGACCAAGTGCGGAAAACGATTGCAGAAACGATCTAGCACAGTCAGCCGATGCTGCGGCGCACAATATTATTAGGCAAACTGCACCATTGTCGTAACATTCTAAGGGATATATGTCAACAATGCTGACGTATATGCCACCCCAGCGAGATGGAGCCTAGGCCCGATGTCTAATTCGCAAACCGTCGTCAATCCGCTCTTCCTTCGGGACGAAGACTTGCGTCAGGCGATCGAACTGTTGTTTTTCGCCTACCGGGATTTCACCAAGCGGGCGGATGCCATCCTGGCGGACCAGCACATGGGACGCGCCCACCATCGCGTCGTGTATTTCGTCGGTCGTCACCCCGGGATCAGTGTCAGCGAGCTGCTTGAAATTCTCGCCATCACCAAGCAAAGCCTGTCCCGCGTCCTCAGCCATCTCGTGCGCGAAGGCTATATCGTACAGAAAACCGGCACCGCCGACCGCCGGCAACGGCTGCTGCATCTTACGGAAAAAGGCCGCAAGCTTGAGGTCGACCTCACCACCGAGCAGCGGGCTCGTATTGCCGCTGCGTATAAGACCGCCGGCGCGGTCGCCGTTGAAGGATTCCGGAAGGTGACCCTGGGAATCATGGACCCGGCCGCACGCCAACGATTCGCGCCGGGAGACGGCTGACACTGTGGCCAAGCCTCCAACCTATCCGCCCCATGTTCTGGTGATCGACGACGACGCACGCCTGCGCGGACTGCTGGCGCGCTTTCTCACGAAAAACGGATTCATGGTTTCTACCGCCGCCGACGCCGCCGAAGCCCGCCGCCATCTGGCGGCACTGCAATTCGATATCCTGGTGGTGGATGTCATGATGCCGGGGGAAAGCGGTCTCGCGCTCACCAAAAGCATCCGCGAAAATACCGCGGGCGCCAACAGCACCATTCCGATCCTCATGCTTACCGCCATGGGCGAGACCCGCGACCGCATTGCCGGCCTGGAACAGGGCGTGGATGACTACATGGCCAAACCCTTCGAGCCCCGCGAGCTGGTCTTGCGTGTTAACTCGATCCTGCGCCGGGCGCCGCAGGTCGAGGTCGTTGGCGGGATGGAACTGCGTTTCGGCGAATGCCGCTACGATCTCTCACGGCAGAGCCTGTCCCGCGGCGGCGAACCCGTCCATCTCACAGCCGGCGAAGCGGAATTGCTCCACCTCCTGGCCCGCAGCGCCGGCACACCGGTGGATCGCACCGAACTCGCGGCAGCAGCCGAGGACGGGACCAATCCGCGCACGATCGACGTGCAGATCACGCGCCTTCGGCGCAAGATAGAGCCCGACCCACGCCAGCCGCGCTATCTGCAGACCGTGCGCGGCACGGGATACCTGTTGCGGACGGACTAGGCCGATGGACGACGGCACGGACAAACGCGGCGGCAACATTGCTTCACCTGCTTCGGGCACGCCGGAGCCGGTGCCCGCGCGCGGCTTCCGCGCCTGGCTGCGCCGTGTCGAGACACTGTCGCCGGAAGAGTTGATGCCGCCGACGCTGATGGCCCGCGCCGGTCTTGCGATCGTGGTGCCGTTGATTCTCGTGCAGGTCATCTCGACCTATATCTTCTACGATAATCATATGTACACCGTATCGCGGCGTATGGCGTCCGGCCTTGCCGGCGACGTCGCCGCCGTGACCGCTTTCCTGCGCGATCATCCGTCCGACGAGGATCAGGCCTGGATCGCCGAGAACGCGAAACGCACCATGGACCTGACAGTACATGTCGAGCACGGCGCACGGCTTGCCGGCCCCGGCGTAGTCACGCGGTCCAAGGATGCCGACGATGCCCTCGAAGAGACCTTGTGGGATACGCTCCATAGTCCGTTTCTCGTCGACATGACGTCCTACCGCACCGCCAAGCAGATATCGATCTTTGTCCAACTCCCCAGCGGTCTCTTGCATGTCCTTGCCCCCCGCAGCCGGATATTCACATCCACTACTTATGTCTTTGTGATCTGGATGGTTGGCTCGTCACTCCTGCTGTTCGGCGTGGCCGCGGTGTTCCTGCGGGGGCAGGTGCAAAGCGTTCGACGTCTCGCCCAGGCCGCCGACGAGTTCGGCAAAGGGCGGGAAGTGCCCGATTTCCCGCCCGAAGGTGCGTTCGAGGTACGTCAAGTGGCGCGGGCGTTCAACATCATGCGCAACCGCATCCGGCGGCAATTGGCCCAGCGCATGGAGATGCTCGCCGGTGTTTCTCACGATCTCCGCACCCCGCTGACTCGCATGAAGCTCCAGTTGGCTATGATGGGCGGCGCCCTCCCCGAGGACGTCACGGCGCTGCGAGACGACCTGAACGAGATGGAACGGATGCTCGACGCCTATCTCGCCTTCGCCCGTGGCGAAGGCAGCGAGGAGGCGACTGCCACCGATCTCACCGGCCTGTTGGAGACCATCGTCGCCCGGTTTCGCCGCGAAGGTGCTGTCGTCGGACTCACGGCGGACCATCTGCCCATGGGGATCAGGCTCAAGCCGACGGCCTTCGAACGCTGCCTCGGCAACCTGATCGCCAACGCGATCCGCCATGGAAGCGCCGTGGACGTGAGCGCCCGTCGCGTTGCCCGTTCGATCGAGATTTATGTGGACGACGACGGGCCGGGAATTCCCGCAGCGAAGCGTGAAGAAGTGTTTCGCGCGTTCCATCGCCTGGAGCCGTCGCGCAACCCGCGAACAGGCGGAATCGGGTTAGGACTTACCGTGGCGCGCGATATCGTGCGCGGCATGGGCGGCGACATCATACTGAGCGATAGCCCTCGGGGTGGCCTGCGCGCTACCGTAAGCATCCCGATTTAGACGCGAGCACAACTTGCTGGCCGACATAATGAGAAGGTAAAGCCGCAATGCCGGGACCGCGCCAAGAGCATTTTCGCATGCTTGCCCTTTATAACCGGTGGGCGAATACGCAGCTTTACCAGGCCGCAATGCAATTGCCGCCGGAACGAATCAAGGAAGATCGCGGCGCGTTTTTCAAATCCGTATTGGGCACGCTCAATCACCTGGTGGTTGCCGACAGAATATGGATGAGCCGCCTGGAAGGGATGAGTCCGCGCGGCACACGCTTGGATGAAGTCCTATATGAAAACATGCAGGAGCTTCATGCGGCGCGACGGACGGAAGACCGGCGCATCATTACCTACGTGTTCAATCTGGAAGAGGGAAAAACAAGCGCGCCCCTTAGTTATCAAACGACAAGCGGCGCCCCGATGACAGAGCCGACGCATCATATACTGTCCCATTTCTTTAACCATCAGACCCACCATCGCGGACAAGCGCACGATCTGATCTGTCAGATTGCCGGCGCCGCGAAAACACCAGCCATCGATTTGCTTATCTATCAGCGCGCTGTCGCGAAGGACGATGCGCCCTAGAGGCGCCGCTTAGCCGGACGTCACTCTGGCCATGACATTGAGGCTGGCACCCGACGGCACCATGCGATTCAACACCGCCGCGTCCATCGCGATAGGAACGTCCGACGCGAGGGACCTCAGCGCATAGCCGTAAGACGTCAACAGCGCAATCAGACGCTCAAGGCTTTCCCCTTGCTCTTCCAAAATTTGCGGCGCGATCTCCATGATGATGACCGGATGAAACCGCGCCAAGGTCCGCGCCGCGCCGCGGAGGACATGGCATTCAAACCCATCCACATCCAGTTTGATAAAATCGACCCGCGCAAGGTTCAACGCATCGACGATCTGATCCAGCGGCAGACCGCGCGCGCCTTCCGTGGACATCAACTGGCCGAGGTGAGTCTCGTGTGCCCCGGGTTCCGCGCCCAGCGGCCAACTGGCATAGATCGCAGCCGGAACATTGTCAGCACAATCGAGCAGCATGACTTGACGCGCGTCGACCCGGCTGGCCAGATCCGGGTTCAGCGCAAGATTGGCGCACAGTTTACGGTAGGCGAATTGAGTCGGCTCGAACGCGATCACTTTTCCACCGGGGCCGACCGCGCGGGCGAAGTGCAATGTATGGGCGCCGATGTTGGCGCCAATGTCGAGCACGACATCATCGGGGCTGATCAGGTGCGTGTAGGCGGCAAGCGTCGCCGGCTCAAAGGCGCCAAGAAGGTAAATCGCAAAATCGATTCCTTCGCGCAGATCCAAGTGCCAGCGGATCGACCGTCGCGTGACGTCGGCCTGCGCGTCGTAGCCCGCAACCTTGCGCAGCAACATCACCACCGCTTGTGCGGCCCGGGCAAGCGCAATCTTATGCCGCGTTCTCAAGGCACGGCCCTTTTCGACGATAGGGATTTGTATGAGGGAACCATATGGACACGCCGGTTGTAGCGAATCCGGACGAGCATAGTATACTTAAAATCGCGAATCCTGAGTTAGAGACACCCTCACCCCACATGAATAATTCCCGGGCAACGTGGCTAACAATTGCGCCTGTGCTGGTGGTGATCCTCTGGCTCGCGGCCATTGGCGCGGAAATCGCTGTTATCGCCTTCCACACGACCACGCCACCATTTTACGACGCCTTGTCCTATGTCGATAAGGCCCGGAATTTCTGGAGCGGACTCAGCCACGGCGCTCTTGTAAACCCACTGAATGTTCCGCCGACCATTCGGCCGCCGGGAACCATATTGCTCGCATACCCGTTCGGATACACGCCGGCCTTTCAATGGTTCTACTTCCGTCTGGCTTATGTTCCCCTGGTGCTTCTCGCTGGCGCGGTCTACGTCGCGGGATTCGCGTCGGCCTCATCGCGAGCGACCCAATGGCTCCTCGCGTCCATGGCGCTCGCTCTGGCGGGCATGCCGGCCTTCTACCAATTTCAACCGTCCGAAAATCTCGCCTTCCAAATAAATTGGCGCAGCGTTCTGGGGCATGTGGACAGCTACCTGGCTGGGATGGCGGCCATCGCCATGGCGAGTGCGATACGCAGCGTGCACCTCAGGTCGGCCGGATGGGCAATTGGCGCGGCGATCATGGCGGCATTCTGCCTGTTCATAAAACCTTCGGGCTTACTGGTCATGGCCGCGGTCGGCGTCGGCTGGGTCATTCTGGCGGGGTTCGATCTGCACTGGAACATCGGGAAAATCCGCCGCGATGCGGCGATCCGCGGATTCGTCGTCAAAAGCTTGGGCGGCGGCGCGGTCGTCTATGGGCTTGCGGTCGTGGCGGCATTTCATTCCGCATATCTTTCCCCGGCCAACATGGCCTATGGCGACCGGGCGCTGGCCGTCCTGCGGACCGAGTACCATGCGCCGTGGAGCGCTGACTTGCTGACGTTGATGCTCCACGACAACCTGGGTCTTGTCGTTCCCGTCGGGATTTTTCTCGGGCTGTTTGCGGCTCTGAAGCGCGAGCGGGGCGCAGCCGCAACCGCGAGCTTCTGCATCGTCGCGGGCCTATGGTTATTGACCGTAAAATCCGATCCGAGCGAAATGCGATACTTCGTGCCCTTTGCCGCCATGGGATTCGTCGCCCTCGTGCCGACCCTTCTGGCGCACGCTGAGCGGATGACGCAGCACCTAGTTTATACTGGCGCAACGCTGGGAATGGCTCCTCCTCTGGCGATAGCGATTCTGCTGGCCCTGCCCCATCCCCTGCCAGCGTGGCAACGTGCCGCCGGGATCAGCGTGCCAGACGATGCCTACAAAGCCGAAGGCGATCTTGCCGCCGATCTGATCTCGGAACTCCAAGCCGTCGGCGTGAAGCAGGTCAGCGTCTATCAATTCGCCAACACGCCCGCGTTGTACAGCTTTGCGGCGGTCTTGGGCTATCGCGGGCACCTGACGGAATCGCCGCCGCAGGCACAGGTGATGTTGCCGATCGATTGGGAACACCCGAGCGCATTCCGGTTCGATCAGATCCGGCAGGCCGACTATGTAGCGTTCGAGCCGATCCGCGACGAGCGGGCACGCGCAGAAGCTCTCGCCCCACACGTCGTCCCCGACTTCTGGGCGGAAACCAGACTGATGAACGCATGGTTTTCCAGCTTGACGGAGGCCGACGGCGTAAAGCGCGTTTCGGAAATCGGCATACGCCTCTTGCGCGTCATGGACCCAACGCTCCTTGAGGCGTCGTTGATGCGATTGCAGGCGGACTATGTCTGGCCGGCACCATTTTACGCCGTCAATCCGCTGCGGTGGTGGTCCGAAGGAGAAATCGCGCAGCTTCGCAGCGACCGGCCGGCCGCCGCCGTCGACATCGACTTCCAGCCAGCAATGCCCGTTAGCACAGCGGTTGCGATCCCTACCGTGCATCTTTATGCAACGCAGATCGATCACTTTGACAATGGCCTGGAGGCGAAGTTCTGGGCCCAGGTACGCAACCCCGTCTCGATGACAGGCTGGTATCTGTTCGCGCACTTGGTCAACGCAAACGGCGAGATTCTCACGAGCACCCAGGCTACGCTGGAGACGCCACCGACAGCGGAACGAAACATCCATTACTATACCCTCGACTTCCCGAACCGGCCCGAGGGTGCCGTGGCAGTTGCATTTGGATTCTACCGGCCCGAGAAAAGCATTGCGACATTTCTCAACGCGGACAGCGGCCGCCGGGATTGGAATGGGCAGCGAGTGCTGCTGCCCATTCCGAATCCTTAGGGATGGATTGACGTCTTATCCGGTCTTTTCAAAAACGACGAACAACCGGAATGCGGCCAGGCGGCCGACAATGGGCGCCAGCAGATCTTCGGCCCACAGCAGCGGCGCGACCAGCCATTGGGGAATCGCACACCAGGATTTGAATCCCCCGGACAGCGGATAGGCCAGGAGACTCAACCAAGTGCACCGCGTCAGTCTTAGGTTCGGGAACGCCGCAGCGAGCCGCGACCGGTGCCGGCCCACAAGCAGCGTCGGGATCGCCTGGTTGGCCGCGAACGGATCGCGTACCGTCGAGGGTTGTCCCTGGCGCAACGGATCGGCACCGAGGTCGACAGGCTCCTCATGGATGAAGTTGTAAAACAACCAACTCACCGGCGTAATTGCCGGCTCAACCATGATCAGCCGCCCGCCGGGCTGCAGGACACGCAAAGCCTCGGCCAGAAAATAGCGCGGGTATTCGATATGGTGCAGCACGTCGAACATCACGATATTGGCGAAACGCGCAGCCGCGAATGGCAAGCGCTGAGCGTCGGCGACCAGATCGAGCCAGGGCGCGGCGATGACATCGGTCGTGATGGTATCGGGCGCGAATTCCTTGAAAATTCCGGTCCCGCCGCCAATCTCCAGCGTCGTGCCTGGATTGCATGCCGCCCGCATGCGCGCATAAAGGTGATGGTAGATATGACGCAACACAGGCTTTTCCCGCCAGAGCCGGTCGCGCGCCGCCATGCGGCCATCGATGGCTCCCACCACTGCGACACCTTCACTTTTGTCGACAGCCGTCACTTAGAACGCCTTCAGCTTACGCCAGGCAAAGAGCACCATGCGGGCCAGCAACCAACCGTGGCGAAAGCGGGAAATCTGCGTTTCGCCGTAGGAGCGGTTAGCATAGTGGATGGGAAGCTCGACAATTTTCAGGCTCAGCTTTGCCGCGCCAAACAGCAAATCGAAATCGCCGAAGGGATCGAAATCGCCGAAATAGCGGCGATTTGCGACGATCTTCTCATAGTCGCGGCGCCACAGCACTTTTGTACCGCACAGCGTGTCGGTGAATCGCTGGTTCAGCAGGTATGAGAAAAGAATGGCGAAGGCGCGATTGGCGAGATTATTGAGCGGGCGCATCGCCGCCCCCGCCATGGGATAGACCAATCGCGTTCCGTTGATGAATTCGCCGCGCCCCGTGATCAGGGCATTGTAGAATTTCGGCAAGCTTTCCGGCGGGACCGTCAAGTCGGCGTCGAGAATCATCAGCACGTCGCCACGGGCGGCGGCGAGGCCTTTGCGAACCGCGTCGCCTTTTCCCTTGCCGTCCTGCCGGAACACTTTGATATCCCGATCGGGATACGCGTCCCGGACGCGCTCACATTCCTCGAATGTGCCGTCGCGGCTATGGCCCTCGACAAAAATAATCTCCACGTCAGGCACGAACATGGGCAAGCGGTGCACAACGTTCTCAATATTGCCGCGCTCATTACGGCACGGCACCACCACCGTCGCGGAATACGATTGCGGGACCGTTTGCAGGCGAGTCTGGGGACGAGCGACAACATAATTCCGCAGACAAAGACGGCGCACCACCGGCAGCGGTGCAATCAGCCGATTGACGAGGGGGCCGAGACCAAACAGCCGCTTTGGCAGGAGTTGCCGCCAGTCCTTCCCGACGACCTCGTAATCCGCCAATGACAGGAGATTGGCAATGTCGGCCGTGGAAAGATAGTTCATGCTGATCTGCGGCATTTTCTGGCCCAACATCTCGGCGAGCCGCAGCAACGGTTCCCAGATGTGGGAATAGTAGGCCACGATCAATCGCGTGCTCGGCGTAGCAAAGCGGTGCAGGAGCTTGAGAAATGTATCGCAGTCCTCAATCAAGCCGATGGTATCGGCAAGAATGATGAAATCGAACGGGCCATCAATGCGCCGCAGCACGGCCGGGTCCTCGGCATTGCCGGCGTGCCATTCGAAGGCGGGATAGTTGGCACGTGCCGCCCGGATCATTTCAGGACTGAGGTCCACCCCGACGGCACGAGACGGTGCAAGCGTCGCCAGTAGGTGGCCGTCGCCGCAACCGATCTCCAGCACCCGCGCGCCCGGCGGAACGAGAAATCGCATGTAGGCGTGATCGGTGTCGTAGAAATATCTGTTGCGCACCACCCAGCGCTGCCGCTCCGGAGCGATGCGGTCGAACAGCACGCGAATCTCCTGCTGTCGCAGCGACAGTGGTGGCGTCGACGTGTTTTGCTCAACCGGTGCCGATTGCATCGTCATGAGATATGGTGACCGAGAAGCCCGCCCCTAGTGATCCGCCGGTTAGCGAATGTCAAATCCGCTCCACGCGTGGTCCGAAGCCGATGTTAGCTGGAATCGCGACGCACCGGGACCCAAGAAATGATTCAGGCTGACGCCGCTTCAGCAGCGCGGCGGCGTCCGGCAGGCAAGAACCGCGCGAGACGTTCCGCCTGGCCGAGGGCACGGTCCAGGGCAGCCATGGTTTTGGCCATGTCGGAGCTGTCGTCATTCATCCAGGCGCGCAGCGTGACGAGGCATACGCCCTTAAGACCCTGGATGCGCAGGCACCCGACGAGGCCATCGGCGGGAATATCGCTGGCGGCCAGCATGGCCGCCAATGCCCGGCGCAGGCGCAGGCCGGCGAGCGCCATCGCCACCGGATCGCGGGCAACACCGACGATCACCGCCCGCGAGCCGGCGCGGTGGCGATTGAGGACATCGAAACGTCGCATGATGATTTCGAAAAGGCGGTCACGGGGTTTATCCCGCGGATCGGGCATGCGCACCGGTCCCAAAGTCTGTTGATCGATACGGTCGAGGTACCGGGCGAGCAGACAATGCTTGGTCGGTGTGAGCACAAGCACGTCGCCGAACTCGAGGCCGGCCCGCGCCGCCACACCCGCCAGGGTCAGGGCACGCCAACCGAGGGCGGCGGCTTCATCGAGCGCCGCATCAATAACGCGGTCGAGCGCACCGGGTCGCGCTTTCGGTCCCGGCGATGCCGTGGGCGTTGTCTTTGCAGTGCGTGGCTTGCGGGGCATGTGCCTCTTTCTCCCACGAATGCTTCGGTAGCGAGTGTCAAATCCGCTCCGCTAGGAGGATGCTTTCATCGCCCTGCGGCGGAATCAAGGCGAATGGCCCACGCCGAATGACCTAGACCTAGCCTGCGAGTTCCCTAGACCGGGCCGCAGCCGCAGCAACAGCGCGGGAAAACAACCGCATCAGCCCGTTCTCACCCATGAGCACCTCCAGCGCGGCGGCTGTGGTTCCGCCCGGGCTGGTGACATTGCGCCGCAGCGTTTCCGGCGAATCCGGCATCTGTTCGAGCATGGCGCCGGCCCCGGCAATTGTGGCGTGCGCCAGCCGCGCGGCCAGGTCAGGCGCAAGACCGGCCTCTACGCCCGCCGCCGTCAACGCTTCGGCGAAGAGAAACACGTAGGCCGGACCGCTGCCCGAGACGGCGGTCACCGCATCCATGTGCGCCTCGTCGGTGATCCAGGCAACCGCGCCGACAGCGGACATCAGCGTGTTGCAAATCTTGCGCTGAAGTTCCGAGACCGTAGGCGGCGCATAGAGCACAGTCATCGCCTTGCCTACGGCGGCCGGCGTATTCGGCATGGCACGAACCACGTCTGCGGCCGGGCCGAGACGACTGCGAATGCCATCCGTGGTCTTTCCGGCAATCACCGATAGAAACACGGGCCGGTCGGCGACAAAGCGGCGATAGGCTGGCAGAGCCTGATCAACAATCTGTGGCTTGATCGCGAATACGATCACGTCGGGCCGAAAGTCCTTGGGCACATCTTCGATGGTCGGCACCGTGGTCAGAGCCGGATGCGCGCTGCACGGCGCGACGGCCACGCGGCCGGCCGGCTCCACCACCATCACATCGACCGGGTTCACGCCGCGCTTGAACCACCCATCAAGCAGCGCGCCGCCCATTTTGCCGGAACCAACGAGGAGTATCGTGCCTTGCATAATACCTCAGCATAGCACTAGCGGAGCGAATTTGACATTCGCTACCCAGCGGACCATTCGCCGCGCGGGTCCGAAAACCGGCGTTGCTTACTTTCAGGTGAGATAAACGTCAGGCAATTACCCGATCACGATCGCCGGAATTGGTCGGCGCCGATAGGACGCGGCGACGGCGAACTCAGGCTTCGCCGACGGTGTCGAGCAGCGAGCTGGCGATGGCATCGGTGGCGGAACGTCCGCCCCAGATCACGAATTGGAACGCCGGGTAATAGCGTTCGCATTCGGCCATGGCCAAATCCATCAGGTCGTCGATCGTGTCGCTGTCGACGCGGTTAGGCAGACGCACCGTATGGCGGAACATGGGAATGCCCTCTTCCACCCACACGGCGAAATGCCCCATCCATAGCCGCTCGTTGAGTTTCGCCAGCAGTTCGTAGATCTGGCCCATGAGCTTGGGCTGAACGCGCATGTCGAGGGCACAGGAAAAATGCAGGGCGTTGAGTTCCTCGGACCAGGCGAAGAACATGCCGTAGTCGCACCATGTACCGGGCGCTTCGACCGCGAGTTCCGTATCGCAGCGGCGGTCATAGACCCAGTCTTTGCCGGCGACTGTTTCTTCGATCATATCCATGGGGTTCGGAACGCGGGTGGCAGTGCGACGTTGCGTGTCCGAGAGCATCGGCGGTGTCCCCATACCAGTGGAGTCCTGGCCCCCTAGACCCCAATTGAACGGCTGGCCGAGATTCAAGATATAGTAGGGATGGGATGCCCGCAACACAAAATCGTGAATGATTCCGCGGAGTCGTCCCGAGTCGCCGGGAGCGGGCTTTGAGCCGGATTCAGCCGCTCGTCCACGCGGAAAAATGGCCGTCAATTGCGCGGTGGCGCGGCGGATTTCGCGCTCAAGGCCGCTTCCAGCGCCGCCACACGCGCCGCCAGACGTTCCTGCTCGGCGCGCGCCTCGGCGGCCATGGCCTTCACCGCTTCGAATTCCTCGCGCGGCACCATGTTGTTGTCGGCCATGAATCGCTCGACGCGATCACGCACCATGGCCTCCATCTCCTGCTTGAAATTGGAGAGCGCGCCCAGAGCACCGCCCGCGACTTTGGCAAGATCATCGAAGATCCGGTTCTGGCTTTGCATGACACGGTTCCCTTGTCGTTATACCCGTCACTATCGGACGCGGCGGACGGCGGCGCAACCGGGAAGATCCGCCGATTGTGAATGCGACATCGTCGCGCGCGCGACAACATTGGCGTCGGACCCGGAAATTGGGCATAACACCCGTCGTTGCAAACGTCCCCTAGGATCGGAGACCACATGACACCTTTGGTTCTCTCACTGGTCTTTCCGAATATCGATCCGGTCCTCATTCACCTCGGGCCGTTGGCGATTCGTTGGTATGCCCTGGCCTACATCGCCGGGTTGTTCGGCGGACTATGGTATATGCGCCGTCTGGTCACCGCGCCGCCCGCACTTATGACGCCCGTTCAAGTCGATGACCTGATGCTGTGGGTGTTGGGCGGCATCGTCCTCGGCGGACGGCTTGGCTACGTCCTGTTCTACAAGCCGGCGTTCTATTTCGCCAATCCCACGGAGATCGTGAAAACATGGGAGGGCGGCATGTCGTTCCATGGCGGCCTGCTTGGCGTGATCGTCGCCATCATGCTGTTTGCGCGACGCAACAAGCTGGATCAGTGGTACATCGCCGATAACATCGGCTGCGTGGTGCCCATCGGCCTCGGCCTGGGACGAATCGCCAACTTCATCAATGGCGAACTGTGGGGACGGCTCGCGCCGCCCGATCTGCCCTGGGGCATGATTTTTCCCGGCGCCGGACCGCTGCCGCGTCATCCAAGCCAGCTCTATCAGGCGTTCTTCGAAGGACTCGTCCTGCTCACGGTGATGCACCTGTTGTGGCGCAACCCGCGCATCCGTCATCGTCCGGGCACACTGACCGGTTGCTTTTGCATCGGCTACGGCCTGCTACGCATGGTCGGCGAAATGTTTCGCGAGCCGGACGCCTTTATCGGCTTTCTCTCCGGCGGCACCACCATGGGACAATGGCTCTCTTTGCCCATGGTACTCGCGGGCCTCACCTTCATATGGCGCGCCAAGCCGATCGCAACCACTGCCTGATTATGGATACCGGGCAATGACCGATGTGGCGGTCGCCTTGCGGGAACGTATCCGCCGCGACGGGCCCGTCCCGCTGGTCGATGCCATGGCCACCGCGGCAGAGCACTATTATGGCCATGGCAAAGTCTTCGGCAGAGATGGCGACTTCATTACCGCCCCCGATATCAGCCAAGCCTTTGGCGAGCTGATCGGCCTGTGGTGCGCGGTGGTGTGGGAGCGCATGGGCCGTCCCGCGCCCTTTCGCCTGGTGGAATACGGTCCCGGACGCGGGACGCTCATGGCCGATCTGCTGCGGGCAGTTGCACGCGTGCCGGGATTTACCGACGCGGTGGACATTCATCTCGTGGAGCGCAGCGCGACATTGCGCACGACGCAGCGCGATGCCCTGCCCAACGCGCGAATCACATGGCACACGGAAACCGGCACGATCCCGACCGGACCGATGATCGCCATCGGCAACGAATTCGCCGACGCGCTACCGATCCAACAGTTCGTCCGTAGCGTCGGCGGTTGGAACGAACGCCATGTGGGATGGAACGGCGACGCGTTTGTGTTCGTCGATCTTCCCGCTGCCCGCCCGCCAATCCCTCCGGCACTCGCGGACGCGCCGACCGGTGCGGTGTTCGAACACTGTCCCACAGCACGCACTTGGATCGCTGCGCTGGCACAGCGCATTGTCCATGATGGCGGTGCGACGTTGGTGATCGATTACGGGCACGTCACGTCGAGCCTTGGCGACACGCTGCAAGCGGTCAAGCAGCACCGCTTCCATCCGGTCCTGAATGATTTGGGCACAGCCGACTTGACCGCTCATGTGGATTTCGACGCGCTCGCCGCCGCCGCACGCAGCAAGGGCGCGGTGGTCCTTGGGCCCGTGGCGCAGGGCACATGGCTCGCACAGCTGGGCATTGCCGTGCGCGTGGCGCAACTGACGCGAGGACAGGACGCCGCCCGCGCCAACGAAATCGCCGCGGCGGCGCGGCGCCTGACCTCACCCGACGGCATGGGGCTCTTGTTCAAGGTCATGGCGGTGATCCATCCCACCCTTGCCGATCCGGCACTGGCAACCCTCGACGGTTTCGCGCAGGATGCGGCGCCATGACCGTTGCCGCCCCGTCACCTCAACGACCCTCACATCACGTTGTACGTGTGCAAAGCCTCGCGGTCCTCGCGCAAGTGCGTCATGGCTTCTTCACCCGCAACGGCAGCGCCGACGAAACCCACGGCGATGCCAACTGTGCCTTCCGCACACCGGCGGAGACAGAGACCGTAAGCGCCGCCCGCGCCCGCTGTCTCGATGTATTGGGCGCCCCGACGCTGGTCACAGTCCAACAGCGGCACACGGCCCTTGTGGTCACCGTCGATGAGCCCTGGACGTGGGATCAGGCGCCGGTTGCCGACGCGCTGGTGACCCGACGCCCCCGCATCGCCTTGGGAATTCTGACCGCCGATTGCGCCCCTGTTTTGTTCGCCGATTCCGAAGCGCGTGTGGTGGCCGCCGCGCACGCGGGCTGGCGCGGCGCGTTCGACGGCGTTATCGAGAATACGGTCGCCGCCATGGTGGCCAGCGGCGCACACGTTGAAAACATCGTCGCCACGGTCGGTCCATGCATCGGCGCGGCGTCCTATGAAGTGGGCCCGGAGTTTCGCGAACGGTTCGTCGCCCGCGAACCGGGTTTCGCCGCCTATTTCACCCAGTCCGGCCCCCGTCCCCATTTCGATCTGGCCGCTTTCGTCCGCGACCGGTTGAAAGCCGTCGGCGTGAGCGCGGCTCATGTCCATGGCGGGGACACCGTTGCCGACGAAAGCTTGTTCTTCAGTTACCGGCGCGCCACCTTGCGCGGCGAACCGGACTATGGCCGTCAATTGTCGGCGATTGCTCTTTCCCCATGATTCAATTCCCAATGGCGAGTATCCGATGAGCTCATCCAGATCGCACGCTTGGTGCCTGATCGTCCTCGCGGCGCTGGTTCTTCCAGTCCTGGCCGGATGCGGGTCCGTGCCGCAGCCGTTTCGCGGCACACCGAAGGTAACTCACGATAATCCGCTGTTGGACGTTCCCGCCGCGACCGGCGTGGCGATTCTGCCTGTGGGTGGACTGCCCACGCCACTGTCCGACGCATTCACCAAAGCCATCGCCGATCGGCTTGAAGCCCTGGAGATCCCCGCCGCGACGGTGCCCCAGTCCGGCGCCCTTGGATTTATTGTCAGCGGCCAAGCAGGGCCCGTGAGCGACGGGCCGACGGGCCAGAGCTTCGACGTGGCTTGGACCGTCAAGTCGCGTCACGGCGGAATCGCCGGGCATTTCGTGCAAGTGGTAAGCATTACCCCCGGAGAGGGTGGCAGTACCGCGGCGGCGGCCGTCACCGCCAAGTTGATCACCGGCGCCATGGGCCTCACCGACGAAGTGCCCACGGCGGCTGGTTCGACGACCGTCGGCGGCACGCCAAAGATTCCTTCTGTTTCGGTCAAGCCCGTGGACGGTGCACCGGGTGACGGCCGCCAGGCGCTGGCGCTGGCGGTTCTCCAAGCCTTGAGCGACGTGGGCGTGCGCCGCGACGACGTGCGCCCGGATGTGGTGCTGTTCGGGAAGGTCGAGGCCAAACCGGCGAATCTCTCGTCCCAGGACGTGGCCATATCCTGGCGGGCGGTTGCACGCGATGGACGCGAACTGGGAACGGTCAAAGTGGAGAACATCATTCCTAACGGCGTTCTGGACGGCCCCTGGGGCCCTACCGCCTTTGCCATCGCCGCCGCCGCGCAGCAGGACCTTTTGCGCCTGATCTCCCTCGGACCCGCCTCGTGACCGGTTTACACGCAGATGACAGGTTGATACTTTCCGCCGCGCTCAAAATCCGGACGTGGGGCCGGAATCAGCGGTCTGTGGGGACGGTGCGATGAAAATCCTGGCTGGGAACAGCAACAAACCCCTGTCCGAGGCCATTGCCGCCTGCCTCCATCTGCAGCTCACCAATGCCAGCATCAAACGATTCTCCGACATGGAGATCTTTGCCGAGATCCATGAGAACGTGCGCGGCGAGGATGTGTTCCTCATCCAGTCCACGTCCTATCCCGCCAACGACAACCTCATGGAACTCCTGATCACCCTGGACGCCTTGCGCCGGGCGTCGGCGCGTCGCGTAACAACGGTGATCCCCTACTACGGATATGCCCGACAGGATCGCAAGACCGGCGGCCGCACGCCGATCACCGCCAAGCTGGTGGCCAATCTCATTACCCAAGCCGGAGCCAACCGGGTGCTGACCCTCGATCTGCACTCAGGGCAGATTCAGGGATTTTTCGATATCCCGCTCGATAACCTGTACGCGGCACCGGTGTTCACGACCGACATCGAACAACGCTTCAAAGGTCAGCTGCCGGTGATCGTATCGCCGGACGTGGGCGGTGTGATCCGCGCCCGCGCCATCGCCAAACGCATCGAGGCCGATCTGGCCATCATCGATAAGCGCCGCGAGAAGGCCGGCGTGTCTGAAGTCATGAACATCATCGGTGAGGTCAAAGACCGCCCGTGCATCCTGGTGGATGACATCGTTGATAGTGCCGGAACCCTCTGCAACGCCGCCGTCGCCCTGATCAAGGAAGGCGCTTCGAGCGTCTCGGCCTATGTCACGCACGGCGTTCTTTCGGGCGGCGCCGTCGGCCGGGTCACCTCCTCGCCCCTGAAGGAATTGGTCATCACCGACAGCATCCAGGCCACCGAGGCGGTCCGTCTGGCCGACAATATCCGCCAGATCTCCATCGCCCCCCTCATGGCCGAGGCCATCAGCCGCATCAGCCTGGAAGCCTCCGTCTCCAGCCTGTTCGCCTAGGCGCCTGCCCACCCTCCCCGCCTTGCCTTCCTGGGCCTAACCGTGTAAACCGCCCGCGTTCCGGCGGAAGCCGCCGGAGCGGCAGCGGCACCCCTGGAGGCCGCGCCGGCGGCCAATGCCTTCGGGCTTTGGTATGCCATTGCAACCAAAGGAGAATTTCCAATGCCGACCACCAGCTCATTGCAGGTGCAAGAGCGCGATCGGGCAGGTAAGGGGGCAGCCCGTGCCACACGTCGTAAGGGACTCGTCCCCGGCGTTATCTACGGCGGTGCCCAAGAGGCCACACTGATCGCACTCGAGCCCAAGACCCTGAAGTCCCTGATGCACGACCCCGCATTCAAGACCAACATCTTTGAAGTCGAGATCAGCGGCAAGAAACAGCGCACCATGGCCATGGACGTGCAGTTGGACCCGGTGTCCGACCAGCCGATCCATGCCGACTTCCGTCGCATCGAAAAGGACACCATCGTCCGCGTGCCGATCCCCGTCCGCTTCCTTAACCAGGGCGCGGCGCCCGGCATCAAGGTCGGCGGCGTGCTCAACATCGTCCGCCACGACGTGGAAGTGCGCGGTCGTCCGGACGACCTGCCCGACCATATCGATATCGATCTCACGGGTCTCGAGATCGGCGATTCGGTTCACATCAACAGTGTGAGCCTGCCTAACGGCATCAAGCCGACCATCGCCCGTAACTTCACCATCTGCACCATCGCGCCGCCGACGGTTCAGGTGGAAGAGGAAACCCCGACCGCTGCCGCCGCGACTGTGGAAGGTGCCGCGGCTCCCGCCGCCGGTGCTGCCGGTGCCGCGCCCGGCGCGGCCGCCGGTGCCGCTGCTCCGGCCGCAGGCAAGGGCGACGCCAAGGCTGCTGCCCCCGCCGCCAAGGGCGGCGACAAGAAGAAGTAAGGCGCATGATCGCCCGCCGTTGCATTAGCTTCGGCGGGCGATCCCGCTTCACCATTAGCCGCGAGGGGCTTGGGCCATGCTGTTGCTCGTGGGCCTGGGCAATCCCGGCGCTACCTACGCCAACAACCGCCACAACATCGGCTTCATGGCCGTGGACGCCATCGCCCACAGCCATCGTTTTTCGCCGTGGCGCGGGCGTTTTCAGGGCGTGATGTGCGAAGGCACGGTGGGCGAACACAAGATCCTCGCCCTCAAGCCCGCCACATATATGAATCTGTCCGGCCAATCCGTGGGCGAAGCAGTCCGCTTCTACAAGCTGTCGCCCGAAGCCGTCATCGTGCTTTACGACGAGATCGAATTGGAGCCGGGACGGGTGAAGGTCAAACGCGGCGGCGGCAGTGCCGGTCACAACGGCATCCGCAGCATCGACGCCCATATTGGTTATGACTATTGGCGCGTGCGCCTGGGCGTGGGCCGGCCCGGACACAAGGACGCCGTGAAGGGCCATGTGCTTGAGGATTTCGCCAAGGGCGACGTAGGTTGGCTTACGACATTGCTGGACGCCGTGGCCGATCAGGCGCCGGAACTGGTTGCCGATCTGGCACGCGGCGGCGACGGCAATCGTTTCATGACCAAGGTCATGCTCAAGACCAATCCACCGCCGCCGAAGAAAGAGAAAACCGCGCCGGCTGAAAAAGCCGGGGCGGAAAAAGCCGACGGTACTGATGAATCATAGTGGGATGTTGTTTTAATGGGTTTCAATTGCGGTATCGTCGGACTTCCCAATGTGGGCAAGTCGACCTTGTTCAATGCGTTGACCGCCACGGCGGCGGCGCAAGCGGCCAATTTTCCGTTTTGCACCATCGAGCCCAACGTTGGCCGCGTCGCCGTGCCCGATGAACGCATCGACATCCTCGCCCGCGTCGGCAAGTCGGCCAAGATCATCCCGACCCAGTTGGAATTCGTGGATATCGCCGGTCTCGTACGCGGCGCGAGCAAGGGCGAAGGGCTTGGCAACAAGTTCCTTGCCAATATCCGCGAGGTCGACGCCATCGTCCACGTGCTGCGCTGTTTCGTGGATGAGAACGTCACCCATGTTGAGGGCGGCATCGATCCCTTGCGCGACGCGGAGACCGTGGAGACCGAACTGATGCTGGCCGACCTGGACAGCCTTGAGCGGCGCGCCGACCAGACCGCGAAGAAAGCCAAGGGCGGCGACAAAGAAGCCAAGGACCTGCTGGCCGTGATCGAACCGACTTTGACCGCGCTTCGCGCGGGAAAGACGGCATGGACCGCGGCCCCCACCGATCCGGCGGCCCGGCGCATCTTCAACGGTCTACAATTGCTGACCGGCAAACCGGTGCTCTATGTGTGCAACGTCGAGGAATCCGCAGCCGCCACCGGCAACGCCCTGTCAGCCAAAGTTGCCGCCAAAGCGAAAGCCGAAGGCGCGGCCATGGTGGTGATTTCCGCCGCCATCGAGGCGGAAGTGGCACAGCTCACCGATCCTGCCGAGCAGAAGGAATTTCTGGCGAGCCTTGGACTCAAGGACACCGGTCTTACGCAGGTAATCCGTGCCGGCTATAGCCTGCTCGATCTCATCACCTACTTCACCGTCGGACCGAAGGAAGCGCGCGCATGGACCATCCGGCGCGGCACCAAGGCACCCCAGGCAGCGGCCGTCATTCACACCGACTTTGAAAAAGGCTTCATCCGCAGCGAGACCATCGCCTATGCCGACTATGTCGCCCTCAACGGTGAGCAGGGCGCCAAGGACGCGGGGAAAGCGCGGTCCGAGGGTAAGGACTATGAAGTCCAAGATGGTGACGTGCTGCACTTCCTGTTTAATGTGTAAGGTGGGAAGCTACAGTGATCGCGAAACCAGCTACCCTATCTCCTAATCAGCAACAGGTGTTCTCATGAAGCTATGGTTGATCGTCGGCGCGGTGGTGGTGGTTGTCGTGGCCGTCATATTTGTCGCCTTGCGCGACCGGCACGAAGACGAACCATCAGCAACACCTGCACAGGCGGAAGTTCCCACCGCACCGCCGGCGACGGACTATGCATCCATTCAGGCGGCCTATCTTGACGACAACATCAAGAAGCCCGGTTGGAAGGCCACCGGCAGCGGCCTGCAGTACACCGTCATCAAGGCCGCGGATGAATCATCACCCAAGCCCGCGCCCGGCAGCGTCGTGACGGTCAACTATGAAGGGCGCCTGATCGACGGCACCGTGTTCGACAGTTCCTATGCCCGCAACCAGCCCATCTCGTTTCCGCTCAACGGCGTGATCGCGGGCTGGCAGGAAGGCGTGCCCATGATGCGCGTAGGCGAGATTTGGGAATTCGCCATTCCCGCCGGTCTCGCCTATGGCGCCGACACCGCCGGACCCATTCCCGGCGGATCGACCCTGATCTTCAAGATCGAACTGCTTGAGGCGAAAACGCCTGTTCAATAGGACGGATGCCGGTGCCGGCTTACGCGGCGCCACCAAGCACCGACAAAGGGTCATGCTTTCCATTGTCGTGGGAAGCGTGCGCGGCCCGGAAAAATAACCGACGCGCGGCCCCCCCCACAATGCAAGACCGCCGGACCTTGCGGGCCGGCGGCTTGTTCTCCTCTCCCAAAACTCGTGCCGTATAGAACGCTAGATTCGCCGTGTTTTCCAGGGCAAGCCGCTGCTGCAGTGCGGAAGAATGTGCTTAATGTCCGATGCGCGACCAGATGCGACGCTTCAGGAAATAGGCAAGCACAGTAAACAGAAGCGTGTAGAGCATGACCCGGAACCCGGTGGAATGCCGCGCTTCCAGTTTCGGCTCCGCGGTCCAGGCGAGAAACGCGGTGACGTCCTTGGCGATATGCGCGGCGTCGTTCGGTGAACCGTCGGCGAAAGTCACGACCCCGTCCTTCACCTGCTGCGCCATGGCGAGCTGGAAAGCACCACGGGTGAAATACTTATTGTAGTTCATGCCGGGTGCCATCTTCATGTCCGCTGGCGCGTCCTCGTAGCCGAGCAGCAAGTTGTAGACGTAATCCGGCCCACCCTCGCGCGCCTTGACGATCAGCGACAGATCCGGCGGCAAAGCACCGCCGTTGGAGGCGCGAGCGGCCTGCTCATTGGGGAACGGCTTGGGCATATAATCGGATGCCTTGCCCTTGCGTTTGAACATGTCGCCGCTGTCGTCGGGTCCGTCCTCGATCTGGTACTGAGCAGCGAGCGACTTGACCTGTTCATCGCTGTAGCCCAGCGCCTCAAGATTGCGGAACGCGATGTACTTGAGAGAGTGACAGTTCGAGCAGACTTCCTTGTAAACCTGGAAGCCACGCTGCAACTGTTCCTTGTCGAACTTTCCGAACACGCCGTTGAAGGTCCAGTCCTGCTTGGGCAGGACTGCCTCTTCGGCAGCGTTCAGGCCGGAGACGGGAAGGACGGCGGCCAGTGCGGCGGCCAGAACGATCTTACGCATGGCCTTAACCCCCGGTCACCGATTGACTGATGCTGGCGGGCAGCGGCTTTGGCGTTTCGAGCCAGCCGACGACAGGCATCAGGATCAACATATGAAAGAAATACCAAGCCGCGCCGACGCGGCCGAGCACAAGTGGAAGACCTTCCGGCAGCTGAGCACCGCACCACGTCAGCAGCGCGCAGTCAGCAACGAATACCCAGAACAGGACCCTGTATACCGGACGGAAGGTGGCGGAACGGATGCGGGAGGTATCAAGCCACGGCAGCACGAACAGCACGAGGATCGAGCCGAACATGGCCAACACGCCGATTAGCTTGTTCGGGATCGCGCGCAGAATGGCGTAGAACGGCAGGAAATACCATTCCGGCACGATGTGGGCGGGCGTCACAAGGGGATTGGCCGGGATGTAGTTGTCCGCATCGCCGAGCATATTCGGCGCCCAAAACACGACCGCGAAATACACCAGCAGAAACGCGCCGACGCCGAAGGTGTCTTTGATCGTGTAGTAGGGATGGAACGGAACCTTGTCCGCGGGCGTGGCTTCGATGCCAAGCGGATTGTTCGAGCCCGGCAGATGCAGCGCCCAGATATGCAGGACGATGAGGCCGACGATCACGAATGGCAGCAGGAAGTGAAGCGCGAAGAAGCGATTGAGCGTCGGATTGTCGACGGAGAACCCGCCCCACAGCAGCGTCACGATCGACTTGCCGACGACCGGGAGCGCCGAGAACAGGTTGGTGATCACGGTCGCGCCCCAGAAGCTCATCTGTCCCCAGGGCAGCACGTAACCCATGAACGCCGTCGCCATCATGGCGAGCAGAAGCAGCACGCCGATCCACCACAACACCTCGCGCGGCGCCTTATAGGAGCCGTAGTAGAGGCCGCGGAAGATATGGATATAGACGGCGATGAAAAAGAAACTGGCGCCGTTCATGTGCAGATAGCGCATGAGCCAGCCATAGTTCACGTCGCGCATGATGCGCTCGACGCTGTCGAAGGCCAGCGTCACGTGCGGCGTATAATTCATCGCCAGGAATACGCCGGTGAGAATCATCACCAGCAGCATGAAGCCGGCGATGAACCCGAAGTTCCAAAAATAATTGAGGTTGCGCGGCGCCGGATATTTCGTCCCGACCACATGGTCGAGATAGGTCACGATCGGCAGACGGCTTTCGTGCCATTCGTAAATTTTGCGCCAGGTGCTCTTCTGGGCGGTGGATGCGGTGGCCATGGTTCTACGATCCCCTTAACCGATACGCACGGTCGTATCGTTCACGAACGTGTAGGGCGGCACTTCTAGATTCGCCGGCGCCGGCCCTTTGCGGATGCGGCCGGAAGCGTCGTACTGGGAACCGTGGCAGGGGCAGAACCAGCCGCCGAATTCGCCGCGAGGATCAGTCGCCTTCTGGCCGAGGGGAATGCAACCAAGATGGGTACAGACGCCAACCACGATCAGGATCGCGTCATGACCCTTCTTCACCCGGGACGCATCCGTTTGCGGATCGCGTAGGTCTTTCACATCCACGTCTTGCGCGGATTTCAACTCTTCCGGCGTGCGATAACGCACGAACACCGGCTTGCCACGCCAGACCACCGTGATGTCCTGGCCTTCTTTAAGCCCGGCGATACTGAATTCTATGGTGGAGAGGGACAAGGTGTCCGCCGCCGGATTCATGCTGTCGACGAGCGGCCATACCATCATGGCCGTCCCAACCACCCCGGTGGCGATCGTCATGTGGAGAAGAAAATCGCGACGGGTATCCCCATCTGCGCCATCCCCATGCATGGAATGGGCAGGTGCCGTATTGGCCATTCTTGAACCCCTTTTCTCACGTCTTTTACGTCGTTCCGCCGCGCCCACGCCGGACCCGGCGTAAGGGTCGTAGACGACCCCAGGCGTAATCGGCGTATTCTGCTGATCGGCCCCTGCGGTACCCCGTCCAGACCGGGCCCAACCGGCGGAAGCATAAGGATTTTCAGCGCCGTGGGTATAGGATAAAACGCATAGCTTGAAAAGACTTTCTGGTGTCACCCGACACTTTAGAAGCATCCTAAAACTTGATCTTGGTGGAGTGGAGTTGACATTCACTACCCCGTGGGCCACGAAATTGCGGAGCGAACGTCAAATCCAAAGACCCACCAGAACCATCTATTTGCTCGTGGTCCTTTGATTCCAACATTCGCCAGGCCGCCTCCCCAACCGGGATGCCAATGTAGAATCGGACCACTCGCGGCGACCATGCGTCTCGCCCTATTCCAACCCGACATTCCGCAGAATACCGGCGCATTAATGCGGATTGGCGCCTGTTTCCGCGTCCCTCTCGATATCATCGAGCCTTGCGGATTTCCCTTTGATGACCGGCGGCTGCGGCGAACAGCCATGGATTACGGCGAGACCGCCGTCATGGAACGACATGCCTCGTGGGAGGCTTTTCTAGCCACCCACGAAGGCCGCGGTGGCCGTTTGGTGCTGCTGACCACGTCCGCAATCGTTAATCATGGGGCGTTCTCCTATGCCCCGGATGACACGCTCCTCCTGGGGCGGGAAAGCGCGGGCGTCCCCAGCCATGTGACCGCCCGTGCCGAAGGCCGGGTTCGGATTCCCATGGCCGACGGATTGCGCTCCCTTAATGTCGCGGTCGCCGGCGCCATCGTGCTCGCCGAAGCCCTGCGTCAAACCGGAGTTTTTGCAGGTAAATTAACGCTTTAGCCGGATTCCGACGGGCCTGCCTACGCCTGACAATTTTTTCATGGCCCAACCATGCTCCTGTAAGGAATGGCACCCTATATTCCTCCTTACGAAGGCGGCCCCGACGATGATCCCCCGTCTAGTCATGGGCCGCTCCAAGCAAAGCCGTCCCCCTACGGCAGGTCTTGGTCCGATAAATGGGTTCTGTCCCCCCGCAGAACCCACTCCTGGAACGGCCCCGCTCCCCCCGGCGGGGCCGTTACCTTTTGGCGCCGACCACTTCTCGTGCCATTCGGGCGAGTTCCTCCAAAGCCTGGGCGCGGCTCGGAACAAATGCGGCGGTAATCCACCATTCGGTCATGGCCGCGAGAATCCGTCCGATGGCCGGACCGGCGGCGATCCCGAGCCCCATGACATCCTCTCCGCCCACCGGCAGCGGATGGGGCGTCCAGGCGCACGCCGCCGTCAGAACGGACCGCCACGCCGCCGCATCGTGGTGCGAATCGCGGGCGGGCCGTGCCGCCCTGGACACGAGCAAGCGATCCATGACCGTCCCCGCACCGAGGTGAAACAGCGCGCGCCGGAAATCGACACTGGTTGGCGTCGGCGCTTGCGTAGGTGTGAAAATCGGGCCACCCGCGGCCTGTTCCAGGCGTTCACGTTCGCCGTGAGAGAGTTTCAGCCGCGCAACCACAGCACCCACGGCTGACGGCGGAATCACCACAGCCAGACGCCTGACCCAGCGGTGAACAAGAACATCCGCGGGACAGTCCGCAGGAATGTGGCGCTCGGCGACGATCAGCCGCGCCAAGGCATCCACATCCTGATGCTCCGGCAGAATCGCGGCCAGCACGCCGCAGGTCGTCATTTGAGTCATGGCCGCCATCGGATCGGGAGCCGCCAGCAATTTCGCCAACTCACTATGAATGCGCTCCACGGACAACCGCATGAGGCCCGCCTTGTGGCGCTCACAGGCGATGAGTGTTGCCGGATCGATCGGTTCCCGCCCATACAACGCCGAAAAGCGAAACAGCCGAAGAATGCGCAGATAGTCCTCTTGAATCCGGTCGTCCGGATCGCCGACAAAGCGTACACGGCCGGCGCGGGCGTCGGCTGCGCCGCCGTGATCGTCGTGCAGCACGCCGTCGAGTCCAAGGGACATGGCATTCATGGTGAAGTCGCGCCGACGGGCGTCCTCATGCCAGTCGGTGGTGAACGCGACCGCGGCATGACGCCCGTCGCACGCCGTGTCCCGGCGCAATGACGTGATCTCGAACGCGCGGCCGTCGACAACCGCCGTGACGGTGCCGTGGTCGATACCTGTGGGGATTGCCTTGATGTGCGCGTCGGCGAGCCGCGCGAGCACCTGTGCGGGCGGTTCCGGCGTGCCCACATCGATCTCGGAATCGGCGCGGTCGCGGCCGAGCACAGCGTCGCGGATACTTCCGCCAACACAACGGACATCGACCGCCGGTGCGCCCAGGGCCGCGAACAGACGCTTGAGTTCCCGCGCGTTCAACCATACGGGCGCGAAAGTGACGACGGATGCGGTCATTTCACGGATCGCGTTAAGGCTGTTTGGAAACCGTCCGGCCAGGCACCACCTGCCCGTTCTCAAGGTAGGACGGGGTATAAACCGAATCCGGCCCGCCTCCATGTCGGAGCGCGGTCACGGCCAAGCTCGCGAACGCCAGCACCGCGCCGAGAAACAGCAAGAGCGGCCACGGTCCTTGCTCCAGGCGGGGAGGCGCGCCGCCGTGCTCAGCGACATAGCGCGTGCGATACCAGCTCCACGCCAAATAGACCGCCAGCGGCAGCAGGAACGGCACGATATATGTGAAGAGGACTCTCGCCATCCGAATCTCCTGCCCGCGCGCAAATCTGCGCATCAGGACTTTCGTGGCACGAGAGAATCATGTCACGAGCGCGTGGTAGAGGTTGATCAGCATACCCGCAGTTGCGCCCCAGATATAGCGATCCTCGTAAAGCATCTCGTAGAACGCACGATTGACGCCGAAAAACTCGCGGGCAACGCGGCGATGATTGGCCGGATCGAGGAAGAAAGCGAGCGGCACCTCGAACACGTCGGCGACTTCACCCGGGTCGGGCTTTAAGTGCAGCGGCGGCGTAACCGCACCGACCACAGGCATGATGTCGAAGCCGGTGCCCGTGGCCCAGGGGATTAGACGCCCGAGGATCTCGACTTTCGCCGGATCGAGACCGGTTTCCTCCCAAGCCTCGCGCAAGGCACAGGCTTCGGCGTCGCGGTCTTCCGGGTCCATGCGTCCGCCGGGAAAAGCGACCTGGCCGGCGTGCTTGTTCAAATGCGCGGTGCGCTGGGTCAAGAGCACGCGATAGCCGTCCTCATGTTCAACCAGAGGCACCAGGACAGCCGCAGGCCGCATCTCCGTGACGGGCTCAGGAGCGGTCGCGGGAAAAAGAGTGTTGGCTTTCGCGCTCGGCAGCTGGATGCCGCCCTCGTCCATGAGTTTTTGCGTCGCGTCGAGGTCACCGGTTGCCCGCAACCGGCTTCCGCCATCCTTCAAGGCCGCCGCGAGCCGGGCCCGTATTTTGGCGCGATCGATGGACACAAGACCGGGGTTAATATGATCGCGTAGCGCCGTACCCGCTGTCATTGGGTCCGCCCGAGCGGAAAGAACAGGCCGGCACTGCGCACGCCGAGAACCTCCGGCGATAATCCATCGGGTTCGGCCATGGCGACCAGTTCGTAGAACACGGACCGAGCCAGACGCGCCTCCAGACCTCCGCGAACGGTCACATAGGGTCGCGGCTCGCGGTCGGCGGATTCCGCAACCCGCAGGGGATGGGCGGCATCAAGGGTCACGACGTCGTCCACATTGGTACGGAAGCGCAACACCCGATCGGCGCCTTCGCCTTCGATCATCAACTCCACAGCGATAAAAGGCGAGTCTTCGACTTCGATCTGGCCGCTTTCCACCGGTGTCGTGAGCCAGAAAGAGCCATCCTCGTGACGGCGGAGGACGGTGGAAAACAGCTTAACCAGAGCAAGGCGCCCAATGGGCGATCCGCGATAGAACCATGTCCCGTCCCGGGCGATCCGCATGTTGAAATCGCCGCATAAGTTCGGGATAGCGCCCGGTTGCATCGGGCGCAGCCGCTCGCCCACCGCACCGGACGGCGGAGATTCCGCTTCATTTGGATACGTCGGTCGTCCCATACTTACTCGATACTGGTGCGTGGTCCCGGACGAATGTCGCGATACCTGTCATCATATGGTGGAGACAGTATGTGAGCGCAACGGAATCAAGTATGCCCCTTGCCAGAGACATGACAACAAAAACCAGCCCCGAGGGGGCCGCGGCGGCGGCCATCGAACATATCGCCGGCCGCATCAGCGCGGCTCACGCGGCCGTGGCCGAGGTCATTATCGGCCAGCGCGGCGTCATCGAGGAGAGCCTGATCACCCTGCTGGCCGGCGGCCATGTGCTGCTGATCGGGGTGCCCGGCCTGGCCAAGACCCGGCTGGTGCAGACATTGGGCGCCGTGCTTGGACTCGACGATAAACGTGTTCAGTTCACTCCCGACCTGATGCCGGCCGACATTCTTGGCTCCGAAGTGCTGGAGGAGGACCCGGAGGGCCGCCGTTTCTTCCGCTTCATCCAGGGGCCGGTGTTCAGCCAACTGCTCATGGCCGACGAGATCAACCGTGCCTCGCCACGCACCCAGTCGGCCCTGTTGCAGGCGATGCAGGAGGGCCGAGTCTCGATCGCCGGCAAATACCACGATCTGCCGCGTCCGTTTCATGTGCTTGCGACCCAAAATCCCATCGAGCAGGAAGGCACTTACCCATTGCCCGAAGCGCAGCTCGACCGCTTCCTGATGCAGGTCGACATCGGCTATCCCGACCTTGCGGCCGAGCGTGAGATCATCTTGCGGACCACGGGCACGGACGATGCTACGCCGCAGCGCGTGTTGACGGGCGCTGAGTTGATGGCGGCCCAGCGCGCCGTACGCCAGATCCCCGTGGGCGAGAGCGTGGTTGCCGCGATCCTTAAGCTGGTACGCGCCGGACGGCCGGAGACCACCGATATCGCCGAAGTGCGGGAACAGGTTGCATGGGGACCGGGACCTCGGGCGAGCCAGGCGCTCATGCTCGCGACCCGCGCCCGCGCCCTGTTGCAAGGACGCCTGGCGCCGTCGGTGGACGACGTGATCGCCCTGGCCCGGCCGGTCTTGCAGCACCGCATGGCGCTCAATTTCGCGGCGCGTGCCGAAGGCCGCTCTTTGAGTGCGCTGATCGAAACCCTTTGCGCCCGGATCGATCGTCCTTAAGCGTCAGTCGCAGCGGACGGAATTAGTCTCCACCTGATATCCATCCAGAGTACGCAAACGCCCATGGTCCGCGCCTCAATTCGTGAAACCGGCCAACGCCTGCGCACAGCGGCGGATGCGGCGGCGTCCAATCTGCCGCCGCTTTTGGTCGCCGCGCGTCGCATCGCCGCCACGGTAACGTTGGGAAGCCACGGCCGACGCCGGGCCGGGCCGGGCGAAGCCTTCTGGCAATTCCGCCCTTATTCCCGCGACGATACGCCGCAATCCATCGATTGGCGCCAGACCGGAAAACTCGATGTGGTGTTCGTGCGCGAGCGGGAATGGGTCGCCGCCCAGACCGTGGCTCTGTGGTGCGACTTATCACCCTCAATGCACTATTCCTCTCACCGCAATCTGCCGACCAAAGCGGAACGTGCCGCCGTCCTCGCGCTGGCTTTGGCGGAGTTATTGGCGGAGGGCGGCGAGCGGATCATGCATCTGGCCGCCGACGGTCAACCCACGCCGGCCGCTTCGGGACGTGTCGCGGTGGCGCGCATGGCCGACGGCCTCAGCGCCACCTTGGCGCGGGCCGCGACCGCGACCGACAACCGCATACCCCAATTCATGACGCCCCTGCCGCGTCACAGCACAATCGTGTTGATCGGCGACTTCCTTTCGCCGCTGGAGGACATCGGCGCCAGCCTGCGCAACCTCGCCCGGCATGGCGCCATCGGTCATCTCCTTCAGGTGCTCGATCCCGCCGAGGAAACCTTGCCGTTCTCGGGCCGTGTCCGCTTCGTCGGCCTTGAGCAGGAAGGCGCGACGATCGTCGAGCGCACCGAGAATGCACGCGCGACTTATCTCGAACGTCTCACGGCCCATCGCAACGGCTTGAAACAAATAGCCGCACAAGCAGGGTGGAGTTTCGCCGTCCACCATACCGACCGCGCGCCGCAAACCGCCCTGGCCGCCTTGCATCAGACTATCGCAAGCTACCGGCGATGAGGTCCCTGTGCTGACCTTGGGTTCGCTCACATTCCTGACGCCGACGGTGTTGATTGCCGCCACGGCACTGCCGGTCGTCTGGTTGTTGCTGCGGCTGACACCACCGGCGCTGCGCCGCCTGGATTTTCCCGCCGCGCGCCTGCTTTTCAATTTGCCGCCGACGGAACGCGCGAGCGCTCGCACGCCGCCATGGCTGGTCGCATTGCGCATCGGTCTCCTGCTGCTGGCGCTTATCGGTCTCGCCGACCCGGTACTGACGGCAAATCGCGACGACGAAACCGGACCACTGGTGATCGTCATGGACGACGGATGGGCCGCCGCCACGCGCTGGGACAGCCGCATTCAAGCCGTGCGCAGCCTGTTGGAACGCGCCGAACGTCACGGCCGGACGGCGGCATTGATCACCACGGCGCCGACCGCCATGGCGAAGCCGTCTCCGAAAATCATGCCGGCGCGCGAGGTCCTGGCCCACGCCGCCACGATTCGTCCGCAGCCTTGGCCCGCCGACCGCGCCGCGGCTGCCGCACAATTGCAAGCGCTGGTTACGGGCGGACCCGCCGAAGTCGCGTGGATCACCGACGGTGTCGCCACAAGCAATGACGATAAGATGATTGCCGCCCTCCAACGCTTTGGACCGGTGACGGTGATCGATGCCGGCGACAGCGACGCCCCGCTCGTACTCGCGCCCCCACGCCGCGCCAGCGACACCGAAGTCACGGGTCGTATCGTCATGAATCTCCGGCGCGTGGTGGAAGACAATGCCGCTCCGGACGCCTTTGCCGTGCGCGCCATCGACAAGGACGGCCATGTTCTCGCCCGGACAACGATAACCATGGAACAGGGCATGCGCGACGGGACCGGAACCCTTGAAACCCCGCCTGAGTTGTCGAACCGCATCGCCCGCTTCGACGTAGAGGGCCATCCCGGTGCCAGCGCCACCGTGCTCGCCGATGCCCGCTGGCAACGACGCCCCGTGGGCATCGCCAGCACAAACGCCAACGGGATTTCCGCGCCTCTCCTCGAGGACGCATTTTACATCCGCCAAGCGCTCGCGCCCTTCGCCGAGGTCCGTGACGGCGATCTGGACGCGTTGCTTTCGCGGCCCCTCGCCGTGCTGTTCATGGCCAGTGGTGGCCGCGTACTGGATTCCGAAATCGAGCGCGTGACGCGGTGGGTCGACGGCGGCGGCATCCTCGTGCGCTTTGCCGGTCCGGGTCTCAACGACAATGTCGACCCCCTGCTGCCGGTGCGCTTGCGGTCCGGCGGCCGCAGTTTCGGCGGCGCATTGTCGTGGAGCGAGCCGGCACACCTCGCGACATTTCCCGATGCGTCGCCGTTCAAGAACATGACGATCCCCACCGACGTGACCATCGCCACCCAGGTTCTTGCCGAGCCGACGCCCGATCTCCCGGGAAAGACCTGGGCAAAGCTCAGCGACGGCACACCCTTGGTCACCGCCGAGCGGCGCGGCCAGGGATGGGTGATCCTGTTTCATGTGACGGCCACGCCCGAGTGGTCGAGCCTGCCCATGAGCGGCCTGTTCGTGGATATGCTGCGCCGGGTGGTGGACCTGAGCGCGGGCGTCGCGACAACGGACGAAAGCAGTGACGCGACGAATATGCTGCCCCCACTTCAACTGCTCGACGGGCTTGGGCATTTGACCGCGCCCGATCCCACCGCGCACGCCCTCCCCGCCAGCGCCTTCGCCGCCGGCAAGGTTGGGCCCGCCCTTCCGCCAGGTCTTTATGGCGCACCCGGAAGTACGACCGCTTTGAATCTGTCGCCGGGACTGGAAAATGCCGCACCGATTCAAGCCCGGCCCAGCAGCGCCCGGCACGTCACTTTTGACGGCATTGCCCAAGAGCAGGCGCTCAAACCCTATTTCCTGAGCGCGGCGTTGATACTGTTGCTCCTGGATCTGGTGATCAGTTTTATTCTGCGCGGCCTCGTACCCACGGTCGCGCGCCGACTACCGGTCGCGGGCGTCGTCGGCGCCATGGCGCTGATCGCGGCCACGCTCTTATATAGCGGAGCACGCGCGGCGGAATCGAAAGCGACCCCGGCGATCGACCCGAATACGGCCGCGGCGATCCTGGAAACGCGGCTTGCCTATGTGATCACCGGCGACGGCGTGGTCGATCATGTCGCCGCAACCGGCCTGAGCACCCTGACCCGCATCCTCGCCGCCCGCACGTCCGCCGAGATGGCGCAGCCGGCGGCCATTGACCTCAATGCGGCCGGCCTTTCCGCCGATAGCCTCTCGCCCTACCCGCTCATCTACTGGCGCGTCAGCGCGAATCAGTTGCCGCCAAATCCCAAGGCCGCCGCGGCCGTGAGCGCCTATTTGCACCGCGGCGGCATGGTCATCTTCGACGCGCCGGAGCAAGCCGGCGCCGTCGGCGGTCACGGTGCCGGTGCCCGCCTTGAGAATATTCTGCGCACCATCGATCTGCCGCCGCTGGTCGCCATGAACAGCGACCATGTGTTGACCCGCAGTTTCTATCTGCTCAAAGGGCTGCCGGGGCGCTTCACGGACGGCATGATCTTTGTGAACAGGGGCGCGGCCACCACCGACGGCGTGTCCTCGGTCATTGTCGGCGGCAACGACTGGGCGGCGGCTTGGGCGCGCGATGCCAACGACCTGCCCATGTACGCGATGGTGCCCGGGGGTGAGACTCAACGGGAGATGGCTTATCGCGCCGGCGTCAACATGGTGATGTACGCCCTGACCGGCAACTATAAGTCGGACCAGGTGCACTTGCCCGCCATCATGCAGCGGTTGACTCAATGACGGCGGCAATCACGTTCTCGCCCACCGTACCACTGCCATTGTTGATGGCGTTCACTGCAATGGCCGCGGCGCTGCTCGTCTACGGCGGACTGCGACGAGCGCGCGGGATTGCTCTGCGCGCGATCCCCATGCTCGTGCTTATTATCGCCCTCGCCGATCCGATTCTTATGCGCGAACACCGCACACCCCTGGCGGATGTCGCGGTGGTGGTGGTCGATGAGACCGGCAGCCAGAAGCTTGGCCAGCGCATGGAACGCACGACCAAGGCCGCAGGCAAGCTAGCCGCCGAACTTACCACACAGCCCGATCTGGAAGTGCGCACCGTGCATGTCACCGGCGCGAACCAGGATGGTACACAGCTGTTCACAGCCCTGAACGCGGCCCTCGACGATGTCCCGGCGCAGCGCCTTGCGGGGACGATCATGATCACCGACGGCCAGGTTCACGACACGCCGACACCATCGGTTCACGCACCGTGGCAGGGCGCGCCTGTGCATGTCCTCCTGACCGGAGATCGCGGCGAGCGCGACCGGCGCATCCGCATCGAACGCGCGCCGGACTTCGGCCTGGTGGGGCAGACCGCCGCGGTGCGGGTGAAGATCGAGGACACCGGCGCACCGCCGGGCGCGGAGGTGCCGGTGACCGTGCGGCGTAACGGAACAGAGCCGCAGACGCTCACGCTCCCGGTGGGCGGCTCCAGCGATCTGCCGGTGACAATCGCCAATGTCGGCGCGAATGTCTTCGAGATCGACGTGGCACCCCGCGACGGCGAGTTATCCCTCGCCAACAACCACGCCCTGGTGTCCGTCACCGGCGTGCGCGACCGCTTGCGGGTGCTGCTCATTTCCGGCCAGCCCCATGTGGGCGAACGGGCCTGGCGTAACCTGCTCAAGTCCGATCCGAACGTCGATCTCGTGCATTTCACCATCCTGCGGCCGTTGACCAAGGACGACGGCACGCCCATCAACGAACTTGCCCTGATCCAGTTTCCCTACACCGAACTGTTCGAGGAACAGCTTCACGATTTCGACCTCGTGATCTTCGATCGCTATAGCCGCCGCGGTCTGGTGCCGTTTCAGTTCATGCCGAAGATCGTGGACTACGTACGCCACGGCGGCGCGGTGATGCTGGCGGTGGGGCCCGAGTACGCGGATTCCTATTCGCTCTACAACAGCCCGTTGCAAAGCATCCTGCCCGCCGCGCCCACGGGTCAGGTGTCGGAGCAACCTTTCCGGCCGCAAATCAGCGCGCTGGGCGCGCGCCATCCGGTGACGGCGGAGCTGACCGGCGCCTTCGCCAACGACGCCGGCAATGCGCCGACGTGGGGCCGATGGTTGCGCCAGGTCAACGTCGGCACACCCAGCGGCGAGACCGTGATGACCGGCGCCAACAATGAGCCGCTCCTGGTTCTCGACCATGTCGGCAAGGGCCGGGTTGCGCTTCTGCTCAGCGATACCATCTGGCTGTGGGGTAAGGATTTCGACGGCGGCGGTCCACAGGCGGAGTTATTGCGCCGCGTCTCCCACTGGCTGATGAAGGAACCGGAACTGGAAGAGGAATCCCTCACGGCCGAACCCCACGGCGACGATCTGGTGATCACGCGCCATAGCGTCGCGACCGATGAGAAATCCGTGACGGTGACCAAGCCGGCCGGCGGCGATGAGACCGTCGTACCCCAAGACGCGGGACGGGGCCGCTTCGTCGCCAAGCTGACAAGCGCAGCACCTGGACTTTATCGCATGACCGACGGCGAACACACGGCGGTGGCGGCGGTGGGGTCGCCCAATCCATTGGAGAACTACGACGTGGTGACCACCGATGCGAAGGTCGGGCCCGTGGCCGAAGCAACCGGCGGCGGCGTCTATTGGCTGGGAGACGGCGATGCGCCGGCCGTGCGACGGGTCGCCCCGGGACGCACAGCCCATGGCGCGTCTTGGGTTGGCGTGAAAGCCAACAAACAATCCGCCGTCACGGGGGTAACACAAGTTCACCTCGCGCCCGTGGCCCTGCTGCTGGCGGCGCTCATGGCCGGCGCCATGCTGGCCTGGTGGCGGGAAGGACAGTGATACGATGACCGAGACACTTGGAACCCCACCCGCCGAGCGCCTGCCCGTGACTCTGCTCACGGGGTTTCTCGGCGCCGGCAAGACGACCCTGCTCAGCCATTTGATCCGCGACCCGGCCATGTCCAATGCTGCCGTCATCATCAACGAGTTCGGTGCTGTCAGCCTTGACCATGACTTGGTCGAACGCGTGGACGACGACATTGTCGAAGTCAGCGGCGGCTGCCTGTGCTGTACCGTACGCGGCGACTTGGTACGGGCGCTTCACGATCTGATGCTCAAGCGCACACAAGGCCAGATCAAAGCCTTTGATCGGGTTGTGATCGAGACGACCGGATTGGCCGACCCGGCACCGATCCTGCAGACCTTCATGACGGACCCGCTGGCGTTCGACAAATTCCGGCTCGACGGCGTGGTGTGCGTGGTTGACGGCGTCAACGGCGACGGAACGCTCGACGATCACGAGGAGGCCGTGAAGCAAGCGGCCGTGGCCGACCGTATCCTCCTCACCAAGACCGATCTCCCCGAAGCCGCCGCGTATAGCACCGCCCTTTCCGCACGGTTGAAACAGCTCAATCCCGGCGCGACCTTGCTGCCGGTCGCCCACGGCCGCATCGATGCGAGGCAGATTCTCAACGTCGGTCCGTTCGATCCCGCCGCCAAGGGCGCTCAGGTCGAGGACTGGTTACGTGCTGAGGCTTATGGCCACGGCGATCACGCCGGGCATGAGCATCATGACCACGATCATGCGCATCACCCCGACGTCAATCGCCATGACGCCCATATTCGCGCCTTCTGCTTTGTGCGTGAAACGCCGGTCAAGATCGAGAGTCTGCAGTTTCTATTGCAGCTTCTGGCCACCATGCGCGGACCGGACCTGCTTCGGGTCAAAGCCATCGTCAACGTGGAGGGCAACCCGGACACACCCGCGGTGATGCATGGCGTGCAGCACGTGCTTCATCCGGTGACATGGCTGAAGGCGTGGCCCAGCGACGACCGGCGCACACGCGTGGTGTTCATCGTCCGCGACATCACGGAAGACCAGATCACGGGGCTGATGGAGAGCCTCGCTGACGACGATCTTGCCGCCGCGACAGGCTGAACACGGCCTTACTGGTGGATTGCGTTGCCCATCTCGGCGCGCACTTTCTGGCGCAGCATGTCGATGGCAACCAACGATTTTCCCACGCGCATATGCCAGAACGTCCAGCCGTTGCAGGCCGGCGCGCCTTGGACGGCGGCGCCCACCTGATGGATGGAGCCGCGATGATCGGAGGAGATCAACGTGCCGTCGGCACGAACCTTGGCGGTGAAGCGGCCCGACGGATCGGACAGCACGGATCCCACCGGCAATAGACCGCGTTCGACCACGGTACCGAAGGGAATGCGCGGCTCGGACCGCTTGCTGGGTGTGGCAATGAGGCTTTCATCGGAAATGGGAATCACTTTGGCAATGCGCTCCTTGGCGCCGGCAATATATGAGGGGTCCTGCTCGATGCCGATATAACGGCGGCCGAGCAGTTTGGCGGCAGCACCGGTGGTGCCGGTGCCGAAGAAAGGATCGAGCACCACGTCCCCCGGTTTGGTCGCCGCCAGCAACACGCGGTACAACAACGCTTCGGGTTTCTGGGTTGGGTGCAGTTTGTTGCCGTCGTCGCCCTTGAGGCGTTCCTCGCCGGTGCAGAGCGGCAAGGTCCAGTCGCTGCGCATTTGTATGCCTTCATTGAGGTTCTTCATGGCCTCGTAGTTGAAGGTGTAACGCGCGTCCTTGGACTTGGAACACCAGATCAGGGTTTCGTGGGCATTCGTGAAACGAGTGCCGCGGAAATTCGGCATGGGGTTCGACTTGCGCCAGACAATATCGTTGAGCATCCAGAACCCCAGATCCTGAAGCGTGGCGCCGACCCGGAAAATATTGTGATAGGAGCCGATCACCCACAGGGAGCCGGTGTCCT
>SCTM01000110.1 GCA_004297485.1 Rhodospirillaceae bacterium
CAGCGGCATCGCCGAGTATTACCTGTGCCTTCTCAATTGCCCACGCGGGCGGCAGGGTGTCGGTGGTCATTCGTTTGATCCTCCGTCGATCGTGACGAAACCAAGACGATTCGCTTCGCCGACGATGTAGTAGGCGTTACCACCGTAGACGATGTGTGGTCCCAACACTGGAAAAGTAGCCGCGTTGTCCGTGTGACCGGTGATCTCTTGGTTGTAGTCGGTGAAGGCGACCTCGCTGCCGTCAGGGTGGATCAGGATCCATAATCGATCCCGGAAGTTTGCGACGCCCGGTACTTTCCCGCGATGCCGCGCGCAGATGGCATTGATTTCCTCCTGAAATTCCTTCCCTGATGATTGTGTCTCCGGTATGTTGAGCCGCCGATGCCGTAGCCACAGCCGCCGAGCTTCGACAGCCTCGGGATCGTACCAACCCCTCTCGCGGGCCTCGCGGAAGCCTTCGGCCATGTCCTCGATGTTCGTGTCGGGAGTGCCATACTTGGCGGCGATCCTCTTCGCTAATTCGTCATCGCAATCCTCCCGGACCTCGTATACTTCGCCTTGCGACGTGTGCGGCTGGTCAAGCGGTAAGTAGCGCAGCGGATGCGATACTGACTCTACGTTGAACGGATGCGATAGCACCCAGGTCCGCAGCTCGGCGTCCCAGTATGCCCGGCACCTGCCGCCGACCTCGATATAGACCTCGGTGCCATCACGTGGCGCGCCGGCGATGTCAAGCCACCTGTCCGTCGTCGCTGGCGGGCTGTCGTCGGTCATCGGTGGATTCCTCCATTTGTTGATCTCGGTCTCCCTGATACCAAGCGTGCCGTCTGCCCGAAAAAGGCGCGCGATAGGCATCTCGGGAAGGCATCTCGTGCCAAAACGCGTCACTTGGCAGCGTTCGACCACCGTCTTCCTATCTGCGCCGCGGCCCTTTGAAACTGATCGGATATAGATCTGTCCAATCCTCACAGACGAGGCCGCGATCTTAGCGGCGGTCAATTTTTCTTTCGCCGTCCGTAATTGGTCAGTCAGCCGCCGCCCGACCTCGATTTCCAGGTCGCTGATCGTACTCATTACAGTCCCCTCCTAATTAACCTTTATCCGAGCGCCCGCGCCTTGCCTTGAGCGCGGCAATGCAAATCGCGATGGCGGCGGTTGGGGCCAGAATCGGCATTCTGATGTCGCTATCAGAAAACCCATAGACATAGCATCGCTCAATTAGGTTCAGATTTTTATCGCGTTCCCACTGCATGACGTTGCAGAACCATCCGCCCGGATGATCCATATCCCACCATTGTCCAAGCTCCCGTACCCTTGCATTCTCAGGCACCATTCTCAGGGCAGCATCTACAGATAATGTCGGAGCGAACGAATTGGCGTGAGACATGAGATTGGATTCGACATAATCCTCTGGCGGCGGCATCGGATTAGGCTTGTCGGCCTCGGTGCTTTTGCCGTACCACCAGCACCAGAAGTCTAATTCCTTGCTGGATGACTCGGTGTTACCGAGCCGAGAAATCAACTCATCGCGAGTCATCGCCTAATACCTCATAGAGTCAGGGCTTCGCCGCAGGAAGATGTCCACCCGCCGCCTTGAACGCATCGAGCCTCTCAGCTGCCCTCGCGATCTTCCCATCTAGGTCGACGCGCTCTTTCTGTAGTTTTTCAACCTGCACCTTCCAGTATGCCAACTTGCAATCGACTGCTTCGTTCGGCGTCTTTTCGTTGCTGTCACAGCCAGTAAGCGAGGACTCCCCGATCGTAATCGCCGGGACGGGAGTCGTCGTCCAACAACTCCCGCAATCGTTTATGGTGTCGCAACAATTAGCGCGAGCGGCACTAACCATTGCCAAGAGCAGGCCGGCAGCAAGAGTTGTTACCTTCAGCATTTCTAGTTCTCCGTTATTGCCGCTTATCGGCTTGCTTCGCCCAGCACTCTGTATGTGGATTGATTGCCTGAACCTGTGTGCACGCTTCCTGAGAAGGCATCGCTATGTATGTTTTATCAAAATGCGCTTGGAAACCAGGGAAGATGCCCGGGTCACCAGCGCAATTCGTACAGGCCGAAATGACGAGAAACCAAACGATCGGGTCCATCTACGCCCCCGCCAAATATCAGTGGTGTTTGACATCGCGTTCGTTGCACCGACCGAGGTGCGGGATCGTGAGCAAGACGTGCTCCGGGAGCGGAGCCATCTGCAATAAAGCAATCACCGCTCGGCTTCGGACTCTGCTCGTTGCGCTTGTCTGGCTCGTATAGCGATCCGCCTTCGTCACGGCCTCCGCGATCCAGTCGGCCAGATCGTCGATCGTGCGCACATTAGACATCGAAGGCTCCCGGCTGTCTGCGATCGAACTCGGCGGCCAGTGCGTCAACCGCCGTTGCCACATGGGCGTGCTCCTCAAAGAAGCCCATCCGCTTGACCTGCTCGATTATGCCAAGCCGCATATCGGTGAACTCGTCGAGCGCAGCTTTCAAGTTCGCGATATAGGCGTCGTCGCGCGGCGTCTTTTCTAGGCGGGGCGGCATACGGGGATGGAAAGACCATCGCGCCGCCCACTCCGCCTCTCCAACGAAAATCTGACCTTGGACCTGGGGCATATAGTCGGCACCGAAGCCGTCCACTAAATACTCTAGGTGCGTCCATGCCGCAGGGCACTTGATCTCTAAAAAGGCCGATGCGCCGACGATGCGTCGATCCGGCGTCGCGCCGATCATCATATCATCCGTCGTGAGAAAGCCGACCGGGGCCAGTTCCATTTCCTCGACCAGCGTGAACATCTGCGCCGCTTGCGGCTCAAGGTCTTTGCCTCTTTGCACATGCTCGATGTAGTCGATCGATTCAGCCGATTCGTTCAGCAATTTCTCGGCGACGAGGCGGAAGGCATAGCCTCGGGCCTGCGCCGAAAAATTCTGCGTCTTCGGAGTGAGAATCCGGTGGAACTGCGAAGCGGTCGGGATACCGAGTCTGACCTCTAGCCAGCCGAGCGAGCCAGGCACTACGTTGAACTCTTTCATGCCGGAATCTCTCGCTCAGAGAAGCGGTCGAACGCCGTGATCCGGTCCATCGAAGGCACACAGGGGCGCCGGTAAACAGCTCCGACAAGCCAAGATACTTCGCGGTCCCTTTCGTCTTCATCGACCGCTATGTGCCACGATTTTTTGTCAGCATGCCACTGATAGCCGCGTGCCTTCATGGCGTCCTTCGCCCCGAATGGAGCGCCGGCCGCCCATATGCGCCACGACGGTCGCCGCCCCCGCTCAAGCAATTGCGAGAACGCCAGCATGCCGCTTTTCGGTAGCGTGGTG
>SCTM01000111.1 GCA_004297485.1 Rhodospirillaceae bacterium
GGAAGTAGCGGAACTGGTCGAGGCCGTACTTGGTCACCAGAGTATTGGGGTCGATGGCGTTACCCAGGGACTTGGACATCTTCTCGCCTTCCACCGTCCACCAGCCGTGGGCGAACACGCGCTTGGGCAGCGGCAGGTCGGCGGCCATGAGGAAGGCGGGCCAATAGACGCAGTGGAAACGGATGATGTCCTTGCCGATCATATGAATCGCGACCGGGTCTTTCGGCGGCCAGAACGTCGCCATGTCGGCGCCATCGGGAAAACCTAGGGCCGACAGGTAATTGGTCAGGGCGTCGATCCACACGTACATGACGTGCTTATCGTTGCCCGGCACGGGCACGCCCCAGGAAAACGTCGTGCGGGAAATCGACAGGTCGCGAAGCCCGCCTTTGACGAAGCTATAGACTTCGTTGAAGCGGCTTTTCGGGGCGATGAAATCCGGATTGGCGTCGTAGAAGGCCAACAGCTTGTCCTGCCATTTGGACAGGTCGAAGAAATAGCTTTCCTCCTCGACCCACTCCACCGGCGCCCCCGTGGGCGCGATCTTGCTGCCGTCGGCGGCTTTAGCAAGCTCGGACTCATCGTAATAGGCCTCGTCCCGGACCGCGTACCAGCCGGCGTATTTGTCGAGACGGATGTGACCGTTCTTCTCGATGCGCCGCCATAGCTCCTGACAGGCAGCCTTGTGGCGCGGCTCGGTGGTACGGATGAAATCGTCATTCGTGATATTAAGTGTGGCCGCCAAGTCGCGGAACACCTGGGAGTTCTGGTCGGCCAAAGCTTGGGGCGTGATGCCTTTGTCCTGGGCGACGCGGGCGATCTTCTGGCCATGCTCGTCGGTGCCGGTGAGAAACTTGACCGCATGGCCGTCCAGGCGCTTGAACCGCGCCATCACGTCGCACGCGATGGTCGTGTACGCATGGCCGATATGAGGCCGATCATTGACGTAATAGATCGGCGTCGTGATGTAGAACGACTTCGGCACCTGAAAACTCCGGAAACGGCCGTAACGCGTTGAGGGCCTTCATATAGACGTTTGGCGCGGCCCGCGAAAGGGTGGCGGAATTATGCCACCGCGCGGCCCTGGGCGGTGGCCTCGATCCGCATGGCCATGCTCATGAGGCTGCGCTTGCGGTCGAGGTTGAGGCCGTCAGTGCGGGCCGTGAGTTGGTTGATGGCGGTCCAGGTTTCGGCCCAGGCTCCGGCGGGCGCGGCGGCGCGCAGACGCGATACCAACGCCCGCTCGCCGTCGGCGATTTCCGCGACCGACCCCAGAGCGTCTCGTTCGCCGAGGGCCACCATGCGCGCCAGCCACCAGGACAAAAGGTCCGCCAGAGTCCGGAAGGCCTCGCCCCGCGCCGCCTTGTCGGCCAAGGCATGGAGCCGAGTGATGTTCAGTCGCGGCAGATCGCCCATGAGACTCATAAGCTCGCGGAACAGTTCCACACCCCCCTCCTCCGCCAGTTCAAGGGCACGGCCGATGGAACCGTCCGCCAGCTGGGCGAGAGCCGACACATCGGCCGGCGCCAGGGACGGCTGGTAGCGATTGAGCAGTGCCGCAACTTGCGCGTCGGTGAGCGGCCGCAAGTCGACGCGGCGGCAGCGCGACCTGATGGTGGGCAGCAGGCGATCGGGATTGTGGGCGATAAGGAACAGCAGCGCGCGGCGCGGCGGTTCCTCAAGAACCTTCAACACCGCGTTGGCGGCGTTGGAATTCATTTCGTCGGCGGCATCGATGATCACCACCCGCCAGCCGCCCTCGGATGGTGTCATGGACAGGAATCCGCCGATCTCGCGTACGTCTTCCACCAGGATGCTGGCGCGACGTTTGGTCTGCTTGGCGTCGCTCCAGCCCCGTTCGATGGCACGGAAATCGCCGTGGCCTAAGGCCGCGACCCGGCGAAAAACCGGGTCCTCGCCACTCATGCTCAAGTTTGGAACTGGCGGCGGTGCGCCGAACATATCGAGTTCCTTAGCCCCGTCCCGCTGCGTCAGGGCGTAGCGGGCCATGCGGTAGGCCAGTGTTGCCTTGCCGATGCCCCGTGCGCCGCCGATCAGCCACGCGTGGGCCAGGCGTCCGCCGCTCCACGCCCGCAGATAGTCCCGCTCCGCCGCCTCATGGCCGATGAGGTAGGGATTGAGGCGCGGATGGGGCACATCGGGATCGCGTTCGGCCATGGTCTCACCCGGCCCGTTCGCAGGCCGCGCGGGCGACGGCAAGAACATCCGCATGGATGGCGTCGATGGACCGCGTAGCGTCGATCACCTTACAGCGTTCCGGATCGGCGGCGGCGATGGCGAGAAACCCATCGCGCAGGCGGCGGTGAAACGCTATGTCCATATTCTCGTAGCGCACCTCTGCGCCACCCCGGGCATGGGCCCGCCGTAATCCCTCTTCCGGCGGCATGTCCAAGATGAGCGTCAGGTCAGGCGCAAAATCTCCGATCGCCGCGTGCTGGATTTCGATGAGATCGGCCATGTCGATACCATGGCCGTAACCTTGATATGCCAGGGTGGAGTCAGCGAAGCGATCGGAAATGACGATCCGGCCTTCCATGAGGGCGGGACGGATGACCTTACGAACATGATCGCAGCGGGCGGCATTGAGCAGCAAAGCCTCGGTCATGCCGTCCCATCGATTGACTTCACCCTGAACAAGGAGCGTGCGAATGACCTCCGCGCCGGGCGATCCTCCCGGCTCGCGAGTCAGCAGCACGGGGCGGGTGGGTGAAGTCAGGGCGTCACGAAGCAGTCGCGCCTGAGTGGACTTGCCGCCACCCTCGCCGCCTTCAAACGTGATGAATACGCCGGTCACGCGCGTGCTGCCCGATTCAGCTGAAGCATCCCATGCTCAGTTAGAAACATATATTTTCTAGTGATCCTTGGCTTCTAACATTCGCAGACAGCCCGTCGAACCGGAATGCGAATGTTGGAATCCGACCGCTCGCCGGGCACTTATTCCGGTGCCGGTTTGCTGGCTAGGGCGATGCCGGTTTGAGGTTCGAAGACCCCATCGTTTCGGCAGGTTTGGATTGCTGCGCCGGCTTCGGCGGTCCCAGGAAGATATAATAGGCCGCGGCCTTGAGGCGACCGATGAATCCCAGGCGTCCAGCGGATGCCGCCGCCACAAGCGGGACTTCGATGGGCGTCATATTGGCGCCGGTCACCACGACTTTCCCCACGGCGGCACCCTGCTTTATGGGTGCGGGTAATGGACCGTCATAGACCGCGCGGGCCTCCAGGGATTGGGCGGCCGCACGGGGCACCGTCACGACCACATCCGACGCGATCGCCAGGGGAACCGTGGCCACATCTCCCAGCCAGACATCCGCATCGGTGACCGTGTCGCCGGCCTTGAACAATTCGCGGTTCACGAACTCGCGGAAGCCCCAGTCCAGCAGCTTGGCCGTTTCCTCGTCACGGTCGTGGATGCTGGCCATGCCGTTGGCGACCAGAATCAGCCGCCGCCCGTCCCGCACCGCGGACCCGGTCAGACCGAAACCGGCGATTTCCGTATGCCCGGTCTTGAGGCCATCGCCGCCGCTGCCCAGCCGGTAGAGCATGGGATTGCGGTTGCCCTGGGTGATGTTGTTATAGGTGAAGGACGTCTCGCTGAAGATCGGGTAGTACTCCGGGAAATCGACGATGATGTGATGGGCCAGGGTCGCCAGATCGCGCGTGGTCATATAGTGCTGCTCGGTTGGCAGACCGGTCGCATTAACGAAATGGCTGTTGGTCAAGCCCAGTTGCTTGGCGGTTCGATTCATCTGGTCGGCGAAGGCTTCCTCGCTACCGGCCTGTCCTTCCGCCAGCACAATACAGGCATCGTTGCCCGACTGTATGATCATGCCGCGGATGAGGTCCTCGACCTTCACCTTGTCGCCCGGATTGAGAAACATGGTGGAACCGCCGCTGGCCGCGCCACCTTGCTTCCAGGCGTTTTGACTTACGGTCAATTCATCCGTCAGGGACAATTTGCCGGACTTCAGCGCCTGAAACGTGACATAGGCCGTCATCAGTTTGCTCATGGATGACGGCGGCATATGCTCGTCGGGGTTTTTGGAATCCAACACAGTCCCGGTTTGAAAATCGACCAGAATGTATTCCCGCGCCTTGATATCAATGGTCGAGACGCTGTCGTCGGCTTTGACCCCAGGTGCGAGGCCGAAGCTCAACGCAAGTAAAATAGCGAAGGCGGCAATCCGCCGACGAAGGGGCGAAAAATGCGTGGCAGGATGTGTCATGTGAAATCCGGGCAATTTTCCTGGGGATTAGTCGCGAGCTAGTAGCGCACGATCTGCGCATCATCGTAACCGTAGGCCTTGACTCGCCCAAGCATATCCTGGGCCGAGGTGTCGTCACCTAGCGGACCAAGCCGCACGCGAAACAATTGTCGGTTGTTGACCGTTACCGGTAGCACGAAAGCATTGCCGAATTCGGCCAGTTCATGTTCGAGCCGATGGGCATTGGCGACGTCGGAGAAAGCCCCGGCTTGGATGTAAACGCCGGGGCCTGCGGCCACCGGCGGCAACGCGGGGATCGTGCCGTGCCCGTTGACCGGCATCGGCGTTCCCTTGTCGCCTTTAACCGGCTTTTCCAATGGCAGCATGGCGACCTGCTTTTCCGGCTGTGGTTTCGCCTTGAGTCCCGGCGCCGGCTGCGGATTGGCATCGGTCATGACCGGCGGCGCCAAGGACGTCGCCACCACGACGGGATGCGGGGCGGCCGCGACTTTGGGAAGCTCGCCGGGATCGGCGCGCAACGCTTGGTTTTTCATCATCAGGCTTTCCTCGGCGTCGATCTCGACGCGGACCCGCGCCGTGCCAATGAGATCGAAACCGAGCAGCTGGGCCGCGCGCCGCGAAAGGTCGATGATGCGGCGACTCTTATAAGGCCCGCGATCGTTGACCCTGACTTTGAGTTCACGGCCATTGTCGAGGTTGGTAACCTTGACCATGCTCGGCATGGGGAGTGTTGGATGGGCGGCGCTTACGGCGTTCATGTCAAAGCGCTCGCCGTTGGCGGTGCGCTTGCCGTTGAAATCATCACCGTACCAGGATGCGGTCCCCTCCTCCCGATAGGCGTAGTTCTCGGAGGGGTAATACCAAACGCCATCCACCTGATACGGATTACCCACCTTATAGCGTCCACCCACCGACTGGTCGGCGCTGCTCGGGGTCGCGGCCGACGCTACCACCGGTCCACGCGTCGTGGAGCACGCGCTGACCGTCAACAGCACGCCAATTAAGCCGGCGCGCAGCGCCACATCTCCCGCTGTCATTATGTACTACCCGGTCACCGATTCTATATACAGTGGCCAATCCCCGGCCCGAACGCCTAGCGATAGTATCTTACGGCAAACCGGTGGTCCGCCGCAAGAATCCCCACAGGACCGGGAAATATCCGGATATGGCGGTGGGTGCGGGATCAGGTTCGCGGCGCCGCGCCGGCTTGGGCGAGAATTGCCGTGGCCACCGCACGGTTGGCGTAACCATCGGGGGCCAGTCCATGCGCCCGTTGAAATGCGCGGATGGCCTGGCGTGTAGAGCCACCGACCACGCCATCGGGGGCATCCTTCAGATAACCAAGACGCTGCAAGCCGTCTTGAAACGCCATGATGTCCTCCCGGCGCAATGGTTCTTCGATACGATGGGTTGCTTGCAGGGGCGGCGTGTCTATCAGGCGATCGGCAAGATGGCCGACGGCAATGGCGTAGAAGGCCGAGCGGTTCCACTTCAGAATCGCGCGGTAGTTATCGTAGACCAGGAATGCGGGCCCCTCGCCGCCGGCGGGGAGTACCAGCGCCGCCATGAGATTCTGCTGCGGCAGAGCGTGGCCGTCGGCTTGCCTCACACCGAGTGCTGACCACTCCGTCAGCGGCTTTACGATTTCGGAGGCGCTGGGATCGATGCTCGCCAGTCCCACATCGAAGTTTGCGGGCAGCTTTACTTCACGACCCCATCCCTTCGTTCCATCCCACCCGAGGGTTTTGAGGTAACGGGCGGCCGATGCCAAGGCGTCCGGAACGTCGGCCCAAATATCCATGCGGCCGTCGCCGTCCTCGTCCACGGCGTACTTGAGAAAGGTCGACGGCATGAATTGAGTCTGGCCCATGGCCCCTGCCCAAGAGCCAATCATTCTGGATGGAGCGATATGACCCTGATCGATAATGGTCAGAGCGTTGAACAACTCGGCCCGAAAGAAATCGGCGCGGCGGCCATCGAAGGCCAAGGTGACGAGGGCGGCTACAACCGGATAGCCGCCCGTATCATGCCCGTAACCGGATTCCATGCCCCAAAAGGCAACCAGGAACCGCGGCTGGACGCCGTACTGCCCTTCTATCCGCTTTAGGAGCGCGGCATGTTGAGCCAACAGCGCTTGGCCGTCGGCGATGCGCTTTGCAGTCAAAGCGCCGTCGAAATATCGCCAGAATGTTTGTGAAAACTCCGGTTGGCGGCGATCGAGTTCCAGAATCCGAGGTATGGGGGCGACGTCATCGAGCGCGGTCCGGATCGTTGCCTGGGAGATTCCGCGCGCATGGGCATCGATGCGTAACTGCGCAAGCCAGTCTTGGTATCCGGGCGGCAACGGGGCCGGAACTTCCGCAGTTGAGGTCGGCTTCGTTCCCGCCGCCGACGAGCGGACCGACATGTTTTGGCAGGATGCGAGGGCCACGCCCATGACGAGGATCAGGGCATAAAAGGCCCCTTTGGTTACCGTGAGCTGTGGAGAAAGGCGCATGGCCATGAATTTTCGTTGAAAAGGAAATGGTAGACGGACAAGCGATAGAGTTCGGTGTGATAGATCGATGCTCTATGCGTGGCAAGCCGCGGGATTACACCCATGGGCCCATATGGCAAACCCTGGCCGGTTCCGCTAGACTATCTATTGAGGGTGGTCGATATGGGCGGTCAGGGGAAAGCCTAGACCGGCCAGGGGCTTAAGCGGCGGCTATGAAGCTGGCGCAAGCGTTGAGAGATTGATGGGGTCGGCAATGCAGAGCAGTGACGAATTTAGCTATAGCGCCCCGGCTGCGGCGGGGAATGTGGGGCAGGTGGTTCAGAGTTCCGGGATGTTGAATGATTGGGTATTCAACATGTTCGCAGCTGTTCTTGAGCTTGCGCATTCGCTTACGCTCTCCGGGATTTACATTGCAGCACTGGCCGTTTTGATTGGATTGCGGACTGTTTTCGATAATCCCACCAAATTTCTTGGCTGCGCGCTTATCTATGTCTACTGCTGCGTTCAGACCTTCGCTCTCTTTCAACACTCGCACTTCGTTACGGACTTCACCGAGCCGGGGTGGCAAACCACGGCCAAGTCACTTTGGTTCGCTGTGCTTTTCACCGGTGTTTTTGCCTGGGGTGTGAGTCGCGCCCTTCAAAGTGTCGTGGTGGTGGCAATGACGTCCGGCCTTGGCCAGCTTCTTGGACCTCTCGACCCGCGCAAGTTTCTCGACAAGTTCCGCAGCAGCGACCAGGACCTTGAGGAACTGGAAGGCGGAACGGCCAAAAATCCCAAACGTCAAAATACCGCAATCATGTTCACCGATATCGTCGGCTATTCAAAACAGATGGGCGCCAACGAAGCGGCCATGGTGGCGAAGCTCAATATCCATAACGAAATCATGCGCAATCAAATTGTCCGCAATCGTGGGACGGTCATTAAGACCATCGGCGACGCATTCATGGTCCGCTTCCGGTCGGCGGAGAGCGCCGTGCAATGCGGTTTGGACTGCCAGAAGGCGATTGGCGACTACAACAAGACCAAGATGGCAGATGATCAGTTCCACATCCGCATCGGTATCCACATGGGCGAGGTTATCCATACAGGTACCGACGTCTTCGGCGAGGGCGTTAACATTGCCGCCCGCATTGAGCCGAAATGTGATCCGGACAGCGTCACTGTCTCGGATGTTATTGTGAATGCGGCCCGTAACAAGGTCCCGGCGCATTTCTCGTCAATCGGCCGTCATCCCATGAAGAACATCACGAACCCGCCGGAGCTGTTTAAGGTATTCCCGCTCGAGGAATCGGCGGCTCAGAAAGTGCAGAAAACGGCCGCCGCCGGTGCTCCCGCTGCTGGCGGTAGTCCGGGCGGCGTGTTCAAGCTCTGAAACATGACATTTTGCCAAAGTTTGCGCCGGGGCGTATTCGCCGCCGCCGCGTTCCTGACGCTCGTATTTCCGGCGGTCGCCGCCGACAAGATTGTGCTTGGGACGGATTGGCGGGCCGAAGCGGAGCACGGGGGATATTACCAGGCTAAGGCGACCGGCTTGTATGCTGCGGCGGGGCTCGATGTCACAATTCGCCAGGGCGGTCCCCAGGTGAACCATGCCCAACTCCTGGCCGCTGGCCGGATCGACATTAGCGTTGCTCCAAACTCGTTTATCCCACTTAACTATGTCGCTCAAGATATTCCCATGGTCGCTGTCGCGGCCATGTTCCAAAAGGATCCCGCGGTTCTGATTGCTCACGCGGGAGCGGGCACCGACAGCCTCGCCGTGCTGAAGGGCCGCAAGATCATGATCTCGCCCGAGACCCGGGTGGGGTTCTGGCGATTTCTCAAGTCGAAGTACGGCTTTACTGACGATCAAATTGCGCCCTACACCTTCAACTTGGCGCCGTTTCTGGCCGATCCCACGGCGGTTCAACAGGGCTACCTCACCAGCGAACCGTTTCAGATTGAGCGCGCCGGCCAGCAGGCCCGGGTCATACTTTTGGCGGACTCCGGCTACACGAGCTATGCTTCGGTCATTACCACATCGCGTAAGTTGACCGAGGACAATCCGGATCTGGTGCGCCGCTTTGTTGATGCGACCATCAAAGGGTGGCTCAGTTATCTCAACGGCAATCCCGCGCCTGCCAACGCATTGATCAAAAGTGACAACCCGGACATGAGCGATGAAACGCTCGCCTATGGCCGCAACAAGATCATCGAATACGGAATAGTCGATTCCGGCGATGCCAAGAAAAGCGGCCTTGGCGCCATGACCGACGCGCGTTGGAAGAGTTTCTTCGATCTTATGGCCGCGGACGGTCTTTATCCGAAAGACATGGACTATCGGCGGGCCTTCACGACCACATTCGTGGGACGTGGCGTTGAGAACGGTGGCACGCATTGAACGGCGCGGCGCTCGCAGCTGTCACTGTCGATCACGTCACCAAGGTCTTTTCGTCGGGAACAGAAGCGCTATCCCCTGTGAGTCTTCGTGTGGAGATGGGGTCCTTTGCGAGTCTGGTGGGACCGTCCGGTTGCGGCAAGTCGACCTTGCTTCGCATGGTTGCCGGCCTGACGGACCCTACCAGCGGCACCATATCCAGGTCATGGCCGTCTGGACCCGAAGGCATCGGCTTTGTCTTTCAAGATCCGACCTTGATGCCATGGGCGACCGTCGCCGCCAATGTTGAACTCCCCCTGCGCCTGGCGAACCCGGGGATCTCCACCGCCGAGCTCGCAATGCGCGTAACCGGCGCTTTGCAACTCGTTGGCCTCCAGGGATTTACCGGCGCATTTCCGCGCGAACTGTCCGGCGGCATGCGCATGCGGGTATCCATCGCCCGGGCCATCGTCACCCGCCCCCGAATCCTGCTGATGGACGAGCCCTTCGCCGCCTTGGACGAGTTCACCCGTTTCCAATTGAATGAGGACCTGTTGGCACTTTGGCAGGAGAATCGCTGGACCGTGCTGTTTGTAACTCATTCCATCCGTGAGGCGGTATTCCTATCTGAGCGCATCGTGGTGATGTCGCCACGCCCCGGCCGGATCGTGGCCGACATGCCGGTTGCGTTCACCGTGCCCCGGACCGCGGCGCTGCGCGACACCCATGCCTTTACGGACACCTGTGCTCAGGTCGGTGCGGCCTTTGGCGGCGGGATGGCTGTTCCATGAGTGCGCCCCCTCGCCGTTTCGTGGGATTTGGCAATGTGCTCCTGCCGATACTCTTCGGCATTGCGCTGCTCGCCATGTGGGAGTGGGCAGTGCGCCATTACGGCGTTCCCGAGTATGTTGTACCGGGTCCCGTGGCCATTGCCCGTGCCTTTAGCCGCGATGGCGCGGATCTGCTCGCGGGACTTATGGTGACTCTCCAGGTGACGGTCGCCGCTCTTGTATTGGCGGCCATCACAGGCGCGGTGTTTGCTTTCGCGCTGGCGCAATCCCGTCTTGTGGAACAAACCCTATTCCCATATGCAGTCTTTCTCCAAGTGACGCCGATTGTCACGATCGCGCCGTTCATCATCATTTGGGTCTCCAACGTCTTCGTGGTGCTGCTCATCCTCGCCTGGATGGCTGCGGTTTTTCCCGTCATTTCCAATACACTCCTTGGGTTGAAGAGCGCGGACCCTAACCTTAAGGATCTGTTTCAGCTCTACCGGGCGAACCGTTGGCAGACGGCGACAAAACTGCTCCTGCCGAGCGCGCTGCCCCATTTTCTCGGTGGATTGCGCATTAGCGGCGGCCTCGCGCTGATCGGCACGGTGGTCGCGGAAATGGTTGCGGGAACCTCGGGAACGCGCTCCGGGCTTGCGTCGCGTCTGCTGGAGGCCAGTTACCGACTTGAATTGGCGCGAGCGATGGCCTGCTTTGTCCTGTTAAGCGCGACGGGCCTTGTGCTCTATGTCGTACTCGATACCCTGTCGCACTATCTTTTGCGCCACTGGCACGAGAGTGCCCGGCCCAAGGACGGATGATTTGGAACTCACAAATCCCACTTTTCCGCGCGATACGCTGATCACGCCCATGATCATCATGGTTGAAAACGGCGTGCCAATATCGACCATGGTGGATGTGGGGGCTGCGGATGGGACCTTTGGTCTGACGGTTCTCGACGCCATCAACGCCGGTATTCATCTGATCAACATCGACGCCCAGGACGTCTACGAGTCCAGCCTGCGTAGGATTGCGGGGGTCCTGGGCGGAAACTACTTCATCAGTGCGGTTGGCGATCACGACGGCACGATTTCCGTGCGCAAGCCCGCGCATGAATATTGGCTGTCGACGGCGACGCATATGGGGGCCGGCGGGTCGGGTCCGGATATGATCACCCTGCCCTGCCGCCAGCTGGACGGCATGCTGCGAGAAGCAAACGCCAAGGGGCCGATCTTCATCAAGCTCGATGTGGAAGGCGCGGAACTGGATGTCCTGCGCGGCGCCGAGGATACGCTTAAGGAAACCTGCGGCCTGCTGATCGAGAGCCCAGTACGCAGTTCGGGCGGGCCACAGTTTATCGATATCTATGGATTTCTCGCCGCCCGTGGGTTTTCGCTGTTCGACATCGTCCGCCTGTCTCACCGCGGCTCCGACGCGACCCTCTATCAGTTCTACTCGGTATTCATCGCAAATAGGTTCGACTTTCGCGGCCGTAATCCCTTGCGTTCAGCAACTCAGCAAGTTGAGGTTACGCAAGCGGTCACGGAACGCCGTGCGGCGCTGCTTGAGGAAAGCACGCGTTTGATTTCGTCCATCAAGCTTAAGCGGGCAATGGCCCAATCCTAGGCGTCGGAACCTTTTTTCAGATCTGGGTCGCCGGCATCCTGCCGCCCGTAGGTGGCAAATTGCGCAAGCACACGCTTCATTTCCGCCTCATCTAAAATATGCGGCGGTCCCACCTGAAGCGCCGCTACATATTGAGCGGCGAGATTCTCGACCTCCCCGGCCAGCGACAATGCGGCATCGAGATTAGGACCGATGGCGATAACGCCGTGATTGGCAAGCAGACAGGCCTTGCGGTCGGCTAAAGCTACCACCGCATGATTCGACAACTCCTGGGAACCGAAAGTTGCGTAAGGCGCGCAGCGAATATCCGGCCCGCCGGCCACCGCGACCATGTAATGAAAAGCGGGAATTCCACGTCCGGCACAGGCGAGCGCTGTGGCGTGACGGGAATGGGTATGAACGATGGCGCCAGCATCGGCGCGCGCGCGATAGATATCCCGGTGAAAACGCCATTCGCTGGACGGACGAAATGGGCCATGCCAGATCCCGTCAAAATCGACCCATGGAATGTCCTTGCCCGCGAGAATGTCGTAGCCCATTCCCGAAGGGCTGATGAAGAAGCTTTTGGTATCGCGGCGCAGGCTGACGTTGCCCGACGTGCCGTGGCTTAGTCCCAGCCGGGCTACGGCCAGACAAGCGGCGACGACCCCATCACGGGGATCGGAGTTCCGGCCGCTCATTCCGCCGCATCCTTGGCATGCTCGGGAAACAGCCCAAGCAACCCCGTTCGGCTGGCGGCACAGACGCCGCGTTCCGTGATTAACCCAGTCACGTAACGGGCCGGTGTGACATCAAAAGCGATGTTTAATGCTTTCGAATTTTCCGGCAGCAGGCGGACCTCTTGCACGCGCCCATCCTTGTCGCGCCCGGCAATGCAGGCTACTTCGTCTTCGTCGCGCTCCTCAATGGGGATCGCCATTCCGTCAGATAACGACCAGTCCACCGTGCTCGATGGTAAAGCGACGTAAAATGGAACGTTGTGTGCGTGAGCGGCTAGGGCTTTGAGGTAGGTTCCGATTTTATTGCAGACATCGCCGGACGCCGTGGTGCGATCGCTTCCGACGATGGCCATGGCGACCTGCCCGCGCTGCATGAGATGGCCGCCTGTATTGTCGGCGATGACCGTATGTGGAACACCGTGCGCGCCCAGTTCAAAGGCCGTAAGCGCGGCGCCCTGATTCCGTGGCCGGGTCTCATCCACCCACACATGAACCGGCAGTCCCGCGTCGTGAGCCATGTAGATTGGCGCCAGCGCCGTTCCCCAATCCACACAGGCCAGCCAGCCGGCATTGCAATGGGTCAGGATGTTGAATCGGTCCGGCTTCCCGGCATTGTTCCAGAGTTGCTCGATAATCCTAAGGCCATGGCCGCCAATGGCCCGGCATTGGGCCACATCCGCCTCGCAGATAGCAGCGGCCTTGGCAAAGCCAGCCTCGACCCGTTGTGCCGTCGGCAAGGGTGCGAGTGTCCGTCGCATTTCGCCCAACGCCCAAGCGAGATTGACGGCCGTGGGACGCGTCGCATTGAGGAGTGTGCTGGCCTTCGCGAGGTTCGCATCGGATGAGTCCTCGGTCATGGCGAGTGCCACACCATAGGCCGCAGTTGCCCCGATCAGCGGCGCGCCGCGAACAATCATCGTGCGGATGGCACGAGCAGCATCGGCGGCCGTGCGTAACTCCACATCAATCACCTCGAACGGCAGGCGCGTCTGGTCGATCACCCGGACGGTAGTTCCTGTCGGCCAAATGGTGCGTGTGGACCGGCCGGCGATTTTCACGGCGCAGCCTTGAGTACGCGCCCGACAATGGGCGCCAACTCTTTTATGACGGCCGGATCTTGTGCGGCCGGCGCGGTAATGATCGCGTGGTCGAGAGCATGGTGGCAACCGTGGTCGCACGGGCCGGATCGGTGTTTGAGGCGGGGTACGACTGCCTTGACCAGAGCCCGCGCCTGATGCGCATTGGCGAGCAGAACCTTGATCACCTGGTCAACGGTGACGGAATCGTGATCCTCGTGCCAGACATCATAGTCGGTGACCATGGCCACGGTCGCGTAACACATTTCTGCTTCGCGCGCGAGCTTGGCTTCCGGCATATTCGTCATGCCGATGACGTCGCAACCCCAACTCCGGTAAAGATGGGATTCCGCTCGCGTTGAGAACTGTGGCCCTTCCATAACCAGGTACGTGCCGCCGCGCCGGTGTGGAACGCCGACTTCCGAAGCCGCCGCGACAAGTTGGAGACCCAACCGTCCGCAGACCGGGTCGGCCATGGAAACGTGGCCTACCAAACCGGGCCGGAAGAAAGACTTTTGCCGCGCGAAGCTGCGATCGATGAACTGGTCTATTAGGACGAACGTGCCGGGTGGCAAGTCTTCCTTCAGGGAACCGCAGGCGCTGACGGAGACGATTTCTGTGACTCCTGCAAGTTTCAGGGCACAGATGTTGGCACGAAAATTGAGGTCGGTCGGAGACAGGCGGTGTCCACGCCCATGTCGGGGTAGAAACACCATGGGCTGCCCGGCGAGCGTGCCGAACAGGAGTTCATCGGATGGATCTCCAAATGGCGTGGTGACCCGTTTCCAGGTGGGATTCTCAAGTCCGTCGATATCGTAAACGCCGGAGCCGCCGATTACGCCGATAACCGGCGGTTCATTGCGATGGGTCACGCGCACCTCTTTAACTTCGAATAGGGTCAAATTTTGCCATAAGCGGCGGCAAAGCCAAAGCACCGGTATTGTGGTATATCCGATTCCGTGGCCATTCCACCGGTAACTTTCGCCGCCGTTCTGGCAGTGCGTGGTTACCGCCTGCCTCCGTCAGCCGGCCGGGAGCTTTTTGTGAAGGCGTTCTTGATTTCACTCGGCACGGTCACCATCGCCGAAATGGGCGATCGGACTCAACTCTTGACCATGATGCTTGCGGCCCGCTTCAGGAAGCCCTGGCCGATTCTTGCCGGCATTCTAACCGCGACAATTCTAAACCATGCCGCGGCCGGCGTGGTGGGCAGTTTATTCGGCGCATTTTTAACGCCGGTCGTCCTCAATGGAGTGGTCGGAGCCAGCATGATCGCCATGGCCCTGTGGATGCTCAAGCCTGATCAGATGGATTCTCTTCCGGCCGACCCGGGCCACACCGGCATTTTCACGGTCACTTTTGTGACGTTCTTTTTCGCTGAGATCGGTGACAAAACACAGATCGCAACCGTTGCTCTTGCGGCGGCCTATCCCAATCTCGCCGTGGTTATCGCGGGCACGACGCTCGGTATGATGCTCGCCAATACGCCGGTTGTGTTCTTCGGGAATGCGTTTGCAAGCCGTCTTCCGGTGAAAGCCCTGAACTATGGCGCTGCCATACTATTCGCCATTATCGGGATAATGTTCGTCGCAAGTGCAGTTGGGCACCAAGGTACACCTCCGGTGCTCGTGCGATAGGCAGTCCAACACCGATCTGTCCAAGCCGGTGATTTGAAGGCCGGCCAACATACAGCCGCTCAGAGACTGTACTCGGCCATCAGCCAGAACTTCCGCGTATCCGTGAACAGCTTGTCCGCCTTGTAGTCGGCATATTTCGCGGTAAATGTGAACTTCTGCCATTTGGCTTGAAGTTGCAAATCGACCTCATGTCCGTAGTGCATCGAAACGTGCTGAGCGTCGAAGTCATGGTAGAATCCGGTCAACGACATGGACGAGAACGGACCAACATTCTTTTCCGTGTAACCGGCCGTGAAATAGAGTCGCTTGTAGCCGTTGGGCGGCGTCGTCAGGAACTTGTCGTCCCAACCGTCGTGCATGTGATAGGTCGCGAGCGGCGTCGTAAAACCCTTAGCTCCATTCCCCTCCAGCACTTCATAGCCGACTCCGCCAGACACCTTGTCAAAGGTACCGATAACCTGCCCGAGATAGTAGCCGTTGGAAAACGTGAGCGGATTATTCTTGTACTGCTTCTGGGTTGCATAAGTGGCGCCGTAAGACACCTTCACGCCCGTTGTAATGTCCTGCGAACCGGCAAAACGGACGCCATAGGTCTGCGTCGAGTCCCGTTCGGCGGTGAATCCCGGGATGCGGTCGAACTGCAGCAGATAGGCAAAGCCTGTCAGTTTGCCAAAAGACGTGGTGTAGGCGGCATTCGCCAGGAAGGAATCGCCGGTGTAGTGGCCTTGCGGCGAGTTGGGTCCGAAGACTCGATTCACCCGATCCAGATATGCCACATCGACAGTTAAGCCGGCGACAGATTTGTTGACGATGCGCAGTGCGTCGAAAGTTTGCTCGTATTGACGCCATCCCGAATTTCCCACGAACCGTTGATCATCCAGGTTAATCCGCTGGCGACCGAGAGTGATCGTCGTCGATGGTATGCCGGTGTTTGTAATCTGTAGACGGTTGAGGCCGAGGGACGTCGGATCTGCAACCGTCGGATAGGTCACCTTGCCGTTGACTGTGCTGTTGTAATGGTCTGCCAGGGGCGTAACCCAGGCGCCCTCGACCAGCAACGTCGTATCCCAGGCCTTGCCGGTCTCAAATCCAAAGCGTGTCCGCAGGGTGAGCGCCTCGGCCTCGTTGGTCAGTGGAGCCTGATCGACATTCTCATAGCGCAGGCGCATATCCAGGATTGGCTTGGTATGACTGAGCGCCTCGTGGAACTGATCCTCCGCTTGGGCCGCCTGCCCCATGAAGCCGTGCGCGAGTAGCGATACCCCCATAAAAAGTATCGCTGCGCGTGGCATACCCTTCTCTCCGGTGATCCCCATTTTGTCCCCATGGTTAAAATAGCTCGTAAATAGCTCTAGGCCGCGCGCACGGTGTGTAGGAACCGGTCCACCTCACCCCGGAGGACTTCCGATTGCTTGGCCAGGCCGGACGCGGCACCCAACATCTGTGTTGCCGATGCGCCGGTCTGTGTGGCCGCGTCTGTGACGCCGCCGATATTGCTGGAGATGTCCTGGGTACCCTGGGCCGCCTGCTGCACGTTGCTGGCGATTTCCTGGGTCGCGGCGGACTGCTCCTGCACGGCGGAGGCAATGACG
>SCTM01000112.1 GCA_004297485.1 Rhodospirillaceae bacterium
CGGTAAGATTGCCCGTCGCCATCACCAGAAAACGACAGCTTAGCTTCCGGCCATCGGCTGTGTTGAGGTCATAACGTTCCACCTCCGGCCGCCAGTTCGCACCGATGACCCCGGCGTTGAATCGAATCAGCCGCCGCACGTCGAGCATATCGGCGACGTGATTGAGATAGTTCAGAATCTCGGGCTGTGTCGGATAGCGGTCGCGCCACCGCCAGTCGCGGTAGAGTTCGTCGGAAAAATAGTAGGAGTAGATGACCGGCTCAATGTCCACGCGGGACCCGGGGTATCTATTGAGATTCCAGACACCGCCAAGCTGGTTTGCTTGCTCAACCCCTATCACCTTGTATCCCTGTTGCGAGAATGAATGAAGCGCGTAGATGCCCCCTAAACCGGCTCCCACGACGATGATGTCGAAATGCTCCGTCTGCGGTTCTGTCATCATCGCCTTGCTTTCCCGCCCCTCGTTCTACTTCTTCAAGATTTCAAATGACCGCGCACCGTTTTCGGGTCCCGCCGTACGGTGGGGAGTTGTCGTGTCGGTGCACCGTCCCGACGGCGGGGAAGTCGATCGCCATTCCCGGAGGAATCCGGAACGGCATCCTTATCGCCGTCATCGCTAGTGAGCTGTGCCTACCCACAGATATTATGGAGAATGGCGATAAGTTGCACACCCCGCTAAACCACTGAAACCCTACATTTGTGATGCCTCGGTCCTGGGTACCGATGGCGGCCGCGCATTGACGCAATCCATTCCCATTTTTGACCGGGATCAAGTCGCCCGATGGAGAAATCCAACATAGTGGGAAAGTCACTTCGTTGCTTGCAGAAGGAACCGCCCCATGAACACCATCCTCAAGGTAAGCCTGTTGTCGGTGCTGCTCGCGTTGCCAGCCTGCGCCTCTGCCCAGGGGGATGCTCAATCAAAGAGCGAAGCCGACATGAATTGCCCGATGATGGCGGACACTCATGACCTTCAGAAAGACATGGGTTCCATGATGATGGACATGGACTCCATGATGAAGAGCACGGGCGATACTTCGATGAAGCCGCGGATGCAAAAGATGCACGATCAAATGGCCGCGATGATGACCAAGATGCAGAAGATGGGCGGTGGTCCGGGCATGATGGGGGGTAACATGATGGGTGGGAGGATGGCGCCAGGTGGAGAAACACCGAGCTCGGCGCCTACTGCTGCTCCGCCGGCCTCGCCCGAAGATCATGAGGCCCACCATCCGAAGGAATAACTTCAGCCCCCGGTGAACTATGGGAAGCTTTTCGCACCTCCCAGCTAAGCCATTGAAATCACTGACTTGACCCACCCTGGGTATCATTCCGGTAGCAGCCTTATAAAATTGCGGCTTTCGATGCACGGCAATTAGGCACGCCGCTGATTTTGTCTGCGACTTCAAAAAGCGCGCGATCCCAAACCAGAATCATATCACTGGGCAAGTGCGCCGCCATATCGTACGCAGAATTCGGTCGGCCGCCGCGCCGCTGGTCGAAACGCTGCGGCTCATCTAAGATTCAAGTCGGATCACGCGAAGGAGCTGGTCACCAGCAGGTCTTTGTCGGCGCGTTCAGCGGGAGCCGACCGGCAAGGATCATGCCTCGTGGCAGGAGAGTAACATGCGATACCCCGAGAAATTGGACGATATCCGCGCCGAGTACGCGACCCCGCCCCATGTTCCTCGCGACCGGGTCGTCGACCTGTCGTGGGCGATGGGCGACGTGCCGAATGACCTTATCGATCCCTATGCGCCTTTCGGGTGGCTCAACGGGCCCGACATTCCGCGTCTGCTATACAACCCTCCGGCGCAGGGTGGGATGGGGGCCGCTATCGGAGCGTCGCCACAGGGAAACTGGGTGGTCACGCATTACGAGGACATCAACCGGGTCTACACCGACAACGCCCACTTCTCAAATGCAGGCACGGCAGATTTTCAACGCCTGATCGGCGAGACGTTCCGTTCGATCCCTATTTCGATCGATGCGCCCGAGCATCACAAGTACCGCATGTTCCTGATGCCGTACTTCTCGCCGGCCCGGATCACACGTGATCTCGATCCCCGAATCCGCGAAGTCGTCGTCGAGATGATCGATGAGATTGCCGCCAAGGGCGAGGTCGATATGGCTTGGGATTTCGCCCGGGTCTATCCGGTCCGCATCTTCATGGGATTGATGGGTTTTCCGAAGGCGATGTTCGACGAGTTTCTGGAATGGGAATGGAACATTTTACATTCCGGCAGTCTCGAGAAGATGCAGGGAGCCCTGCGCAATGTGCTGAACTTCCTGCGCGGCTTCATTGCGGAGAAGGAAAAAAACCCGGACGAATTCCTCACATCGTCGATCGTCCATGGCAAGATCGAGGGCAAGGCGCTTAGCGAGGACGAGAAGATCGGCATGGTCTGGTTCCTCTGGCTTGGCGGGCTCGACACGGTTGCCGCAACGATCAGCCAGATGTATCGCCGTATGGCGCTGCAGCCTGAACTCCAACGGCGGATTCGCGAGCACCCGGAGTTGATCGACGGTGCGGTTGACGAGTTCCTGCGCACCCAGCCGATCCTCAGCACGCGCCGCACCGCGACAAAGGATTTCGAATGGCATGGGGTCCAGATCAAGGCCGGCGAGGGCATTACTTGCCTCAACCCCGCCGGCAACTTCGACCCGACCCGGTTCGAGAACCCGCGTGAGTTCGATCCGACCCGCGGGGACATCCGTCACTTCACGTTTGTCGGCGGCATCCACACTTGCCTGGGTGCTCATCTCGCTCGGCGCGAGCTGCGGCTGCTGCTCGCAGAATGGTTCAAGCGCATTCCCGAGTTCCACGTGAAGCCGGGGGCGGACACTACCGTGTACCCTGGTCTGCTCTCGATCCGCCAACTGCCGTTGATGTGGGATGCCACGCTCAGCGTTCGTTGATGACCGAAGCGGATTTACGAAAGCGGGCGCTCTGCTGAAGCATTGCGGCGGCGGGTGTCGCCGAGCGCGTGACCGGTCAGCTGAATGGCGCTCGAGACACAGCCGTCATACTCACCATCCCATCGGCCCACTCAAGGATGGCAGGTAGCCCTGCTTATTCGCCGCGTCCGAGTTTCTGAGCCAGCATGCGTTCCATCTGACGCCTGGCAACCTTATTGCTATGGAGCATCGGCACCTCCTCGTGCTTTATCTCAACATAGGCCCGCGGTACCTTATAACTCGACAACCGTTGTCGCAGTTTCATCTCCATGTCGGTGAAGTCGAGCTTGGCTCCATCCCGGGGAACAACAGCGGCCACAACCAGCTGTCCTCTCTCCCGATCCGGTAGTCCCACCACATAGGCGGAGTGGACGCCTTCCAATTGCTGCATCTCCAGCTCGACTTCTGCCGGAGAGACATTAGAACTGGCGGTCTTGATCATATCGCCGTCGCGTCCGACAAAGAGGATGCGAGTTCCCTGGACGATACCCATGTCGCCGGTGTGGTAAAAACCATCGGGTTCGAAATACGCGGATCTCTCCACCTTGTGGAGTCCCGGTGAGAGTGCATACCCCCGTACCTGGATCTCACCTCTCTCGCCTTCGGGAACGGCCTTGCCGTCACCGTCCACGACCCGTACCTCGAACCGCTCGGCGATGTGGTCCATTGGCGCGCAGAGCGGGTAACCAGGGACCCGCAGAACATCGCCATAAGAATATGGCCCGAGGGTTTCGGACATCCCAAGCCCCCATTTGGTGGCCATCTGCGGCATCATTTTCATGTCTTCTTCGGCAAGCACACTGCCCATGGCCCAGCGATTATTGATCGACGTTCCTTCCGAGCATGTCGTTGTGGCACCTATTTCCCAGTTCGGCAGCAGGTACATCATCAAGCCGCCGACCCAGAACATCGGCATAAACACCGCCACCTGTGATCCGCGCTCAATCTGCGTCATCGATCTGATGTAGTGGGTGCGGAACAGAACGGCGCCGTGATTGTGCTTCACGCCTTTTGGCAGCGCCATGGAACCCGATGTGTAGATCTCAATCATCTGGTCGGTGGGATGAATTTCGGATTCAAGCTCCATGAGCATCTCGTTACTCACTGTGCGCGCTGCATCCGTGAGAAAGCGCATGTCATGGATGGTTGGCGGGAGCAAGTCACCGGTAGAAACGATCCAACGCAAGTAAGGTGCCTTGGAAATCCTCAAATCCGGATTGTCGCCTGTGCGTAGCTCAGGCAGCGCATCGCAAAGGCGTTCGATATAATCATGACCCAGTAGCTTTCGCTGAATGAGCAGTCCGGCCACGTCTGACTGACGCAATACGCGCACCAGTTCATTGGACTTGATCAACGTACTGATCGGAACGGCGATGCCGCCGGCTCGGGCAATGGCGGCAAGCGCTAAAGCGAAAGACGGGCCATTCCCGTAGATGAATCCAACACGCGTTCCTTTGTTCACGCCGCGGGCAATCAGTCCCCTGGCAAGCTCCGCCGATTTACGGTCAAGCTCCGAGAAGGTGATCGAATCATCAGGGATCGTCTCGCCCTTAAGCGTAATGGCCACGGCATCGCCATAGGCGGCCGCAGTGGCCCGGATCAATTGAGGAAAGGTCTTCGCTGAGAGAGGATCGTCCAAACGCGGCACTGGCTCCGGATCATATGGCAAAGAAACAGCGGCGTTGTCCTGTCTGAGATTATGCGCCTGCGCGCCAACAGGTTTTCCCGTCTTCTGACTGCTATCGATCATTTTCGACCTTGATATAGAGAAGCCAGACACCGCCGCGGATAGCGCCCGATGTATCCTCGGTCGTGACCCGGCTTCAGTCGGCTGGCATGATTAGAAAGTGTATGCGGTGGCTGTATCGGGAACATATGTTTCATTACAATTTGATGCCCACGGCCGGAAGGTGGATCGGCCACGCAGGCGTCGCTTCGCCGTCGTGTTGTAACCCAAGTCAAGCACCCTGAGCTATGGCCGTGAGTGCGATAAATCGCCGGTCAGCCCCTGGGCCATGGGAAGGAAATTCGCCGCAGATTCGTCACAAGCTATTGATTCAATTATTTATTTTTCAACCCACCTCAGGTGCGGTTGGCTGCCTCCTTGCCATTGTTCATCGACTGGTGTCGACGCCGCAAGTGCAAAACAAAACCCCACGGTTTCGTTTTCTTTTGGTTTCGGCGCCCGACGGGGCACTCAATGGCAAGAGCAACGCGGATGGGCTGACGCTTGGCATAAATGGCGAGTTGGGGTGATTCGGGACCAACCGCCGCCGAGCGTGCTCGCGCGCCAGATCCTCCCGCCGCTTATTAGAATGTCATGCCAATTTGCTTATCCGCTGTTCCTTAGGCCCGCGGCGATACCATTGATCGTCAGGTGAATGCCTTCGACAACTTGCTCATCGTTGTCGCCAGAGCGGTAACGCCGAAGCAATTCGATCTGAATGTGATTGAGGGGATCGACGTAAGGAAAGCGGTTGCGAATTGAGCGTGCCAACAACGGGTTCGTCTCCAACAGCGTGGCTTGCTCGGTGATCGCCAGTACGGATTCAACCGAATCAGTCCACTCTGCGCGCAACCGCGAGAAGATCGCGTTACGTAGCGGCACGTCGGATACCAGCTCAGCATAGCGGGACGCGATGCGGATGTCGCTTTTTGCAAGCACCATATCCATGTTCGACAGCATGGCAGTGAAGAAGGGCCATTCCCGATACATTGTCTGAAGAATCTTGAGTCCGTTGTCCGGATGCGCGGCTCTCCACGCCCGAACGGCGGCGCCGAAGCCGTACCACCCGGGGAGCATCAGGCGACATTGTGCCCAACTGAACACCCAGGGGATGGCGCGCAGGTCCTCGATCTTGGTCGACTTGGTGCGCGATGCGGGCCGGCTGCCGATGTTGAGGTTGGCAATCTCCCCAACCACCGTCGATGCCCGGAAATAATCTTCGAAGCCGGAATGTTCGTAGACGAGGGAACGATAGGCCCGATAGGCGGTCGCTGATAGTTCGTCCATGGCGGACAAGAACTGGGCGGGAGGGGCGGATGCTGTCGGCTTCAGAAGTGTCGCCTCGAGGGTGGCCGCCGCAAGAGTCTCGAGGTTGCGTCGGCCCACTTCCGGATTGGAATATTTTGCCGCAATCACTTCGCCTTGTTCGGTGATGCGTATGGCGCCCTGCAGAGCTCCAGCAGGCTGGGCGAGAATCGCCTCATAGCTTGGCCCGCCGCCGCGCCCGATCGATCCGCCACGGCCGTGGAACAGGCGCAACCTGACATTATGACGGTGGAAAGTTTCGATCAGAGCGACTTCGGCCTTATAGAGCTCCCAGGTCGAGCTGACATAGCCGCCGTCCTTGTTGCTGTCGGAATAGCCGAGCATCACTTCTTGCACGTCGCCGCGTGAGACAAGAAGGCGCCGATACTCCGGAAGCGCAAACAGCGCCTCCATCGTGTGACCGCATCGCCGCAAGTCGTCTATAGTCTCGAACAGCGGAACAACATCTATGTCGAGCCGGTGTTCGCGGGCATCCAATAGCCCCACTTCCTTGAGCAGGACGGCGACTTCCAGAATATCGGAAACGCCGTCGGCTTTGGATATGATGTAGTGGGGCACCGCGGCCGCGCCGAACCGTCGACGACCGTCCACCGCCGCGCGTAACACCCCCAGTTCAGCCACGGTCTCACCGGTATATGCAAAGTGCATGGACGCGAGCGGTCGCGGCGTGACAATTTCCGCCCTGAGGAGCGATATACGGGCGTCCTCCGTGAGCGCGCGGTAATTTGGGCTCGCGCCGGCAACCTCATAGAGCTCGCCGATGACACGTTCGTGCACATCGGAATTCTGGCGCAAGTCAACGGAGGCCAGGTGAAAGCCGAAGACGTCGACGGCCCGGCGTAAAAGGCGCAATCGTCCACGTGCGATATCCGCCGAGCCGTTGGCGCTCAGAGATTCGGCGATGACGTCGAGATCCTGCAAGAATTCTCCGGGAGTGCTGTACGCGGGAGCCTCGCCAACGGCATGGCGCGGAGCCTCGAGTTCATCAAGTTCCCACGCCGTCGTCGCGAGGCGCGCGTATATGCCTGTGAGCGCTAGCCTGTAGGGCTCGTTCCGGCGCTGTGGCAGCTTGTCAGGTGAGTTGAGGGCTAGCTGGCGGAGCGTCTGCGAGATCTGAGCGGTGCGGCCATCGATGGACAGCTCCCCACCCAATTGGTGTACTTCTTCGAGGTAGAAACGTAACGCATGCTCGCTTTGCATACGCAAAGCTTGACGTAGCGTATCGGCCGTGACGAATGGGTTGCCATCGCGGTCGCCACCGATCCAGCTGCCAACCCGTAGAAACGACGCTACGGGCAGCCCGCCCCACGTCTGTTCGATTGCCCCCAAGTGGTCCTCAAGATTGGCATAAAAATGGGGAAGTTCGCGAAGGAACGTGCGGTCATAGTAGCTTAGGCCGTTTGCCACCTCGTCAATGACCCGTAACCGCGTTCCGCGCAGAATGTTGGTTTGCCAAAGGGTAAGGACGGCGCGCCGCAAGGCTTCGCGATTAGCGACGAGTTCCTCGGGCGTAAATTCTATTCGGTCGCGTTCATCCAAGAGCTTCGCAATCTCGATTTCGCGATCAATTGAGCTTTGCCGGCGAATTTCGGTGGGGTGGGCTGTCAGGACCGGACTGCATAGCGCCGAGGCAAAGAATGCCTGTATCTGAGTTCGCGTTAGACCTGCGTCCTTGGCCCGCGCCAAAGCATAGGAGGCCGTCCCTTTCCGCGGGGCCGTGCCGGCAGCAGCATGGACCCGGGTTCTTCGGATGTGATGCTGATCCTCGGCGATATTGGCGAGATGCGAGAAGTAGCCGAACGCGCGGATGATGCGGATCGCCTGGTCCTTGGAAAGGGTGCTGGTGATTGTCTCCAGCTCGGTGCGTGCGGCTTCCTCGGCGTCACGGTGAAAACGCAGGGCGGTCTGACGAATGCTTTCGATCGTATCGAAGACCGCCGGCCCTTCTTGCGCCCGCACCGTGTCGCCCAGAATGCGGCCGAGCAAGCGTATGTCATAACGCAGCGCGGCGTCCTTATCGTGAGACTGATTCATCTGCGTGAAACATCAACCTGACGGATTTCTCGACCCAACCGGATCGAGACTATTGCATTACGGCGGTCCGATCCAGATGGAGCATTTCGGGCACCGGCACCGTGCCTGTGGTGCCTGCGGTCCGATGCTCGGCATTGCCACGGTTGATGGTGATCCGATCTTTACGACGCCGAAGCCGGATTGAGAGACGTCTGGGCGGCTTTAACGATCCACCGGCCGCTGTCCTTGGCCTGTTCGTAGATGTCCAGGTGAGATATCTGATCCCTTTCATTGAACCGGTAGACAGCGATTACATTTTTTCGGATGAAATCGTTACCCTTGTAATGCCGCTCCTCGATTTCCTGGAATACGGCGCGGCCAACCTCAGTGATGTAGAATACGGTCATCTCGAAACGCGTAGAGCCAGCCCACTGCGTCAGAAACTTTATGTATTCGGGCCAGTTCATGGATTTTGAAGGAACTACTTACGAAGCTGCGCAAATCCTATGCGAAGCATCCACCGGCCATCGAGCAGTTGGTTGCTACTCTGAGGGCTCAACGAAAAGGCAAGCGGATCGTCGGCACGGGCGGAGCAACGAAGGGGAGAGCGCGTTGATACGTTTGCCCTTATTTTAGGCCGATACGGTTAGAGCTCCCGCTGTAGATAGACGTTCAGTTTGCACAGCTTGCCGGCTTTGTTGAATTCGAAGACCGACAACGTATCCACCACGGTGAGTTGCCCCTCTCTCGTGTGGCGTTCCTCAATCTCGTAGTATACGAGACCAGGCACCTCAGTGATCCGTCGGAGCGTGCTCGCAAAAGCCGTCGAGCAAGCCCACCCCGTCAGAAATGCGGTATACTCACTCCAGCTCATGACCTCGCGGAAGCAGCCCACGCGTTTGAATTCGTCGACGGCCACCAGTTCCGCCAGGGGCTCCCAGTCGGCTGCGGTGAAGCCGTTCTCTTTGGCTTTGGCAACCAGGCGCTCCATCATGTCGGCATATCTGACGACGATGCGGGAGAGCGGACCATTGTTTTCGGCAGTTGCCCTCGCGATGCTCGTGGTCAATTGGCTTCTCCTGTGTCTCGCCAGTTTAGGGCGGTATGCCGTTATCTGGAACGCGCTGAATTCAAAGAAAGTGCGATTCAGATGCTTATGGCGATGTCGACTAAACCGTGTCGTGGGTTCATTGATCGATCCGGCTCATGACCGTTTCGGCGAAGCGCGTGAGGCCGTCCAGCGAGGCCTCCAGCGTTTTTCCACCGCCCGCGAGCGCCCTTGCGATGAGAACGAGGCGGTCCACCCCGGCGTCACGGTAGCGCCGAATTTCGTCGATGCTCGGTATGCTATTGGGATCCAGGCTGATTTCGAACGGCCGATCGTCGGTGCGCATCGCGCGCAACTCCTTGACGCGCGCCGCGGCGGATTCAGGTGTATGGCGTACGCCAAACCAACCGTCTCCACAGCGTGCCGCGCGTTTGAGCGCCACCGGGGTTTCGCCGCCGATCATAATCGGGACCGGCGCGCGTGCGGGCTTCGGCTCGAACCCGGTCTCTTCGAACTGGTAGAATTGGCCGTGATGCGCGACCCGCTCCTCGGTCCATAGACGACGCATGATCTGGATCATTTCCTCCATGCGCGCGCCGCGATGCTCCCAAGGTGCGCCGATCGTGTCGAACTCTTCCTTCTGCCAACCAGCGCCGACGCCGAGAATGACGCGACCGCCCGCGAACGCATCGAGCGAGGCGACGAGTTTTGCGACCACCACGGGATGACGCAGGGGGGCGATATAGACTGATGTTCCCAGCTGGATCCGCTGGGTCTTCGCCGCGATGTATGTGAGGGTGATCAGCGGATCGAACAGCGGTGTGGTCGTCAGGGGCGGGCCGACGTTCGGGTCGCCATAGGGATACTGGCTGACGATTTTACTCGGAAACACGAGATGCTCGCCGAGCCACACCGAGTCATAGCCAAGCTCATCGGCGCGTTGCGCCATTGGCACAAGAAACTGCGGGCGCACCGGGAAAAACGTCAGGCCGATCTTCATCCTCTATCCTCCATTGCGAGGCCCTATGTCAGGGTCGCGCTTGTTCCCGGTAGCCGAGCGCTTGAATGTTGACGATCATGCGTCAACCGGATGCCTGAAAGGAAGTGTATTAACGGTCGGCTCTACCGGCCGTTTCCACAAATTGGACCGGCGAAATTCGCATATGTGCGATGGCGGGCGCGATGCGGCCGTCGAACGGTCACACCGTTTCGTGCAGGGCGGCTGCGGTGGGCGCGTCGTCCTGCCCGCGTCGCATGTCGATCAGCGACGGCGTAAACTGTTTAAGTCGATGGAACTCACCGCCACGGACGAGATTTGCCCACTCCGGCTCGGCGATCATTCCGCGGCCCACAGCCACGAGGTCGAAGTCGCCGCGGTCGAACATCTGCATGAGGCGCTGGTAACACTCGAGGCTCTGCTCGGTCTCCCGGCCTTCGGCCATGCTTTGCCACATGTCTTTATCGAGACCAACAGAGCCGCAGGTCATGGTCGGCTTGCCGGTCAGCTTCTTGATCCATCCGGCCAGGTTGAGGTCGCTGCCTTCAAAGGCGGGGAGCCAAAACCGCCGTTCCGAGCAGTCGAAGAGGTCCACGCCGGCCTCGGCGATCGGGACTAACAACTCCTCCAGCTCCTGTGGCGTCTCGGCAAGCCGCGCCTGATAGTCCACCAGCTTCCAGTTCGAGATGCGCATCAAGATGGGGACGCCAGGTCCCACCCGGTGGCGACACTCTGCCGCGATTTCTGCGGCGAACCGCGCGCGCTTGCGGGGCGATCCGCCATAGGCGTCGGTGCGGTGATTGAGCGCCGCCCAGAGAAACTGGTCGATCAAGTAGCCGTGCGCGCCGTGGACCTCGACGCCGTCGTAGCCCAGCTTCATGGCTGTTTCGGCTCCGACACCGAAGGCTTCGATCACCTCGTCGATCTGCCTCTGGGTCATGCCCTCGCAGACTTTTTTGCCGGGCTCAATGTACCCGGACGGGCCGATTAATCCCATTTCCGGCCTGTATCGTACTTCGCCGCTCGTCATATCGATGGTGCTGTACTTCAGCCCGACGTGCCAGAGTTGAGGGATGGCGAAGCCGCCGGCAGCGTGAACGGCCTTGGCGACTTTGCCCCAGGCCGCCAGCGCGGTCTCACCGTAGAAGCGGCCCATCATCATGTTATCGCCCGAGGCAACGTGGTCGACGTAAACGCCTTCGGTCATGATCAGACCGGCGCCACCCGCTGCGCGGGAAGCGTAGTAATCGATCACGTCGGGTCCCGGTGCCCCTCGGGTGTGGACGAACCGGCCCATCGACGGCAGCACGATCCGGTTTGGCAGCGTGATGTTGCCCAGCTGAAACGGCGTAAATAGCCCGGACAGGTCAACTGTCT
>SCTM01000113.1 GCA_004297485.1 Rhodospirillaceae bacterium
CGTCTTCTCCTCTATCACCATTCCACGCGGCCCCCGATGGGACTCGCGATATCCTCAAATACCCGCCAAAGAAACCTGCACTTTTGTCTGGGTATTGGGGCCGCGCAACTTCTCGAAAACGCTCGGCAGTTCATCGAATGGAACAACCGAGGTAATGAGCATCTTTGGATCGATGTCTCCGGCGAGCATCATATCCGCGACATAACGGAAGTCACGAAGCGCGTAGCCAACAGGAAAGGATATCCGGACTGCTTTCATACCAGCTAATGCGGGGATCAACGCATCAGGCGATGTACAAAAGCCCAACGAAAGGACATGGCCATACAAGCCCGCATGCTGAACCGCCTGCGCCAAAAGGCCGGCCGCACCAACACACTCAAACACGATGTCCGGCGCCCCACCTAAGGCTTCGGCGACTTCCTGTATTTCGTTTTCCTCGGTCCGAACGAATGCGTCGGCCCCCATCTTCAATGCCATATCCGCGCGTCTCGGCGAACGCGATGCCGCGACCACTCGGCCGCCGCCCAGCCGCTTGGCCCAGAATATTGTTGTCAGCGCAACCGATCCCGCACCCAGAACGAGGATGCGGTCACCGGGCTTGATCGCGGCCATACGCACCCCGTGAAGCCCGACCGCAAATGGTTCCACCAGAGCGCCATCCGCGAGCGAGAAAATCGCCGGTAACTTAACGGCGACTTTGGCCGGAACGCGGAGATACTCGCCAAATCCACCCATAACGCCATGGGCGTTGTGGCACAGCGGAAAATTCCCGTGCGCGCACGCCGCGCAGTGACCGCAGCCTTCCGCCGGCAACGCCGTGATGATGTCGCCTTTTTTATATCCCTCAACCTGCGATCCGACCTCTACGACCTCACCGGCATATTCGTGACCGAGCACCGCGCCGTCTGGAAAATCCCATCCGTGGCCCGATGTCATATGCAGGTCGGTGCCGCAGATGCCGCAGCGGTGAACCTTGATGACGACGTCACTTGGGCCTGGCTTCGGGTCCTCAAGCTTCTCAATGGCAAGCGGCTTCCCGGCGCCATGGAAAACAGCAGCCTTCATGGGCATCCTCCCTGTGCGCGCACATTTTCGAACGAGGCAAGCCTCCGACTCGCCGAAAAAACACGCTGGCTTAAAAGCTTCGTGCCAAATCCGATTATCCAACTTTGGGCTTGGATTTGGCAGAACTCGCGGGCCTGAGATCGAACTGATCGACATAGGGGCCGAAGCCCTCGCGGATCTCTTCTTCGGTCAGACCGAAATCGGCCACGTTGTAGCGATGCGTGCCATGGCTAAGTTCGGGCGCGGCGACAATGCGCTGAGCCATGGCGGCCTGCACATCAGGCAAGAGTTCCAGGCCCAGGAAGGCATAAATGCGCTCAAGCGCTGCGATCGGGTTGCGATGAAAGTCGCCATGTATGACGTCCAGGATCTGGCCACGACGTGCCTGGCGAATCGGTTCAGCGTCCCGCACAGCCCTCGCCCACTTTCCAACTTCACGGTGGCCCAATATGTGAGCGTGCAGTCGATGGCGACCACCATCCTCTTCCATGATCGCAAAGGCCTGCATCAACAGTGCACACAGCGACGGGATCGCTTTGGCCGGATCGCGGTGAGTCTGGATGACAAGAGCATCCGGAAAGATCGCGAACAGCAGATCAAGATTGGCAATGTGCCCTGGATTTTTAAGAAGCCAACGCTTTTCGGGCGCGGTGCTGCCGATCATCTGCAAATTGCGGCGCAGATAATGATAGGCCGGCAACTCGCTCTGCGTTTGCCACCAAGCGTCATAGGACGCCGCCGACCAGCCGCATGTCCAAAGATTGGAGACGAATGAATGGCACATGATACCCAAGCATTCATCGACCTCGTCCGCGACCATGTTG
>SCTM01000114.1 GCA_004297485.1 Rhodospirillaceae bacterium
CGCGACCCTCACCCTCAATCGGCCGGAGGCGGGAAACACGATCACCCTGCCGTTGGCCCAAGCTTTGTTCGAGGTCAGCCTGCGCTGTGAGCGGGACAAAGCGATCCGCTGTGTTGTCCTAACTGGACGGGGGAAGCTATTCTGCGGCGGTGGCGACGTTGCGGTCTTCGCCGAGATTGGCGCCAATCTGCCCAATTACCTCGGAGAACTTGCCAAAACATTGAATATGGCCTTGTCGCATCTAATGCGCATGCCGAAGCCTCTGCTTGCGTTGGTCAACGGATCGGCGGCAGGTGCCGGACTGAGCCTGGCGATCAGCGCGGACATCGTTATTGCCGGATCGTCGGCGCGGTTCCTGGCGGCCTACGGCGAGGTGGGCCTATCACCCGACGGCGGTATGACCTGGCTGCTCCCGCGACTGGTGGGTATGCGCAGGGCGCAGGAGATCATTATTGCCAACAAGATCGTCGGGGCAGCCGAAGCTCTGGAGATAGGACTCGTCACCGAGGTGGTGGACGACTCGAACCTGACCGAAATCGGACATGCCCGCGCCCTATCCCTGGCAAACAGTGCTACAGAAGCGATCGGCGGCGCTCGTCAGTTGTTGCTTGGCGCGTTCGATGGTGCGTATGAAGACCATCTGGAACGCGAAGCCGTGATGATTTCGAACATCAGCCGCGGACCGGAATGCCGCGAAGGGATCGATGCCTTTCGCAACCGACGAAAGCCGAACTTCTTCGGCGACCGCGGCTAACGCGCGAGGGACTTTGAGGTCTGCAACGCAACCGGAAGCTTTGACCATGGGTGCCCCCAAACAACCAATTTGGAAAAAAGCCGATCGAACTGGCCAGCTGGCGATGCGAAGTCATCGCACGTCCTTTTCACCCTTGACGGCAAATAGCCGTCGGATGGTTCCGCCCAGCGGTGCGGGCACGTAGCCATCGCCCTCCGGCCAGTGGATAAAGCCGGAGGATGCATTGGCGCCTCCATCCACGTGTAGCGTCGTGCCCGTGACACATGAGGAGAGATCCGAGGCCAGAAATACGACGGCGTCTGCAAGATCGGCTGGCTCAGGTGCACGGCGCATCGGAATGTACATCGCTAAGCCTTTGCGTAGAGCATCCTCGGGCAATCCCATGAGGGCGATTCGATCCGCCTCGGTCAGGGCCGCTGCATTGCCCCGCGATGGCGTGGTGTCGGGTGCGATGCAGTTCACCCTGATGCGCTCGTGTGCGAGCTCGACCGCGAGCGCGCGCGAGAAGTTGGTCGTAGCGGCCTTGGCACCTGCGTAGACGGCAAAAGTCGCAGCGCCGCGGTGTGCTTCGATGCTGGTGAAGTTAATGATGCTGCCGCCGGGCGTGCCCTTGCGCAGCAGTGGCAATGCGCATCTGATGGAATTCAGTACGTACCTATAGTTGCGGTCGATGTCCGCAGCGTCCCACGAGGGCTCATCCTCGAACCGACGCCTTTGCGTCCCGCCGGCCACGTTGACGACGACGTCAAGCTGTCCGAACGATTCCGCAATGGCCTTATAGAAGGTCTCAAGCTGCGCTACATCTGTGGCGTCCGCGCGAGTGCCCAATACTCGAACCCCTGCCGCCAACGCTGCTGCACTGGTAAGATCAAGACAAGCCTCGTCAATGTCGCAGAGAGCGACGTGCACGCTCTCATTCGCCAGCGCTAACGTCACGGCAGCACCTATACCGCCGCCGCCGCCAATGATCGCGGCGACCCTGCCCCGCAGGTTGGCGCGCGCGACAAGCCGGCTCACGTCTGCTCCTCTACGCGCACCCAACTGGGCGCCTTCATTGATTCGACCAAGGCCTCTACGCCGGGCGGCATCGACCACATTGGTGCATGGAACCGCTGCGTCCAGTTGGCCCCAATCATCTCGGTCTTCAGCTTTGGCGCCACGCTTCCCCTCCGTCCTCCGCCTCGCCGATGCAGACTGCCACTTGCCTTGCACCCGCCCGAGCACCGGCGAGCAGCAATTTGGACCGCAGTCAGTCCGGTCGCAATTGATTTTTCTACGACTTCGAATTTTAATGCCCGGCGCCACGATGGTGAGGAACTTTGCTTGCGTCGAGATTTTATTTGAACTACAATTCAAAATTGTTTCGTGGGGCTATGCTCGCGTACCTTGGCCCGCCCATCGGAACGGAAATGACTATAGATGGTGGATTTAGGGCTCAATAATTTGAGCTGAGTGTTTTCTTTCGTGAAACACATCTCGCGTAGGTCCGGAAAAAGTCCACGCGCTCTTGAGACAGCAACTGAGGGCATAAAAACTAGCGAAAACGGGCATTTTCTATGCGAATAATTTTTCCGGCTCTATCTATAGCAACTATCACTGAAACCATGCGCGGAACATCGGCCACATCCTGAGGTCAGCTAGATTATTCCGGGCATACAGTTAGGAAACCTTAGTCCGTTTAATATGACGCACAAGATGATCTCAGGCAGAACGGAACCGCTCGTCCAAATAGACTGGACGGATCGCAAGGCTTATAGCTGGCTCACCGCACTTCCCCTGCGATCCTTTGCCTGGGAAGTCGTACGCCGATTGCCTGCCTACGGCACAGCATGGGCGCGCGCGGCGTCGATGCAAACGAGTGAGGAAATTGAACCGGGATTTCAGGTGCTGATACTGATGCGGGAATCAACCGCAGCTACGACATGGGGCTTGTTGGGACCTCTCGAGGACCCACGACGTGACGCACGCACGGCAAATGTGTTCTGGGATCCTATGGTCTGCCCAGCAGTACTCCCCGCATTAGCTCTTCCGACCGAGGGGGAGGGCAATATTGACCTGCTTCCCAGAGGTCATTCCTATCGCGGCGCGCTTTATGAACAAGTGCGCACGGGGCGCCAGCATGTCCTTTTTGCGGAACAAGGCCGATTCCTGCAACTCGACGTGCGCGGAACGCCGGTGTTAAAGGCAGGCCGCCTGCTTCCCGACATTCTCTCATCGGCGGAAAACGTCAGTGCCCGCGCATGCGCGGCGCGTCAACTCACCGATCTTGTCAGGCATCGAGCGTTGCGCTCTCAGGCCCATCCGCCGGCGACCCAAGGGCCACGACTTACGACCGTCCTCCAAGCGCTTGACGGGGATCTTGCCGGAGCCTCGCGCCGCGACATTGCAATCGCGCTGTTCGGTCTCGAGAAGGTGCAGGCGGGATGGCGCACGCGAACCATGCGCGACAAAGTCGCCAACGCCGTTAAATACGGCAAGTTTCTGTTAGACGGGGGCTATCGCAAGTTCCTGCGGTAGTCGGTTAACGCTTCAACAATTCCTTATAGCCATGCTCGGTCAGCCAGCGTACGCGACTCATATGCGTTTCGAGGACTACTTTTGCGCGCTCGGGTTCCTGCGCCGGATCTATTTTTAAGACGATGCGCGCGATGTCGTCGTCGGTGGCCCCCGCCGCCCGGGCATCGATCAGCCGAAGATAGACAATGAGATGGGCCTCGTCATACGCGGTGAGCGTCGGTGCCCAGGGCACTTCGTCGGCAATGACGGGATCGAGTTCAACAGGCGCCATGACCGCCAGCATCGCAGTCCAGGATGTAGGTCGCAACAAACCCACGGGAAGTGTCCCGTGTACTGAAACACGCTCAGGTTAGTTTCGGACCGCTTTTGCTTTTATCTTCTCAGGAATGTCGCCGCACCATCGCCGCTGATTCAGGTGCTTGGGCAGGGGGCGCCTGTGCGCCGTTCCGGCGCGCGCCGGGCCCTCGTGAATGGAGCCCCGCGAAGGGTGCGGGTCTCCAGCTCGCGCCTTCGGTCCCTGGCGCAAGAAATACGGCCACGCGGACGCACGCGTCCGCGTGAGCTTGTCGTTGGTCTACCCCTCGGCTCAGGGGTGGGCGTCGCTCCCGCCTAGACCCGCCGGCGCCGATCCGCAACCCCTTCGCTTGCGCTTCCGGGTCCTCCGCTCCGCTCCGGCCCTGCGGGTACGCCTCGTCTCCGGCGGGCCTCTCTGGTCGCCTTTCGCCGCCCCCCCCCTCGCCGAGGGTCAGATGCGCGGGTTTGAGAGTGTGGAGGCGAGCGATGCGTTTCACAGACGGGCAGCGGAGCCGGGGGCAGGAAGGGAGGTCTCTTTATCAAGAGGTCACGGACCGCATCATTGCGGAACTGGAACAGGGCACCGTGCCGTGGGTCAAGCCCTGGGCGGATTCCGCGTTGCCACTGGGGATGCCGCGCAATGTACACAAGGATTTGGTGCTCAGACCGTACAAGGGATAGGAGGTGAGCATGGCAGAACTGAAACTCGCAAAACTTCCCAACAGGACTCCCGTAAAAATTACCATCACTGTTAGCCCCATCCTCAAGGCAAACCTCGACAGCTACGCGGAAGCGTATCGCCAAGCCTATGGCGAGCGTGAGACCGAGCCCGTTAGCGCGCTGATTCCGTATATTCTGGAAAGCTTCTTGGAAAGTGATCGCGGCTTCACGAAAAAGCGCAAACAGGCGCGCAACGGAGCGGCGGGTAGCACGCGCACACCATCATCCGAGCGCGCTGCAAGAAATGTCTCGTAGTCAGCGAACGAGAGAAATCAACAATACAAGTCTCCGTGACAATGGTTGGTTAATCTTACGAAAGTCTATGAAGATGGAAATTCAGAATCGAAGAACTATCGCCGGCGAGCTGCGCGAGGCGGGGAGGCGGCCCAAAATTGCGTATTCCATTACGGAAGCTGCGGAGGTTAGTGGACTTAGTCGAACCTTCATTTACGCTGAATGGCAGGCCGGGCGTGGTCCGCGAAGGGTCAAAGCAGGAAAGCGCACACTTATTCTTGATAAATCGCTCCATTCCTGGCTGCGCTCATTGGAGCGCAAATCCAGTGGATGATGTGGGTGGTTTTATTGGACCGCAGACGCCTCGAGGGGGCCAAAAAGAAGTGAAAGCACCTCCTCAATCGTAGCGACCTGCCGAAACTGCGCCACCGGTACTTCGCAGTGATTTTGCCGCAGGGGACGGATACCTTCTTTGTTATGGGTAGCGCGCCGCGGACTTGGAAATTCGGATATCGCGGGTAGTGGTGAACCTGGGGCTCCACCAAAATAATAAAAAGGCCCGAGGTTCAGCGCGTCATCGACCATGATCCAGATCACGCAGCCGCTGGGCTTATCCGCGAGTGCTCGCGCTATGGACACCTTACCGGGCGCGTTCCGCCCGGTCTTGAACTGAATATGACGAATCGTTCTTCCCCGGACCATTACGATGTCATAGCCGTAAGCATCAAATTCGCTGCGCAGTACCTCGACATTTCGTACGCCCTGGCGCCAATACGACCGCAGCGCATCGCCGATAAATATATGCTCGACAATACGCTCGCGGAGTGTGGAATGATGACTATGGGCATCTGTCGCTGCCATCACATATCTCCTGGTGCTCGGGAGAAGGCAGTCGTTATGCCGCTTTTCCCAAGACAAAGCGGGCGCGCTCCTTGCGCAGCATTTCAAACGGGGTCATGAACTTGATTCCGACCCCGATGCATGCGTTCGGAATCTTAATTTTCTTTGTAGAGGCCGCAGGAATCTCATGGGTGACGACCGTATGGCCGTGCGCCAGCGCATGAGCCACCAGGTAGTAGTCGGCGACCTGCAGGAAGGTGTTGACGGCTGCCGGTTCATAACCGGCACCCGTTGCCCAAGTGCTAACCGTTCCAAGTGTTGGAACAACGGCCGCGTCCGGAGTCAGGAAAAACCCCTTGCCGCGCTTTGCTGCCCAGTCGGCCAGCTCGTCAGCGCCCGCCGCGACCTCATCTTCAACCTTCTGGATACTGAATACTTCCTTCGAGCCGTTCTTGGAGATCATCCACTCCCAAAAAGCGGGGCAGAAATCGAGGCCATAGTGGAGGTTCTTGGCTTGGATAAAGACATTGGCATCAAGCAGGTACGCCATTAGGCCACCCCAAGGGAGTGTCCAAGCTCCCGAAACGTGGAGAGTTTGGAAAAGCCGAGCAGCCTGAATGCGTCCCGGTGGAGTGTTTGTCCTTCCAACGTACTGCCAACGATGGCGCGCGCGAAACGCTTGCCCACTCGTGCCGCCTGAGTGAGATAGAAATCGCCGCCGGTGCCTCGCGGCATCGCGCGCAACCGCGCGAGTTCAGCGCGGTACGCGTCCCAAAGCTGAACCCGGGTGAGGCCGCCAGCGTCGTGAATGCGGCGCAGGATGACAAGCGTGCTGACCTTGAAACGCCGTGCTAAGCGATCAAGCTCCGTCCGAAGATCCGCCCCCCGCTGATATTCAGCCCTCATTACCGTCAAGGGGACCAGCAATTCAGCTGCAACCCGGTTACACCAGATTTCCGTCCTATTTGTTGGTTCCGTGATCGGCGCTGTGTCGGAGAGTGCGGTCTGCCCAAGCCATAGATGTGCCAGTTCGTGAGCAAGCGTGAACATCTGAGCCGCTTTTGTATCGGCGCCGTTGATGAAAACGAGTGGTGCCAAACTGTCGGAAAGTGCGAAACCGCGGAACTCGTCGGGATCAAGCTTGCGCCGGTTATTACTACCGACGACACCGCTCACCATGACCAGTGCGCCTACGGTGTCGGCCTGCTCGATAAAACGCCGCAGCGCTTCTGTCCACGTCGGACACTGCCGCCGTTCCTCAAGATCGAAACCCAAGGCGCTTCTTATCGCACCGGCTGTGGCTTCGATATTGCTGTTCAGCGTTGCGGAGCCGACAAACCGGAGAGGTGTGTCCCGCATCGATTTGGCGTAGTCGGCGTACCATTCCTGACGTTGCTGGCAGATATAGACGGTTTCAAGGAGATCAGGACTGGGTCGGTCGATGCGTCTATTCTCGGCGGTACGGAAGTCAGGGATTGGAACGCGTTCGACTGGCGGCTCCGGAAGAAACAGATATCCAATCGGCGTGTGCGTTGCCTTGGCGAATTGCTCAAGTTGCTTGAGCGTCGGCTTCTCATCTCCACATTCCCAGGCATCCAGGTGCACGAATCGGTGCGCGAGTGCATCTGGGTCAACGCCGGAGCGTTCCCGTGCCCACCTCAACATCTGTGGTCTGACTTCTACACGTACGGTCATGTCACTCTACGCAGCTTCGGGCATGGACGAGCGTCTCGAAACAATTCCAATCTCTCCAAACGCGGCGCGCACGGTGTTCGCGATATATGAGGAATCCATGTGTCCATAGTGCTTCTCAACCATCCGAGTGTCCGAATGGCCGAGTTGAGCAGCGATGACGGCGAGGGGCACGCCCTTCATGGCGAGCCGACTGGCGTATGTGTGCCGCAGTTCATGGAAAGTGAATGCCCCCAACTTGGCTTTTTTGCTGGCCAGTTTGAATGGCCGGTGCTGGTGGGATTTGTCCCACCGGCTGCCGTCGCGCTTGGTAAAGATAAGCTGGTCATCACGCTTCTTTTTGGTCATTGCCTTGAAGAAGGCCTTGCCCTCCTCGGTCAAGGCGACGTGGCGCGGTTTGCCACTTTTGCTGATTCGGATATGCAGCGTGCCAGCGTGAGCGTTGTAGTCGGATACAACAAGGGCCGTCAGCTCGCCGTAACGACAGCCGGTCAGCAAGGCAGCCTGGACCAGCGGCTTGAAGTCTTGTGGGGTTTTTTTGACGAGATTCCGTGCCTGGCTGTCGCTCAGATAACGAACGCGCGCGGCGTCGACCTCCTTGAACGGCTTGACCATGCGCCACGCTTCGTCACTTAAGACTTTCCTTTTCTGAAAGGCATAGTTGAGGGCGGCTTTGAGCACCGTCAGGACGCGGTTCGCAGTCGACTTACGCCGCCGGATACCTTGTTCCGAATTGTCGCTTTCACGATAGCGCTGGCCTTCGCCGGGCTTCGTTCTGAGACGCGGGGCCTTCTTGGTCAGCTGTTCGTGCCAAGTTTCTATACGGCGGCTGGTCAACTTACTGAGGACAATGCTACCAAGGTCCGGCAGGATCAGAGCATCGATCGTGGACTGTGTCTGGGTTTCCGACTTGCCGCCGCGGCGCTTATAGGCGGACATATAATCCGTCATGGCGTTCTCGACCGTGTAGGGACCGGTCGGAACATCCTCTAGGTTGTTCGCCTGGCGCTGCTTCTGTTCGAAGACCTTCCGGGCCAGCGCTTGAGCTTGGTTCCAATTGAGGACTGTTGTGCCGTCGGCCGTTAGGACATCATCGGGCCGGCCGTCCAGGTTTTCCACAGCGTAGCCGCCGTCGCCCTTGTACCATCGGATGACCCAGGCGCTACCGGTGTGGCTTTGCCGGTAGCCAAGATGCAGCCCTTCATCGAGAACCCGGTAGTAGGGCTTCCGGCGCACGGTGAGGCGCTTGCGGGCTTCGCGGGTCGATAAATTTACTTCTCTGACGAGGCGGGGCATGCCGTGCCTCCCGTGTCCAATACCTGTGCTCTAAGCTCCCTCTGTGTTACCGCCGTCCAGCGGCAATAACTCAAGGAGCCGAGCGTGTCCAATACGTGTCCAATATACGGCTCAGAACCGGGTCGGACAATGGCTAACAGAAAGCCGCGCTTTCCTTGGTTTTACGGGACTTCTGCGGACTCTTGCGGACGGCCTAGAACGCTGTTATACCTCTTTCACGGCGGTAACCGGGGTTCGAATCCCCGTGGGGACGCCAATCCTGTATGGTCCGTACCGGACACATAGGTAACGGATTATACCGGAGACATGGATAACACTTTGGGCCCAAAGGGGTTTGCAAGTGGTTCCACTCTGCATGCCTCGTCGTCGAAGTACCCCAGATCATAGTCCATGAAGCTAACGAGCCAAATGCGTTCGTCGGTTTGTTTGATTCCAACCGTCTGGCCGGCGAAGACTTGGCTGAGATTGATTTTGCGGTTTTTTAAGCAGATGCGCCCTCAGGATGTGACTGTGGTTTCATTGTCGTGGAAAGGGTAGCTCACACTGGGCAGGCCTTTGTAGGTCTTTGCTCCTTGAAGTCATGGAACAGCCATCGATGTGGGTGGCGCATGCCCTAGTGTGGCCGACCTTCATCGTGCTGTCGGTCGGATTATTTCTGAGGCCGGTCAAGACGGGGCTGATCGCCCTTCAATGCCGCCACCGCGAACACAGCGAAGAGGTCTTTGAAACCATAAAATCTCCACTGCCTTGAATGTGACGTTCGCGCGCGTCGGAATGGCCCTTCCTAGTTTCGCCTCTCGAGCCGTGCGCTAAGTCCCGACAATTGCTTGTGCAGGGCTGCCGGGAGTC
>SCTM01000115.1 GCA_004297485.1 Rhodospirillaceae bacterium
CACTGCGCATCGGATGCTGATGTGTCTTGTCAGTGAACGGTTGATCAGGCAGCGGCCGGGCGATCGGTCCTACGTGCCGGGGCCGATGCTGTTCGAACTGGGGTTATCGTCGCTTCCGGAACGCAACGAGCTGCAGTACGCGGCGCGGAGCCGGCTTTCGGCGCTGGCGAAACAGACCTCCGGTGTCGCGTTCTTGTACTTCCGCAGCGGCGACGATTTCGTCTGCGCCGCGCGTGTCGGCAGCGCCAAGTTGGAGGCGAAGGCGCTCACGATTTTTCCGGGTACCCGCAGGCCGCTTGTGCTCGCGGCAGGCGGTGCCGCGATACTGATCGCGCTGCCGAAAACAGAGGCGCAAGCGACCATGCGCCGCAACATGGCGCATCTGGGCGATTACACAGATGCCTCTGTCCAAGGGATTCATCGCATGATGCAACGTTCTTATGCCGAGGACTTTGCCGTCAATGCGGGCGACATCGTCCCGGAGGTGAGTTCTTGCGCCGTTGGGCTCCGTGATGCCACCGGAACGCCGTTCGCTTCAATTGCGCTCGCCGGACCGACGCGTGCGTTTCCCCTCGAACGGCTGGCTGAAATGCGCGACCTGCTGCAGGCGACCGCGAAAGGTCTACAGGCGACGTCCTTTTCGGCGTGAGGTCTTATGCGAACGGCGAACAAATAGGTTCGCCAGCGCATGACGTCTTGCGCGGCGAATCTCGCGAGGTGAGAACGCCGACCTTCAGTGGCCACGACGCGCTTTCCGGCGGCTGGCTGAGATACTATATATGACGCGTTATAATCCCGAGGGGTTCGTTGACGATGGAGTACCGGACGAAGGAGGAGCAAGTTGCCGATTTCCTCCGCGAGGGCATCATTGCAGGCCGGTTTCCGCGAGGGGCGCGGCTCAAGCAGCTTGAGATCGCGAAGTTGTTGCAGACCAGCATCACGCCAGTCCGTGAAGCGCTGAAGTTGCTCGCGGCCGAAGGCTATGTCGTCGGCGATTCCTATCGTGGCGCAACCGTCGCGCCCTTTGACATCAGCGCGTCGAACGAGATGCTCAACCTGCGCATTCTCCTTGAGACCCAGCTTATTCGTGGCGCGGTCGAGCAGGCGACGGCCGCCGACATCGAGGAGTTGCGCGCGATTGCCGCGACGTTCGAGCGCGCGGTCGCCGACAAGGAAAATGAAGCAGCGCGCGCCGCCAATTATCGCTTCCATCGGCGTATTTTTGATATTCCCAATATGCCGCAGACCCTGCATTTCGTGCAGGTGCTATGGGCGCGCTACCCGTTCGATCTGATCAACAAGATCGGCGGTCGTGTTGGCCGCGCCGTCGACGAGCACACACAACTGCTCAATGCTTTCATCGAGGCGGACACCGCTTCGGCGATGCTGGCGACACGGCGCCATATTGAAGCCGGCTGGCTTGAATTGCAGCGGGCCGTGCAATCCTCACAATCCGCATCGCGCTTAGGTGCGGATGACGAACCCAAGGTCCTTCAGTCCCACCTCTCAACCGAAAGCTCACAGTCATGAAGAAATCCATCCTCCTCGTTATGGACATGATCAACGATCTCGTTAGCGAGACGGGTCCAAACGCAACCACGTATGTTCCTTTGATGCGCGATCGGGGGGTTCTCGAGCACACGCGCGCGGCGATTGCCGCCGCGCGGAGCGCCGGTGTTCTGATTGGTTACGTACGGATTGGCTTTTCTCCGGACTATCGCGAATGCCCACCTGCCTCGCCGATATTCTCGCGCGCACGGCAGAACGGGCTGTTCAAGCTTGGCACGGACGGCACCGCTGTCCATGCGATGCTCACGCCGCAGGCAGGTGACTTCGATATTGTGAAGCACCGGGTCAGCCCCTTCTACGGCACGTCGCTCGAGCCGATCCTGAGCGCCAACGGGGTTGAGCGCCTTTTCCTTTGCGGCGTCTCGACGAACGGTGTCGTGCACACCGGTGCGCGCGAAGCGCATGACCGCGACTTTGAATGTGTCGTGCTGGAGGATTGCTGCGCCGGCGCGACCGTCGAGGAGCATGAGCGCGCGCTGTATTGTGTTGGTCGTTTTGCCACCATTGCCAGCAGCGACAAGATTGACTTTCGCGCGTGAGCCCGAGTTCCGGCTTCGCACGGCACGAGGTATCCGGCGAAACACTTTGAGTTGATATTCCAAATTATATATCATCTCAGGTTGTCTTGACGACCTAGAAAAAGAATGCATTATGCATTCTATGGTGTTGCCGGAATCCAGGGGCAAGCGGTTGCTTGCAATAGAACGCAAATGTGCCGGTCGGGCAGAGGATGGCCGCGGCGGCGGACCGTTCCGCCAGCACAATTGAGTTTCCGATCGCGCTAAAAATGCCGCCGTTCACTTTCCCCCGGCCGGCGAGCATTACGTCGAACCTGACGCAATGAATAAGGAGAAAACCATGACTGCTGTTGAACGCGATGTTGGCGGAGCGCCAGCCGAAGGTAAAATCACCGACGAAGCCGTTGCCGCCGCCAGGCGGATGATCGGCCTGCAGCTGCGCCCGGAAGGGCCGTATCTACAGGATGCGACGGCCGACACGATCCGCAATTTCTGCAACGGTATCGGCGATCTCAACCCGCTTTTTCACGATGCGCAGCATGGCCGTCTCAGTCGTCACGGCAGTGTCGTCGCACATCCGATGTTTCCGATGGCGTTCGGCTGGGTGGGCCGGACGCGCTGGGGGCTGCCGGCGTAGAAGCCATGCACGCCCGGC
>SCTM01000341.1 GCA_004297485.1 Rhodospirillaceae bacterium
ATTGAACATATGCTCCAGATGGTCGAATTGCGTTTTTTGCATCTCTGACTACATTTGATTATGTCAATTAATGCAATATAATGTGAATGAATGCAATCTAATGACTATAATATTGACATTCGATGCTATGTATGATTGATATTCGATGTGTATGATATGCAATCAATCGATAATTGGTCAATTGGATGCTATGAATCGATTATGATTGCTATGAATTGCAATTAATCAATCGTTGGATTGGTTCGAATTGATGTTTGGGGGGGTCCGAATTGATGTTTGGGGGGTCCGAATTGAGTCCCAATTGAACCTCGATTGAACATCAATTGCAACCTCGATTGGATGATCAAAAAATGCAATCCAGACCCCCCCATTCCACCTCTCCGATTGACTTTTTGATTGACTTTCAATTCATCGATTGACATGATTGAACACCGATTGCAACTTTTTTCAACATCGATTGAACATAAAAAAAATGCATCATAAAGTTTGCATTGATGTTCGAAAATTGCAATCTACCCCCCCCTCCCAGGGGGGGGGTATTTTTACCCCCCCCCGAAAAAAAAACTCGCGCAATTGCAATAAATTTGCAAAACGGGTACCGGGGAAGGCTACAAAAACTCAGGGACCCCGAAAATTTATGAAAAAGTGCAAAAAGTGCAGTTCCCCCACACTAATATATATATGGTAATAACCCGCCCGGATTTCCGATTAAAAATACCCCCCAAAATCGGGCCTTCCCCGGGATTAATCGAAGGCTGTCCCGGAATTGCAATCCGGACCCCAAAAAAGGTCAAAAAAAGGTCAAAAAACGGTCGACCGGGTAGTTGTACGTGTTTCGACAAAAAGTGCCAAAAAGTGCTTCAAGGAAACCTATGAAAAAAAATTCGTTATTCCGGACCCCAAAAAGTCAATCGAATTGACCCCCCCCCTCCCCCCCCACCCCCCCCATTTCGGTCCGGATTGACAATATTGCCGACAAAAAAACCGAATCAATCGCGAACGCGATTGACCTCACGCGGAGGAGACATGAAGCGAAGCGGAATGGCTCCGAAGCGATCAATTGGACAGACCTGATCAAGGTCTGGCCAATTGATAGTACACACACCTCCGAAGGAGGGGGGGGTACTGCTTTTCCTGTCAGATACACTAGGGTAGAAATTTTTTTTAAATCCCAATGCAGGGGGAATTCCGCAGGATTCCCCCTGCTTTGGGATTTCTATGAACCCTTAGTACTCAGTCAGAGATTGGATTCAACCTCTATTATAACACTCACATAACGAATGTATATACTATCTATAGACCACTTATCAATACACCAATGACATGTTGTAATGCATGCAATGAGAGCTCTGGTTATGAGGAATTCCTGTGGAATCCTGAGGACTGAGACGAGGTTGGCATTGCTCTCATTGACCTCCTCAGCTGGGCGCTGAGCCTGTGGAGGCTGAGGGAAGGGGTAATCGATAATCGATTGGATTGGTATATTGAATCTATGATCGATTATATTAATTTATATCCTCAATTCGATTAGAAATTGATGATTGGGTATATCTATAATTGGTTATCCTCTATTCGAATATGCAATCTACATCCGAAATCGATTATGATATGCTGTTTATACCTCAATCCATGATTAATTGCATATATCGATTGATTGTGTATTTGCTTTTTTTGCTCTGGACCTGTTTTTTGACCCTCTATCTATAATGCAATCGATGACTTATATTGATTCATATCAATTTATATCAATTTATGGACCTCAATTGGTTATATTCTATCTATATAATGTCATAATCGATGCTCATAACACGTTTGGATTGACTTTCCAATGCACGTTTCGTATCGATTGGTGTGTTTCTTTTGATCTATGAGCATGAATTGATGTTCAATTGAGTGTGTTCATTACGTTTTTTGATCATGAATTGCTGTTTCGGTGGTCATGAACACGTTCATCAACACAAAAAAACTATACCGAGCTTCATAATCTACATTGATAACACCATTCTACTCACTCAATCAACAAAAAAAACACACCAACACACCTCATCACCTACTCACTCATCATATAATATATCAATCCTATACTAACTATGTCACCCCTCACTGGCGGTCATACACTCGCCGTTCATTTCGGCACCTAGTTCAAGAA
>SCTM01000116.1 GCA_004297485.1 Rhodospirillaceae bacterium
GTCATGACAAAGCGGGCATCGGGATAAACCGCGAGGATGTTGTCCATGGCGATCACGTGGTTGGGGTATTTGAGCGCCCAGCGCTGCCGCGGTTTGCGCCATTGAAGGAGTTGCAGCTGCCGTTTGTGCGCACGGTAGGCTGGCGTGAAATCCAGTCCGCTCATCAGGTATTCGAAATAGGACGGCACACATAGCATGTTGTGGAACCCCGCCGCCGCGTAGCTCTGCTCGAGAAACGCATGGCACTCCTCGGGCCCGTCCGCATCGAACAGGTGCATTGCCTCGAAACCCTCGATCGGAGGGGTCTGACGGCGGCGCGTCTCGTCGGCAAGGCGGCGCCGGGCGGACTCCGGATCGTAGCCCGGCGGCGGCGATGGCGTGATGGCCTCCCACGTGCGGATCAGGCGGAAACGCGGATCGCGATCGAATAGATATTGGAAAAAGGTCGTCCCCGAACGCGGCAGTCCGGTCAGAAATACCGGATCGACGATCGCTTCCTTGTCTATCTCGGGATACTCACGCAGCCATTTGAGGCCGTCCAGACGGTCCGCCGTTCGCTGCACGAGACTCCCGTGTATGGCCGCTTCGCCCTGCGGCGAAAGTCCGGCTTCGGCATTGATCGCGGTCACCAGCCGATCAAGGTTGGGCTGAAGCAAGTCCGCTTCCAAATCGGCAATGCCGATCCGTGCTTCGGCCTCGGCCACGATGGCGGCGGTGCTCAGCATGACACCCTCTCCGGCGAGATGTTCGTACGGCTGACCGCCGCGCTATATCCGCTGCACTAAGCTCGGGCGCCGCGTGCGAACAGGCGGGTGGAAAGGACCTTGTAGCTCAGATCCTGCTCCGGCGGCATCGGCGATTCCTTGGGCGTGGGGATCGGAAGAACGAATTGCTGATCGAAGGAGACGTCGCGGAGTGCGAACCGCCAGCGGCCGTCGCCTTCCTTGCGATAGCGATCGACGTAGCGGACGGCCATAACATCCTCGACCATACCGCCTTTGCCGTCCGGCAAGGTGTGGCAGGCGAGGGCATAAACCTCTCCTTCCGCTTTATCGCCGTCGACGGAAATCAGGTGGTTGCAGATACAATGGTTCGTGACGGGCGCGTGAGGCAACGACCGCTCCAGGAAGTCGATAAACTCGTCGGCCGTGCCGCTGAAATGCTTGCCATGCCTGTCCGTGGCGTCTTTTGTATAGAGCGTGCGAAGCAGGGCGATGTCCTTGCGATCGACTCCCCGTGAGTAGAGCAGCGCCAGGTCCCTAATGTCCTCCTTGGCGATCAACGTGGCGATCGCATTCTGATCGATGTTTGTCATCGTCCTTCTCCCTCTTGGCTTCAGGCTTGGTACTCTTCCCTGGTATCAACCGGCGGTGATCCCGTGATCGACGGAGATGCAGGCCCCATGATAGCCGCGTGCGGCATCCGACGCGAGAAAGGCGACCATCTCGGCCACATCATCTATTTCGACCAGGCCGCGCAAAGGCACGAAGCGCTTCAGCAGTGTGGGATCGGCACCCTCGGGCATCCTGGTATTCCGGGCGAGGGTGGTCATCATGCCGCCGGGTGCCACCGCGTTGATGCGCACGGGCTTGTGCATATATTCCATGGCAAGCGCCTTGGTTATGTGGGTGAGGCCGGCCTTGGCCGCACAATAAGCCGCCGTATAGGCTTGTCCGATGAGGGCCGCTTGAGAGGTAACATTCACCACCGCACCCTGTGCTTCGAGCAGGTGAGGCATTGCCGCTTGGATAAGGTAAAAGGGTGCGCTCAGATTGACGGCGAGCGTCCGCTCCCAGTCCCCAGGCGACATGTCGGCGGTATGGGATGGAATGAGAACCCCGGCCACGTTGCAGAGTGCATCAAGACGGCCAAATGCCTTGACCGCTGCCGCGACGGCCTCCCGGCAATTCCCGCCCACGGCAAGATCGGTAACATAGACGAGCCCAGTGGCGCCGACCGCGCGCAGTTGATCGAACGTCTCGCGGAGCCCGGCGTCATTCACATCGACCAGACAGACGGCGGCACCGGCGCGACCCAGTTCAAGCGCCGTGGCACGGCCCAGACCGGAAGCCGCCCCCGTCACCAGCGCGGCTTTGTTCCGCATATCTCCTATCTTCGGCATATTCCGGCTCTCCCGTCAGATATCGTGCATCGGCTGGACGACCCAAGGGCGCGTCATATGGCAAAGCTGTAGCCGCCATTTACGGGATAGGTCTGTCCCGTGATCCATCCCGCGGCGTTCGAGCATAAAAACAGCGCCATGGCGGCCACGTCGTCGGGCTTGCCAAGGCGGCGAATGACATAGCGGGAAACCAGCGCTTTCGCCTGATCGCTTTCAAGGAATGCGGCCTTTGTCGCCTCGTCCATGGGCGGTTCCAGTGACGAAAGCGAAATGGCATTGGACGTGATTCCGAAACGTCCGGTCTCCTTCGCGATGGCGCGGACAAAGCCGGCTGCCCCCGCCTTGGCCGCCGCGTAGGCCGCAAGCCGCGCCTCGCCGACACGACCCGCGTCGGACACGACGGTCACGATCCTGCCCCGGCGTGCGGCCACCATCCCCGGTATTGTCGCATGGGCGCAGTTCATCACACCCCGGAGGTTGGTGTGGAAATAACGTTCCCATTCGGCGGGGTCGGTTTCCCAGAAAAACGGCGACAAGCCCATTTGCGCATTGGGACCGGCATTGCCCGCATTATTGACGAGGATTGTGACGGGACCCAATTTCGCGGTTGCTGCGGCGACCGCCGCGCGGACAGCGGCGTGGTCGCCTACATCCGCGGGCACCGCAAGGGCGCGCACGCCCAATGCCTCGATCTCGGCGACGACTGCCGCGGCGCGTTCGGGAATGTAGTCATTGACCGCCACGCCGCCGGCATTGTGATGCGCAAGCGCGAGGGCGATGCCCCGGCCCGCGCCCTGGCCCGCCCCGGTCACAAAGGCGATCTGGCCATCCAGGTTCAGCAGATCCGCGTTCATCGTCGTTTCGCCTCCCATCGTCTCGGCCGCCCAATGCCGCGCTGCAGCGCGCTATCGCCGCCTCTGGCATCACGCCACGCGGCTGGCGCAGAACTGCCTTCAGGATATTCCATCCATGCCGTCGTATTGATAAGTTTTTTCGGTCTAATAAGATCATCGCGCCCGCATTATCTTGATATTGTTCGAGCGATGGATCGATGCGGTCGCGGATGGCGCATCGTACCATTAGAAGAGTGGCCACGAGGCGAACACCATCAATCTTAAGCCGCGCATCGGTGCCGAAGTCGCGACTGACTTCGGTGAGGGGGTTAAGAGATGGAATTCAATTCCATTGCAACAGGCTATTACCTTGAGGCTCTGGCCGTAGACGGGGACGCTGTCTGGTTCAGTGACGTCGTAGAGGGCGGTATCCGGCGGCGTTTGCCGGACGGTACCACCGACGCGTGGCTGCCCGGCAAGCGATGGATCGGCTCCATCGTCATTAACGAGGATGGCGCGGTCCTCAGTTCCGGTGCCGGCGGCATCGCCTGGTTTAATCCGGCAACCGGCGCGGCGGGCATGCTGCTTGATGCGATCGACGGTCGGCCGATTGATGGCGTCAACGAGATTCTGCACGACGGCAAGGGGGGGCTCTATTTCGGCACGGTTGATATTCCGGCGATCGCGCGGGGCGAGGCGCCTGGACCTGCCGCGCTCTATCGGCTGGACACGGGCGGGCGCGTGACTCGGTTATGCGGCAGTCTCAAATTCTCCAACGGCATTGGTATCAGCGCGGACGGCCGGCGCCTTTACCACAACGAAACCTTCGTCGGCACGTCAGCCTATGACGTGGCGTCCGATGGAAGCATCGGCAATGCGATGCCACTCACCAAGCAACTGGACTGCGATGGACTGGCGATTGATTGCGAGGATAATATCTGGATTGCCGGCTACCATTCTGACACGCTTAGCCGCCTGCGGCCCGACGGGACGGTCGATCGGCGGGTGGCTTTGCCCGCCGGGGGTGTTACAAATATCAGATTCGGTGGCGGCGATGGCCGCGAGCTTTATTTGACGACGGTTGCCCCCGAGGCCGGAGACGCGCTGGCAAAGGGCGTCATGCCGGCGCGCACGTCCGTGCTCTACCATGCGCGCTCGGATGTGGCGGGACAACCGATGGCGCGCACGCGGTTTCGTCTCGGGCACTGATGTCATCGGACGTCGCGGGCCTGATGCGCGCAGACCCGCAAGAATATTGGTTGAGGAAAACAGACAACAACGGCGGCGCTATCGCGTGGTCCAATTCGAACATTCGCATCCCGGCTCGACAGGCTGTTTTGTGAATGTCAAATCCGTTCCACCCGTAGCCGCAATCCGGGAGAAGCGAATATGTCCAAAGGAAAACCTGTCATTGCCGTCGTCACCGGGGCCAGCCGCGGCGCCGGTCGTGGCATCGCCATCGCGCTTGGTGGCTATGGCTGCACCGTATATGTGACCGGGCGCTCCGAGAAGGCCGGAGATGCATCGCTGCCAGGCACCATTTACGAGACCGCGGAGGCGGTGACGGCCGCCGGCGGCAAAGGCATCGCCGTCCGTGTCGATCACAGTGACGATGATCAGACCAAAGCTTTGGTCGATCAGGTTCTGCGGGAGCAGGGGCGGCTCGACATTCTCGTCAACAACGCATGCGCGCTGAGCGACGCGCTCACCAATCCGGGCGGTTTCTGGGAAAAGCCGCTTGAGATTGTCGACATGCTCGATGTCGGCCTGCGCAGCGGCTATGTCGCCAGCTATTACGCGGCGCCGACGCTGGTCAAACAACGCCATGGGCTCGTGATCTTCACCTCGGCGTCGGGCTCCGTCCACTACGTGCTTGGGCCGGCCTACGGCGCCCACAAAGCCGGCATGGACAAGTTCGCCGCCGACATGGCGGTTGACTTCAAGGATTACAACGTCGCCGCTATATCCATCTGGATGGGAGGTCTTCTGACCGATCGGCTGAAGAGGATCATTGCATCCGATCCGGTCAAATTCGCTCATCTGGAGGGGACTCTGGAAACACCGGAATTTACAGGACATATTATCTGGGCCCTGTACAACGATCCCAAGCTCATGGAGATGAGCGGCCAGACGGTGATCGGTGCCGAAATGGCCGTGAAGTATGGGATCAAGGATGAAGGCGGACGGCAGCCGCCGTCCTTCCGCGATCTCCATCACATTGCGCCGAGAGTGCAATACGCGAACGTCGTCCGCTGACCTCGTTTAACCGGTTTGACGCCGCGCGTCTGAAAAGCCCGAGGGCAAGATGAGCATATTGAACGGCAAGGCGGTCGTTATCACAGGCTCCGGCCGCGGCATCGGCGCCGCCTGCGCCAAGGGCGCGGCTCGTCAAGGCGCGTCGGTGGTCGTCAACGATATCGACGCTCCCGAGGCGAACGAAACGGCGGCAGCGATCATGGCGGAAGGCGGAAAGGCCGTTGCATGTGTCGCAGACGTCTCCAAATGGGAGGAGGCCGGCCGGCTGATCGAAACCTGCATCTCGGCCTTCGGCAAGATCGACGGTCTCGTCAACAATGCCGGGTTATACCACGTGGCGAAAATCGATGCCTTTGATCCCACCACCGCGCGGTCGATGGTCGATGCCAACGTGCTCGGCCCGCTCTTCTGTACCGGTCATGCCGTCAAGCCGATGCTGAAGCAGGGGTCGGGCTCGATCATCAACGTCATATCGGGCGCGCACATGGGTATGCCGACGATGGGTGTCTACGGCGCGACCAAAGGCGCGGTCGCATCGATGATCTACACGTGGGCGATGGAGCTGGCCGGATCGGGCGTGCGCGTAAACGGACTGTCGCCGCTCGGCGCGACACGAATGGGTGTGTCACACAATGCGTCGCCGGAAGAACGGGCGCGATTGTATGCCCATATTCAGAAGCCGGAAGCGAACTCGCCGGTTGTGGAATTTCTGCTGTCGGATCTTTCGAAAGACGTGAACGGTCAGGTGATCCGTATAGATAAGGACGAGATTCAACTTTACGTCCACCCCGCGCTGCTGCTTCCTCCCGTGGTGCGCGCCACGTGGACGGCCGAGGCGATTGCCGAGGCGTTCAAGCGCGAACTCAAGGACCGCCAGGTTCCCTGCGGTGTTTTGGGCATGACGGACCTGCCGGTCGAACCAAAAAGCGGTATTTGGAAGCGCAGAGCAGAAGCGGCGTCATAAGCACGTGATTCGTGCATATTTGATTGATAGGCCGGACATCCACCCTAACCGCTGACCCTGGCCGCGCTTCCGGCGCGCCGAGCGGCGGCCTTCTTGCGCGCATCCTTGAGGCGATGCTCCAGCACGGTGGCTGCGTCGCCGCCAAAGAAGATATTGCGGACCGTCCGCCAGATACGCGATGGAAACCGAATATAACCGACGATGTAGTTCGTGAGCATGAAGCCGATGCGATAGACGGCCAGCTCGCGGGAACTCATGCGGTCATTGCAGGTCAGCGGATTGAACATGGTGTAATCGCTGTTCAACGACGTCAGCGCCAGGAAATAGTTGTCGTCGAGGGTCAGCTTTCCTTGACCGGTCAATTCGGTGAACAACTCGGTGCCCGGATAGGGCGAGAAAATGTTGATGGTGACCTCATCCGCTCCTTTCCACGCCAGGTAAAGTCCGTAGCGAATCGTCTGGAAAACGTTGCGCCGCGTCTCGTGGGGAAAGCCGATGATCAGGTTGGTGCGAACGATGATGCCTTGGCGTTTGGCCTCAAGCACCGACTGGGTCAGGGAGTCGAGCTCGATGCGCTTCTTGATCTTGACCAAAGTCTCGGGCGAGCCGCTTTCCGGCGCATAGACAAGGTAGTTGCAGTTTGTCCGCTTGAGCATTGCCAGGGTCTCGCCGTCGAGCGCCTCGCTGCGCGTTCCCGAAGGTAGCGACCAATTGAGATAATCGAGTCCTTCATCGATCAGCCGCTGGCAGAACTCCAGCGTCCAGCGCTTTTTCGTGATCGCCGTCAGGTCGTAGAATTGCAGCGCCGTGATATCGTAGCGCGCCACGTATGATTTGATCTCGCCGATGAGGTCGTCGATATCGCGCAGAATATATCGCGTCGTCCACATGCGCGGGTTCGAGCAGAAGGTGCACTGATAAGGGCAACCGCGCGAGGCAATGATCGGCATGTCGCGCGCCGTCTGCACACCGTAAGATTTGCCGGCGGTCCAGAACCGTTCCATGTAGCCGTCGGGCCAGATCGGCCAGGCAAGGTCGCTGACCTCGCGGATGCGCTCGCCGGCAATCAGAGCGATGGTACCGTCGCCGGTGCGGTAGGCCGCCCCGGCGACGGCTGAAAAGTCGCGGCCGTTGCCATGGGCTTCGCAGATCTCGAACAGCGCGCGTTCACCCTCGCCGCAGACACAGACGTCGATCTCCGCGCAGTCGCGCATGCTGTATTCCGTGAGGGCGGTGATGTGCTCGCCGCCGGCAACGATCAGTGCGTTGGGGAAACGTTGGCGCACGGCACGGATGAGGGTGCGAACGATCGGCCATTCGCCCGAGAACATGGTCGAGAAGCCGATGACGCGGGTCTCCGGCGGAATGCGGCTTACTACTTCCGCGAAGGTCAGGCCGTGGCATTGGTAGCCGGGAAACTCCGGCAACTGCCACACGCGGTTCAGGGCCTCGGCGATCCCATCGACCACATGGGTGCGGTAGCCTTTAGATCGCAGATAGGCGCTCAGATAGGCGAAGGCGATGCAGGGCGTCGCTTCGTTGTTGAGCGCCCGCGTCGTCGACACAATGGGCGCTCGAACCAGTGTTACGAGAAACTTTTCATCCGCCATGGCGACAGGAGTTTAGCCCACGGCAACCAAGTGCGGTAGTACAGTTCGGCCCCCAGTGCAGCCCCCAGTGCGGCCGCCCGGCCGTTACGTCAGCCTGGCATTGAGGCGTGCCAAGGTATTGATCAGCGCGGCAGGCATGAGTCGTATCAAGGCCTTGCGCGCGCGAAAGGCCAGGGGCGCGACATCGGGAATTGAAGTGTCCGGCGCCAACCGATCGTCGAGCGCCAGTGCGCTCAATTTCCCGACCGCTTCGGATTTCACGTAAAGAATCGGGTTGTAGCGATACCAGAAGGGGACCGCCTTCATGCCCCGCAATTTCGGCCGCAGGCAATCGAATGCCACGTAGCCGTGCGCAGCGAACAGGGCGCGCCAGAAATCATACCGCTGCTCGTTGACATGAAACTCGCCGCCTTGCCCAGGCGGCGCCGCGGAGAACAAGATCACGTCGGCGTGATTGACAAGATTGGCCACCAAGCCGGCGCTGCGCGCACAAGGCAGGTGTTCGGCGACCTCAAGACATTGGACGAAATCGAAACGCCGGCCTAGATCGAAGGAAGACGAAAGATCGGTCGTGACGAAGTGCGTCTCGTCGATCACCAGTTGATCGCGCCTGACCGAAGCGCCATCGACACCCATGTAGTCGGTGCATCCGGACTCGACCCACGCGGCAAGCCAGGTTCCCCGCGCGCATCCGACGTCGAGGACGCTTGCGATCGTTGTAAAGGATCGAATGATCGGCACGATCGTACGTGCGGCAAGCTGTGATTGTTCCGCGCGATCGTAGAACGCGGCATTGTATGCCGGCGCCGTCATGATGTGCGCCTTATCGATAAATGCGGCCCAAGAAACCGGAACGCCGGCGAGTCGACGAAAAACCCAAGTAGAATGAGTGACAAAAGCGCGACCAGAAGCCACCACGCAATTTCGCGCACGCCCCACACAATCGCGCCCACGGGCTGCTCGAGCACCATGACATAACGGCCATGGAGCGGCGGCAGATGTCCGGCGATGGCCGTATAAATCCAAAGCCGGATCGCCTCCGCCCACATCAAGGGAACAACACCAATGGCCGCCCAGCGCGCGGCGACGGCCGCCCGGCCGGCTGCTTCGTCCTGTCCCAGTGCATATAGTCCTGGAAGGATCAGCAAGAAGAAAACGCCGCGGTAGCCGATGCTTTGCCCGGCAATGAAGCAGCCTGCCAAAAGCAGAGCCCCGGCGAGCAGCGCATAGCGGCGGGGTTCGTCAAGCCGCGCAACGGCGCCAGGAATGTCCGAGGCTCGCCAGACCGTGATTGCCGTCCGCACAACCACAGCAACCAACAGGGCTGTCGCGATCAATGCCGCAATGCCAATGACGATGGCCGTGGAGTCGATGGCTCTAAGCTTATCGTCGGCCGATGAATCTAGGAGATGCCGGACTATAAGGAACACCCCCATGGGAAAATTCCGCGCTCCGAACATGTCGCCAAAGGGTCCGCCACTGGCGATATGGGGCAGGCCTTCGCGAATTTGCGCGAGGTAGTGATAGAAGAAAAGCCCAAGCCCCATGACCGCGGCGAGTATCACAGGGATGAGGACACGAACACGCTCCCGCGCCATGAGGCTGAGCAGGATGAACGGGTAGTACTTAATTGCGCCGCCCAGAAATGCGATGCCGTATCCGGCCGTGCGTGCGATCAACGATCGACGCAGCAGGCTCAGCATCAGAATGACCAGCAGGAAAATCAAAAGGTCCGGGTTTGCCCGCTCGATGGCGAAGACGATCATGGTGGACAGTACGGCGGCGATCCGCAGCATGGTCTCGGTCCGCGACAGCGGCCGCGGCAAGGCCGATAGGGAAAGCAGGAAAGCGGCACTCAGCGCCAGTCCCACACCGATCCGGTCGGGACGTCCGAGGGGAATCCAGTCGATCGTCATCCAGAACGGCGGATAGTTATAGCCGCGCTGTAGGACGTCGCACGGATCGGCAAGAATGACATCGACCCCTGTGCGGGAGCAGTCCCAGGCGGCGAGCGCGCCGTCCAAATCCAGAAACGGGTACTGGAATGGGATCATGCCCCAAACGAGCAGCAGATGAGTGTAGACCGTCTGCGCCCCGCCCATCCACAGCCCGGCAAAGACGGCCAGTGCCAGCAACCCCGCGAGACTGGGGGCGGTGCGCGCGAAAAAGCCTGATCCTACGCTCATGGTTCGCCGGACGGCTTCTGGCCGACCACGGTCCAGGACATCTTGTTGGTCCACGTCGCCTGGATATTCGTAAGACCGGCGCGGGTCAGGAGATCCACGGCGCCATTCCGATCATAGTAGAGGGCAATGCGCGGTATCATGTGATCGAACACGATCGCGCGGAGGTGCCTGAAGTCGAAGCCGCGCAGCATGCGCATATAAGGTATTCGGCCGGCGCCGCAGCGGAGTGCGATCCATAACGCTGCCGTAAGTGGGAAGGATAGGTAGTGTACCAGCCGCAACGGCAGGCGGCTGAACAGCAGGCGCCGAACAGGATTGAACAGCCAGATGATCCAGCCGTTGTTTTCACGGCCATAGAGCCAGACGAGTACGGTGCCGCCTGGCCGGGCAGCCTTTACAAGTTGGGCGACCGCGGCATCGGGGTCCGCCAGGTGATGGACCACGCCGATGCTGAAGACGATGTCGAAGGCGTCGTGCTCGGGAATGTCGTAGATGCTGGCGTTCCGAACTTCAACGTTTGGGATTCCCGCAAGCGTTTGGCGTGCACGGGATAAGGTGCGCTCATCGACGTCGATGGCGACGCCGCGCGCCGCGCCGTAACGCAACGGCCAGTAACTGTTGCGGCCCATGCCGCACCCGCCGTCGAGAAACGCTTTACCGCGCCAATCCTCGGGCTGAAGGGGCGCAGTCCAAAGGCGAAATTGCGTCTCATGCTCCGGACGCAGCTCCGCGTATGTATCCCAGGAAAAGCCGAAACGTTCGGGGGAGCCGCCGGTAATGTCGGGTGTGTTTTCGGCGGGCGACATTATCGTCACAGGATTTTTCTTTTAGACCACGATCCGACGTTAAAGACCCAATATAGGTAGATCAAGAAGTTAATCCCCGGAATGCACACCCAATTGAGTGCGATACCCCAGAGATACGAGCTGTGTAATACGCGGGTCACCAGCGCCATGCCGCCGGTCGCCACGACAAGACCGCCGAGATTGGTGATCACAAACCGCACGCGGCGCGCGGATTTTTCGTCTGGCGCGGAACTGGCGTCCGGATAGGTAACCATCCGGTGCGTTGCATATGCGAAGGGCTGAGCGATGCAAAATGCGATCAAGCTCGCACCGACCGGGCCGACGGCGGGCAGAAAGCGGACAAGCCCGATAATCGATACGCTGAACAAAAGGGCGATAGCACCTCCGGATATACCGTAGCGAAAGATCCGCTCGACGGGGCGCATTGGGGTCTGTGTCATGAACGCGACGCGATTTGGGCAAGACATATGTGTCCCCACAGGAACAGGCGCTCATCTTCGGTCTTGCCGTGAAAACCGCGCCAGCGTGCATCGGCGTAGGCCGGGCGCATCCCCGCCGGAACGAATGCCGCACGCAAATGTTCAAGCGCACCCAGCCAATCCACGAGTGGAATGCCAAAGCCCTTCTTCCGGCGTGCGAGAACGGAATCGGGGACGAGTCCGCGGAAAGCCTCCTTGAGCAGGAACTTGCGCTGGCCGCCGCGCATCTTGTAGCCGTGGGGCAGGCGTTGGCAGAAGGCGACAAGGTTCCGGTCGAGAAACGGCGCCCGGCTTTCCAGTGAGGCGCGCATGCTGGCGCGATCGGCCTTCGCCAGGATCATCTCCGGCAGATAAAAGTTGGTATAGAATTCCAATGTTCTGTCGACCGGGTCGCGGCTTGCGCTCTGAGTCCAAGCCTGGATCGCCTCTTCGAACAGGATCTCCGGCGGCAAAGGATTCTCGAAGCAGGCTTCGAATTCCTCGGGCGCCAGCAGTCCCAGCCAGACCGGGTTCCACAACGACGGCGGCTGCGAGACACCGCGCAACGCGCGACGGACACGATATTCGAAACTCATATTGCGATTGTCGCGCGGAAGTTTTCCGGCCACCACACGTAGCAGGCGGTGCAATGGCCCAGGCACAAAGCGGCGATAGAGCGCGGCCGGGGCCAAGGCGCCGAAGGGATCGTATCCGGCGAAGAGTTCGTCGCTGCCATCCCCGGAGAGGGCGACAGTGACGTGTTCGCGGGCGAAGCGCGCGAGGAGATGTGTCGGCAGAATCGAAGGGTCCGCGAACGGTTCGTCGAGTCTGCTGAGCAGGGCGGGCAGTTCGGCACGGGCATCGCCGATATCGACGATACGCTCATGGTGTCGGCTACCGATGGCGGCGGCGGCGGCGCGCGCGAAGGCGGCTTCGTCATAGGAGGGCTCGCGGAACCCGATGGTGAAGCTGTCGATTCCCGCCGGGCCACGGGCACGGGCGGCGAGCGCGAGGATCACGGTTGAGTCGATACCGCCGGAGAGAAATACACCCAGCGGGACGTCAGCTTCCATCCGGCGCGACACGGCGGAGGTCAACAGTGCGCGGAGCTCTTCGGCGAGTGCGGGAATTCGGTCGGCGGGCGCGTCGCCTTCGGCTTCAATGGCAAAGCGCCAGTAGCGTGTGTGACGAACTTCCTGCGTGTCGAGATCGTAGGTGAGTGTTGTGCCTGGTTCGAGTTTCCGCACGAGTCGGTATATCGTGCGTGGCGCGGGAACGTAGCCATAGGCAAAGAATTTTTGCACGGCGGCAGGATCAGGGCTGTCGGAGAACCCGGAATGGGCGTGCAGCGCGGTGATCTCCGAACCGAACGCAAATAGATTCGGTGTTGCCGCGTAATAGAACGGCTTCTCGCCGAAGCGATCGCGCGCGCAGAAGACCCGGCGGCGGGGCTTATCCCAGATCGCGAACGCGAACATGCCGTCGAGATGCAGCGGCAAGTCCTTGCCCCAAGTGGCATAGCCGTGCAGCAGAACCTCGGTGTCGGAGTGACTGCTGCGAAAGCGGCAGCCCAGTCCTTCAAGTTCGCGCCGCAACTCCGCGTGATTGTAAATTTCGCCGTTGAAGACAACGACCAGACCATGCTCGGGACATGCCATCGGTTGCCGGCCAGCCGCCGGATCGAGAACGATGAGTCGGCGGAAGCCCAAAGAAACCCTGTCGGCGGTATCGACGTGAAAGGCTTCGTCGTCCGGGCCCCGGTGGACGAGACACGCGGTCATAGACCGGATGTCGTCTTCCGTTCCAACGCCGACAAATCCCGCGAAGCCGCACATTACAGTGTTACGCGCTAAGGTTCGGCGTAGCCGGGCCAAGATTCACGGTGTCGCGGACATAATAGGTGGTTTTCGACTGCGACTCGAAATAGCCGCGCACGACGATTTCAGCCAGCAATCCGATGAGAATACTCATCACGCCCATCATAAATGACATCGCGACCAGCAAGGGGAGGGGCGTGAGAATCATCGACAGGCCTTCGAACACCTTTAGGTACAAGACATATAGCAGGGTCGCGAACGACACGAGTATCCATAACAGACCGAATCCGCCGAAGATATAAATCGGCTTGCCGATCCATCGGTCGAGGAAGCAGACGACCGTCAGATCGAGGACGACTTTGAAGATGCGGATCATCCCGTAATTGGATTTGCCGAAACGGCGCGGATGATGGGCAACTTCGATTTCGGCAATCCGGGCGCCGTACCAGGCGGCATAGATCGGGATAAAGCGATGCATTTCGCCATAGAGCTTGACGCGGCTGATGACGGAACGGCGGTAGGCTTTCAACGAACAGCCGTAGTCGTGAAGGCGCACGCCCGACAGGCAGGAGATCAACCTATTCGCCCAGCGGCTGAGCAGGTTGCGCCGGATGGCGTCGTCCTGCCGGAACCGCCGCCAGCCCGAGACGACGTCAAAGCCCTCGTCCAACTTCGCGAGAAGACGCGGAATATCGGCGGGGTCATTCTGCAGGTCGGCGTCGATGGGAACGATGATTGAGCCCTGCGAGTGATCGAAGCCGGCCATCATGGCGGCGGTTTGACCGTAATTGCGGGCGAGATTGATGACTTTCAGCCGGGGCTCGCGGGCGGCGAGCTCGGCCAGCACGTCCGCCGACCGATCCGTACTCCCGTCGTTGACGGTAATGATTTCGAAGGGGCATCCGAGTGGTTCAAGCGCGGCCACGATCTTCGGGATCAGCAGCGGTACGGAACCCTCTTCGTTGAAAACAGGAATGATCGTCGAAATCATCACTGACGAATCCATCAAATCGAAATCCCGGATCTAGCCTGTCAACGCAAACAGGAGCTCTGAAGCCATTACGAACGGCGCCCAATCTACTTCGTATATGGGCGGGGCCAAGGTTTAGTTTATGTTCGTCGGCAGGTGCATGACGTGAGCCCAGCGAACCGCGCCGTATTTGGGCACGGGCTCTGGTTATGGCGGACGGCGCTTTCTTCGAAAACCGCGCTGAGGGCGTTGTGCCCGCGTTGCCGGAAGCCATTGCGGCGCGCAAGGCCTGAAAGTTTCGCAGCCCGCTTCTAGATCTGTGGATCTTCTCTGCTATCCACATAATCGTCGTGGGACAGCTCACTTATCGGCGTTGGCTTTTTCCGCGGCGCGAATCAGGTCGGAGAATTTACGCACGACTTTCTTTTGATCGGCCTTCGTCTGCACGTTGTCCAGTTCCTCCTGGCATTGGTACCGTTGCCGATAGGTGAGGAGCGGATTCCTGCAGGTCTCGACCGGGTCCGCGCTCTTCGCCGCGACCGCCTCGCTCAGGGCCATCAAACTCGTCGCAATCACCAGGCTCATAATCCCCGCGCGAATAACTCTATTCATCATGGTGTATACCCCCTGTTGCTTTCTCGAGCGCATCCGCAATTTGCGCGTGTATGTTGAATGGCTATGGGCCCGAGTGCAATATCCGACGGCTAAAATATCCGGCCACCGTCACCGGGCCTCCCGCATTAACCGGAAGGTCGATATTGGTTCCCACGGAAATTAGGTAACCGGCATGGCTGCGACCATCCTCTATGGCATCAGGAATTGCGATACGGTCCGGGCGGCACGGGCGTGGCTCGCGGCTCGTCATGTCGCTTATGATTTTCACGATTATAAGACCGCCGGCATCGATCGCGGCCGTCTGGAACGGTGGTGCAAGGAACGCGGTTGGGAGACATTGTTCAATCGTGCGGGTACCACCTTCCGCAAGTTACCGGACGGTGACAAGCGCGATCTGAATCAAGCCAAAGCCCTCGCCCTGATGGTTGCTCACCCCTCGATCATCAAGCGGCCGGTGTTGGAGTGGAGCGGGCCACTATTGGTGGGCTTTACACCCGAGTCGTACGCCCGCCTTCTCACGCCCTAGCTGTTCTCAGCGGTCCGTCGGCATTCCCAGAGGAAGTGTATGTTACCTCCATGAATCTGGGGCATTTCTTGATTCAAACGCGGGCAAGCATGTCCGATCTTGCGGCGGGACCTTGGGGTCCATTTCCATGGCCTTCCGTCTTGCGTAACAGATCGTATCAATGCGACAGCTTGTCATTCGCGGGGGCGGTCTTTGCATGAGTTCGGCAATGAACTGACAAGAAATTAACACCAGGTGTCCCCGAACATTGTAAGATGCCTCATGCTTCTCTGGAGCCCTGACTTGCCCCTCCCCCGGGGAAGGGCTCCGCGGCCACCGGTGTTCACATCGGTGGCCGCCTCCTTTTCCCGACAAATTTTTATATTGTGCAGGTTTCGATCAGCGGCGCGTCGCCCGCGCGCCATATCTTGATGCGTGCGCCGTCGCGTCCTGGCGATGCGGACAATGTGGTGGCCGGGATAGTCAAGTCGCTTGCCGATTTCATGTGATCGGATAACGCTGTCGCGTTGAACCGCAGAGTCCAGCAAGGAAGACGCCATGAAATCGCTTTTTCTCACGTGGTTGCCGTGGGCGTTGCTGTCCGCCGGTTTCGCCGGCCTGACGGCGATCTTCGCCAAGGTCGGCGTGGAGAATATCAGTTCGGACTTCGCCACCTTCTTGCGCACGATTGTCGTTCTTGCGGTTCTGACCCTCATCCTCGCGGCGACTGGGCAGTGGCAATCCTTAGGGGCGGTTTCCGGACGCAGTTACCTGTTCCTGACCCTATCGGGACTGGCAACCGGTGGGTCTTGGCTGTGTTATTTCCGCGCCCTCAAATTGGGGGACGCGGCCAAGGTCGCGCCGGTCGACAAGCTCAGCGTTATCCTGGTGGCGCTCTTTGCGACGGTGTTTCTCGGGGAAAAGCTTTCGGGGTCCAATTGGCTCGGAATTTTATTGGTCGCCGTCGGTACGATTCTGGTCGCGTACCGTGGCTAGAATTATGAAAACCACATTAGATATGAAGCTATATATATCATTTATATATAGAATTCCTGCTATTCAACCTGGCTTTCGGGCAAAAAAATAGCTTTCACTGGGTTCGCGGCACAGGAAAGCACTGAAATGATTATATTTTCTGAAAGGTGCCGACGCAGAGCACGTGTCGGAAAAAAAGACTTAGAGCGCGGTTACCTTTGGGAGAAGAGAAGGTGATTCGCGCTCTAAGTTGATGATTTGCAGCAGATTAACATATTAACGCTCTGGCAACCTCCCACCGGGAAATCCATCAGAACGGACTGGGAGCCAAACTCACGAAGCTTCCTGCCATGAGGAGTGTGACGAGGACCAAAACAACCCCCTCGAGGGAATTTACATACTTTTCCATAACTTACGTTCCTTTTCTGTCGAGTGTTCAATCCCACCCTGTGAGAGACAACATAGCTCACTTGCCTTTTGTTGCAATGCGAGATAGTCGCATGTCAGGTGTGAGCACTGTGCATGCCTCAGAAACATATAGATATTTTTAGGAAACAGTTTTTTAACGCCTGATTTGGCCACAACTGGTGCGCGCAGCACAAAATATAGACGTCAGCTATGCTAATTAAATGACCGAAGGGATGGGACGAGGACCCTATCCGGTAATCAGCTTCATTGGCCGCTGAAATACCGCCAAGGCATCATCCAGGGTGTGGCACTGGGCCAGCTTTTGCCCCCGGCTGGAGACCAGAAATCGTCCGTGGCGGCCGCGGCCGCGTGGGTCAAGCTTGGAAATGACAAACAGTGGATTCTCGAAGCTATGGCGGAAGATGAAGAAGTTCGCCATGGCCGGGCCGAAACTGATGGCATAGTCGCGCCATTCGCCGGTCATCACCCGGTTGCTATAAAGACTTAAGAGCCGATGGAATTCGGCGCGCGTGAAGTGAAGTGACGGAGCCTTGCTCCGGACATCCGGAAAACGGACGACCGCGCTCATCGGCCCTGGACTGCAATAACAGAACCCATGGGCTGATCCTTCCACGACAGCCCGTCTGGGATCAACAGTGCAATAAAGGCCTTCGTAAATTAGCCGGGCGAACCGATAGGCTGGGTATACCTATTCGGATCAGGCTGATCGAAGCAATTGGTCCCGCCCAGGGACTTATAACAAAAGCGGCTTGCCTTGGCGGAGCCCGGGTCATGGGACTTGTTGCACATGGCATCTGCAACTTTGCTGTGATGCTCGGCGCATTGAAAGCCGAACGCCTGATAGTAGGCGGGTGCCGGGTCCTGGCAGCCGGCAAGAACGCCGAGCGTCACGGCGGCGATCAGTATCCGTCGTGCCAGCGCGCCTTTCGGTAAAGCAGCTTTTAGGTTTTCCGACCCGCAGCCGAGGGGGCATGGTGAGAATGTCATGGGGGTCCTCCATAAGGACCTAAAGCGAGAGTTAACGCCATTCAACCCCGGCCGGGTTACCAATTCCTTAGCATTGCTGCTTTCCGGGCCCGGACACGCCCGGCTGGGGGCCGATTACGCGCTCAGATGGCCGCCCGTCCCCATTTCCACCCGGGTATCCGGCAACGCGCCGGGCGAATTAAGGCAGGCAAAAATAAGCGGATAGGGTTCCCGTCCGGGTGGCCTATCGAGCGAAAGGCCGGGTGGAAGAATTGCCTTCCCCGAACCGACTCATTATGTTCGGGCACGTTTTTGACCGGCCCCCCGGTTGACGTGCCGCGCGGGGTCATCTGGGCCGCCACCGCCGGCCCATGCAGCCTTCGACCTAGTATGAGGTAACCCGGTGAGCAGAGCCAAGGACGCCGCCTCGGCGCCCCCCGCTGAGATTATTCCGCCCACGCCTGGGACAGGAGGCAAAACCAGCAAGACCAAAGCCGCGTTGGCCAAGCTTGGCCTCGCGTTGCCGGATGCCGCCGAGCGTGACCCCGAACTGGAAGGGCTGATGTCGGAGATCGAAGCCGATCTGCGCGAGGAAGAACTTCGCAAGATCTGGCAACGCTACGGCATTTTCATCATCGCCGGATTCGCGCTCATCGTGCTTGGCGTGTTTGGTGTGCAGCAGTGGCGCGCACACCTGGTGAGCCAGCGTCTTGAACTCGCGCGTCGCTATGATCAGGCCACCAAGGACCTGCAAGATGGAAAGACCGATGACGCGCTCGGCATTCTCGCCGATCTGGCCGGCAATACCGGCGAGGGCTACGGTGCGATCGCCCAATTACAACGCGCCGCAATCCTGTTGCAAAAAAATGACGTGGATGGCGCCGTCGCCGTCTACAAGGCGCTGGCCGCGAATCCCAAGGCCGACGCCACCCTGCGCGACTTGGCGACGCTGCTGCAAGTCTTGCATAGTCTCGATCGCGCGCCGCCCCAGACTCTTGAAGTGATGCTTTCGCCCCTGCTCAATCCGGGGAATCCCTTCAACGCCTCGGCGCTGGAACTGTCGGCGCTGCTGGCGGCGAAAGAAGGTGACACCGCGCGCGCGGCGAAGTTGGTGGATCAGATCTTGATGGAGCCGTCGACGCCGCCGAGTTTGCGTAGCCGTGCCCAGGATCTGGCGGCCTACTACAAGTCACAGACACCGGCTGCATCTGCTTCCCCGTCTAATCCTGCACCATCCAAACCATAGTTTTCCTCACTTCATTTTCCCACTTTCCGTTATAGGTCGTCCATGACCCTTCCCCGGTATTCCGCCCTCCGCCGCGCTGCTCTTAAGGCGGTTGCGACAACTGTTGCGGGGGCCGCGCTAACGGCCTGCGGTGGCGGGCCCTTCGGCATGTTCGAAAGCAGCAAGGATAAGAAGAAGCTGCAGGGAACCCGCATTTCCGTGCTGGCGCTGGAGCGTGACCTGCGGCCCAGCGTCGAGTCCGTGGATACACAGGTCATATTGCCGCGCCCGGAAGACAGCGTGAATTGGCCGCAATCCGGCGGACTGTCCCATCACGCCATGCAACACATGATCATAGCCGAAAATCCGAGACTGGCATGGCGCGCGAACATCGGCGTGGGGTCGGGCAAGCGCAACCGCGACCTTGCCGCGCCGATCGTCGGCGGCGGCCGCGTTTTTACCGTTGACGGCAAGGGCAGGGTTTGCGCTTTCGATGCCAAGTCCGGCAGGCGGCTGTGGAGCGTCGTGACGCCGCCCAAGCGGGAACGGGACGGTGCGTTTCTGGGCGGCGGCATCGCCTTCGAAGAGGATCGGTTATTCGTGACCGGCGGCTTTGCTGAAATCCTGGCCCTCAATGCGACCAACGGCAAGGTGCTGTGGCGGACATCATTTGAGTCGCCCATCCATTCGGCGCCGACGGTTCTCGGCGGCCGGGTGTTCGCCGTGACCGTGGACAATCAGGCGGTTGCGGTAGCGGCGATCAACGGCAAAGTTCTGTGGACATATTCAGGCGCCTCCAATCAGACCATTTTGCTCGGCGGTCCCGCACCGGCGGTAGACGGCGGCGTCGCCGTCACGGCTTTCACCAGCGGCGAAATCGCCGCCCTGCGCGTGGACACCGGCGCATCGCTGTGGAGCGACAACGTGATTTCCGTGCGCCGGACCGAAGCCGCCGCCAACATGCCCGACGTGGCGGGCAACCCGGTCATCGATCGTGGACGCGTCTATGCCGTCGGCCATTCAGGCATATTGGTTGCCATCGACTTGCGTACCGGCCAACGAGTGTGGGATGCGCCGATCGCGGGAATCTGCGAGCCGTGGATCGCGGGAGATTTCCTGTTCTCGCTGACCCTCGACGCTGAGCTGGCGTGCATTGATGTGCGGTCCGGACACATCGTATGGGTGACTCAGATTCAGCGTTACAAGAACGAAAAGGACAAGAAAGGTCCCATTGTCTGGTCCGGTCCCGGGCTTGCCAGCGATCGTCTGATCGTCGTGGGGTCCAACGGCGAAGCCCTTTCGATCTCGCCCTATACGGGCGAGGTGTTGTCGCGACTGAAGCTGGCGGCTCCGGCGACCCTGCCGCCGGTCTTCGCCGACAAGACGATGTATCTGATCAATGACGACGGCCAACTGGCCGCCTACCGGTAGCATCGACGCCCGGCTATTTCCGATAAAGAAACGGGTCGCACAGTCTTACACTCTATCGAGAGGACGTCACTTCATGGCGCGGCGTTCCCGTACATCGCGCACCGCGGCTGCAACGCCGGGCGCTTTCACCGTTGCCATCGTCGGACGGCCCAACGTCGGCAAGTCGACTTTGTTCAACCGCCTATCGGGCCGGCGCGTCGCGCTGGTCCACGATCGTCCCGGTGTTACCCGCGACCGCCGCATCGGCCAGGGCGCCATCGCTGATCTCTCTTTCACCGTGATCGATACCGCCGGATTCGAAGACGCCAAAGCCGAAACGCTCGAAGGACGCATGCGCCGCCAGACGGAAAAAGCCGTGGCCGACGCCGACGTCGTCTTGATGCTGGTGGATGCCCGGGCCGGCATCACGCCCTTCGACGAGCACTTTGCCGCGCTGTTGCGCAAGAGCCGTACGCCGGTGATTCTGGTCGCGAACAAATGCGAAGGCGCTGTTTCAAGCGCCCTGCTCGATGCCTATCGGCTCGGGCTCGGCGATGCGTTGCCCATATCGGCGGAACACGGCGAAGGCCTCGATGGGCTCTATCGCGCCCTGGCGCCGTTCGCGCCGCCCGAGACGGTGGACGACGGGGACAACGACGGCGCACCGGCGCCTGTGGTCGATGGAACCGCCGGGGATGAGGAATCGGCCGACGACGAATCGCGCCCGCTGCAGTTGGCCATCGTCGGTCGTCCCAACAGCGGTAAGTCCACCCTGGTCAATCGCCTGATCGGCGAGGAGCGCGTGCTGACCGGACCGGAGCCGGGCGTGACCCGCGACGCAATTTATATCGACTGGACTCACGAAGGACGGCTCATCCGGTTGGTGGATACCGCCGGTGTACGCCGCCGCGCCCGCATCACCGACGCAGTCGAAAAACTGTCCGTGACCGAGACATTCGACGCCATCCGCTTGGCGGAAGTGGTGGTGCTACTGGTGGATGCGGAAAGCCCCCTCGATAACCAGGAGATGACTCTCGCCCGCCATGCGGTGGAAGAAGGCCGCGCCCTGGTGGTGGCCGTCAACAAATGGGACCTAGTGAAGAACCGTAACGAAGTGCTCGCGGAAATGAAGATCCGGTTGGGGGAATCCCTGGCTCAGGTGCGCGGCGTTCCGCTGGTGACTCTTTCCGCTAAGACCGGTGCCGGCGTCGAGACGCTGATGAAAGCGGTTTTTAAAATCCACCGCGTATGGAACACGCGGGTCGGCACGGCATCCCTCAATCGCTGGCTCGGTTCCGTCACCGCCGCCCACCCGCCGCCCCTGTCGGTGCACAAGCAGCGCATCAAATTGCGTTTCATGTCGCAGACGAAAACCCGGCCGCCCACGTTCGCGATTTTCTCCACCCGTGCCGGCGATCTGCCCGATGCGTACATGCGCTATCTGACCAACGGCCTGCGCGACGCCTTTGGGCTCGACGGCGTACCGATCCGGATTGCCCTGCGTAAGCCGAAGAATCCCTACGCCGACGATGAGAAGTAGTGGCGCGGATTTGACATTCGCTTCGCAGTCCTACGGCTACCAGGATAGCGAATGTCAAATCCAAAGCTCCACCAGAACCAATACTTTGCTCGTGGTGCTAATGATTCTAACATCTGCAAAACAGACTGCCGAACCGGGATGCGAATGTTAGAATCGGACCACTAGCCATGCAGCGCCATCTTCCTTTCGACAATGCTGTCAACTTCCGCGACCTGGGTGGTTATGAAACCTCGGACGGCCGCACTGTCAGATGGAAACGGCTTTTCCGTTGCGGCCAGCTGTCGCGGTTGACTGACGCGGATATGGATCGCCTGGCCGCGCTCGATGTGGCGGCGATATGTGATTTTCGATCTTCCAAGGAACTCGAACGCAATCCTTCGCGGGTGCCGCCGGCTCTGGCGGCGGCGACACACCACCTGGGAATTTGGCCCAAGTCCGCTCACGCGGGTACGGATCTCGCCCGTGGCCTGGCGGCCGGGGATTTGGACGAGGTCGCGGTCTACAACGTCCAACGGGAGTCCTATCGCGAGTACGCCACGGATTTTGCCGATCGCTACGCCACCATGTTTCGGCTCATTCTCGAGAGCGAGGGCCGGCCAATCGTGATTCATTGTACCGCCGGCAAGGATCGCACCGGGTTCGGCTCTGCTTTGATTTTGTCCGCCCTCGGCGTTCCGGAACGGACGATCAAGGAGGACTATCTCCTGAGTAACGGTTGCACGTGGCTGCGCAGTTACGTGCAGCATATCGCCGACAAAACCGCCGACGCCGACAAGCCGGAACCCAAAGAACAACGCCTGGCGCGATTCATGGAAATATTGGGCGCACGTGGCGACCGCCTGGATGCCGCCTTCGACGCCATACGAACGCGCGCGGGTTCCATCGACGACTATTTCCGCGACGTGCTCGGCGTGACCGACGCCAATCGCGCCCGGATGCAGGAATGGTTTCTGGAAGGCTAGCGGCGCGAAATTTGGAATTGGACTCTAGGTCGTGCCGTTTGCAACATGTCGAGTCAGGTGGGGGAGATCCGGATGCTGAACCGCTTCGAGGGTAAGGTTATCGCCATCGCGGGCGGTTCTGGCGGCATCGGCAGCGGTGTCTCCCATAGACTCGCGGAAGAAGGCGCTGTCGTCATTGTCGGCGACATCAATCTCAATGCGGCGGAACAGACCGCAGCGGAGATCGCCGCGAAGGGTGGCCGCGCCATGCCGCTTAAGATCGACATCGGTGACGAGGCCAGCGTCACGTCGTTTATTAAAATCGCCGTCAGCACCCACGGTGGCATCGACGGCTTTTACGTCAATGCTGTCGACAGCTCGCATAGCCGCGATGACAGCGATCCCGTCGCGATCGATATGGCCGCTTATGATCACATGATGCATGTCAACTCGCGCGGCTATTTTCTATGTACCCGCCATGCGGTTCCCCAGCTGATCGCCCGTGGCGGCGGATGCATGCTGTATACGAGTTCCGGCGCCGCCTTTGTCGGCCTGCCCAATCGACCGGTCTACGCGATGATCAAGAGTGGCATTCACGCGCTCTCGCGCCATGTGGCCAGCCGTTTCGGCAAACAGGGCGTGCGGAGTAACGTGATTGCGCCGGGGCTTATCTTGCATCCGGTCATGGCGGCGGCGTTGGGCCCTCAGTTTCTTGAGGAAGGACTCAAAGGGGTGAAGGCGCCAAGGCTTGGCCAGCCCAAGGACATCGCCGCCATGGCGGCGTTACTGTTGTCGGACGACGGCGCTTTCGTAACCGGCCAAGTGATCAGTGTTGATGGCGGCGCGACGATGCGCCCTTAGCACGGCGGCGCGGGTCGATTCTATTTCGGTGCCTGTGCCGACAGAGTCTGGCCGGTCTCGGTGAACGCCGGCAGGGCGGCGCGGACAAAGATATCAGTGACCATATCAGGCGTCGCTAAGGTGTTCGGGTCCTCGCCCGGATAGGCCTTGGCCCGCATCTTGGTGCGCACGCGGCCGGGGTTGATGATGTTTACCCTGAGCGCCGTATGGGCGCACTCGGCGGCGTAGATCTTCACCATCTGCTCCAGCGCGGCCTTCGACGCGGCATAGGGCCCCCAGTACATCCTGGCCTTATGCGCCACGCCCGACGTGACGAACATGGCCCGGCCCGCGTCCGAGGCCCGCAAAAGCACGTCAAAGCTGCGGATCAGCCGCCAATTGGCGGTGACGTTGACGGCAAAGATTTCGTCCCACATTTTCGGTGTGTAGTGCCCCACGGGCGATAGCTGTCCGAGGTAGCCAGCATTGCCCACCAGGATGTCGAGCTTGCCGTAGCGTTGATACAACGCGGCACCGACGCGATCGATCTTATCGAAGTCGGTGATGTTCTCGGCAACCAGTGTCGCCGGGCTTCCCGTCGCCTTGCGGATTTCGTCGTCCAGTTCCTCGAGCGCGCCTTGGGTACGGGCCATGGCCACCACATGGGCGCCTTCTTTGGCGAGACGGAGTGCAACCGCCCGGCCGATACCCCGAGAGGCGCCCGTGACCAGCGCAATACGGCCGGCTAGCGGCGCGGATGATTGAGATGCGTCAGACATGGGCGTCGCGTGGTGCGCTCGCCACACGCTCGCGCGTCACCCCACACTTGATGCAGGGTCTATCTTTCATCCGCATGGACCGGGCGGATTGAGCAATGGACCCCCGATCACGCCGCACTAAGGCGCGGCTGTCCGGGGTGACAGTCTGAGATTGCTGCGCTGATGAAGTCATAGAAGATCGATTTACGTCCGCTCTTCGTTGAGCAGGGAGAGCTGTTTGGGCTGAGAGCCGGCTTTCTGGTCGGTGAGCGGCAGCGGATACTCACCGGTGAAACAGGCGTCGCAATACTGGGGCTTGTCGTTCATGCGGCGCGTCTCGCCGACGGCCTTATAAAGACCATCGATGGAAATAAAAGCGAGACTGTCGACGCCGAGCAGCTTGGCCATGCTGGCGACGTCGTGCTGGGCCGCCAGCAATTTGTCGTAGGACGGCGTGTCGATCCCGAAAAAACAGGGATGGGCGGTGGGCGGCGACGAAATGCGCATGTGGACTTCGGTTGCGCCGGCCTGACGCACCATCTCGACGATCTTCGTGGACGTCGTGCCGCGTACGATCGAATCGTCCACCAACACGACGCGCTTGCCTTCGAGGACGCCGCGATTGGGATTGTGCTTGCGCTTGACCCCCAGATTGCGGGTCTTGTCGGTGGGCTGGATGAATGTGCGGCCCACATAGTGATTGCGAATGATGCCGTACTCAAAGGGCTTGTGCGCTTCGGCGGCGAAGCCCAAGGCCGCGGGCACGCCGGAGTCGGGCACCGGCACCACCACGTCGCAGTCCACCGGGCTTTCGATGGCCAGCTGTGCGCCGATGCGCTTGCGCACTTCATACACGTTATGGCCTTCCATGTTGGAATCCGGCCGGGCGAAGTAGATGTATTCGAAGATGCAAAAGCGCGGATTTTGGCGCGGGAACGGGTGCAAGCTGCGAATACCGTCCTTGGTGAGGATGATCACCTCGCCTGGCTCAACGTCGCGAACGAACTCGGCGCCGATAATGTCGAGGGCGCAGGACTCGGAACAAAGGATGTTGGCATTGCCCGAACGGCCCAGCACCAACGGGCGCACACCGAGCGGGTCGCGCACGCCGATGATGGCGGTGTTGGTAAGGCACACGAACGAATAGGCACCCTCGATCTGGCGCAGGGCGTCGATCAGGCGATCCTCAACGGTACTTTCGTCGCTGAGCGCAATCAGGTGGGTGACGACTTCCGTGTCCGATGTGGACTGGAACAGGCACCCGCGCTTCTGCAGGTCGCGGCGCAGGGTCATGGCATTGGTCAGGTTGCCGTTGTGCGCGACGGCAAAGCCGCCGAACTCGTACTCGGCGAACAGTGGCTGGACGTTGCGGAGAATGGTTTCGCCGGTGGTGGCATAGCGGGTGTGCCCAACCGCCATGTGGCCCTTCAGGCGGTCGACGGTTTCGCTGCCGAAATTTTCCGACACATGGCCCATGCCGCGATGGCTGTGGAACTGCACGCCGTCGAAGGCGACGATGCCGGCCGCTTCCTGGCCGCGATGCTGCAGGGCATGGAGGCCAAGGGCGGTATGGGCGGCGGCATCCCCATCGCCGATAATTCCGAAGACGCCGCACTCTTCCTTCAGATGATCGCCGTCACCGTCAAACGGATCGGTCGTGGTCGGGAGCATGCTGCCAGCCCTGTATGTCACTTCGCACCGTCGTTCGGAGGACTCTTCGCGTCGATCTCTTGCACCTTCTTGCCGATCAGGTCGTCGATGCCACTGGCGGGGGCACCGCCATCGGCCGGCGCCGCCTTGTCGCTTTTTTCGCCCTTCTCGCCGGGACTCACCGGCACCGGCGCGGTCAGGCGGTCGAGGGTACGCTTCATCTCGGCGGCCTGATCGACCTTGGCGGCGGCATCCTTAGCAGCATCTTCGGCCCGCTGGAAGGAGTGCGGTATCAGGGACTTCAATATATCCGCCCCATCCTCCAGCAACGGCAAGGTCTTGGCGCTGTGCATCCACTCCGGCCGCTCGTCGGTTTTCATGAGCCAATTGGCGATGATCAGGGCGACCGAAAGAATTACGGCGCCGCGTACCAGTCCGAACAGGAACCCCAGGGAACGGTCGAGGGGGTTGAGGGCGCTACCCTTCACGGTCCGCGCCACCATGTTGGTGACGATGGATAGGACGAAGAGGATGGCAAGAAACAGCACCACGGTGGCGGCCGCGTCGGCGGCCCAGTCCAAAGGGATAATCTTGCGGGCGAAGGGATGGGCGTAGCGCACGCCGTAAAGCGCGCCAAAGGTCGCACCGATCCAGGCGCCGATGGAGAGGGTTTCCTGCACAAAGCCGCGCATAAACGCGAGCAGGGCCGAGATCAGCAGAATAAGGCCGACCGTGAGATCGAGGCCGTTGATGGGCAGGGATGACATCAAGACGCCGTGCGCTTTGACGATGCATTGGGCGTTGCGGTGCGCTCGGTTCGCCGTCCGGGCTCCAAGGCATCCGTGAACTTGGCGACTACATCCTGCACATGCCCGATGCTTTTGATCACGAGCCCGTCCCTTTTCGCCGCCGTTTCCGAATCGCCCGACTTGATATCTTGAGCCTTAATATCCTGAGCTTTGGGGCTTTGTCGTGGCACCCAAGCCTGATGGAAGCCGAGTTTTGCCGCTTCCTTCAGCCGCAGGTCGCGCTGCGCCACAGCGCGCACCTCCCCGGACAGGCCGATCTCGCCGAAGACCACCGCGTCGGCTGGGACCGACTCCCCGGACAGGGAGGACACCAGCGCCGTCGCGACGGCCAGATCGGCGGCGGGTTCCGCGATCCGCAGCCCGCCGGCGACGTTGAGATATATGTCGTTGCCCCCCAGCGCAAGGCCACAGCGGGTCTCAAGCACCGCGATAATCATGTTCAGGCGGCCCGAGTCCCATCCGACGGCTGCCCGGCGCGGGGTGCCGAGCACGGACGGGGCGACAAGGGCTTGAATCTCCACCAGAACGGGCCGTGAGCCCTCGATTCCCGCGAAAACGCAACTGCCGCTTACGTTGCCCCGACGCTCGGCCAGGAACAGGGCTGACGGATTGGCGACCTCGGTCAGGCCCGCATCGGTCATGGCGAACACGCCGATTTCGTCGGTGGCGCCGAAGCGGTTCTTGACCGCCCGCAGAATGCGGAACTGATGGCCGCGGTCGCCTTCAAAATAGAGCACCGTGTCGACCATATGCTCGAGCACCCGTGGACCGGCCAGCGTGCCCTCCTTGGTGACGTGTCCCACCAGGAACACGACAAAGCCCCGGCGCTTGGCGATGCGGATCAATTCCTGAGCCGCGCTGCGCACCTGGGTCACGGTTCCCGGCGCGGAATCCACCGCGTCGGTGTACATGGTCTGGATGGAATCGATCACCACCACGTCCGGCGCCGGGTTCGCGTCGAGACTGGCGACAATGTCGCGGACACTGGTCGCCGCCGCCAGTTGCACGTTGGCATTGGTCAGGCCGAGCCGCGCGGCGCGCAAACGCACCTGATCGACCGCCTCCTCGCCGGTGACGTAGACGCAAGATGTGCCGCGCGCGGCCAATGCGCCGACGGCTTGCAGGAGTAACGTGGACTTGCCGATGCCGGGGTCGCCGCCCACCAGGATCGCCGAGCCCGCCACCAAGCCGCCGCCGCACACCCGGTCCAGTTCACCGATGCCGGTGCCGCGCCGGGGCGGTGGCGCCGACGTGCCCTTGAGATCGACGAACTCGATCCTCCGTCCGCCCTTGCCGCCGCTCACGCCCTTGGGCAGAGCCTCGCGCGGTGCTTCCTCGGCGATGGTGTTCCACTCGCCGCAGGACTCGCACTTGCCCGCCCAGCGGCTGGTAACGGCGCCGCAGTTCTGACAGACAAAGTTTTTGACGGTCTTAGCCAAGGCAATCCTTGCACTTCTCTACGTTTTTCCTAATCGAAGACGCATGTAGTTAGTATATCCCCCTCACCGCCTCGCTCTGCTCGGCACCCTCTCCCCGCTGGGGAGAGGGTTGGGGTGAGGGGACGCGTGATCGAACGAACACTTCGCATGTTCAACTCTATCGCCTCACTTGCATCTTGATGGGTCCCTCGGCACGGCCATGGACAAACTGCTGAACGAACGGATTATCGGTCTTGTCCACGTCCGCCGCCGGACCGATCCAGATCAATTTACCTTCATGCAACATGGCGATGCGGTCGCCGATCTTGCGCGCGGAATGCATGTCGTGGGTGATACTGAGCGCGGTGATCTTCAGATCGCGCACGCATGTGATGATCAGGTCATTGATGACATCGGCCATGATGGGATCGAGACCGGTCGTGGGTTCGTCGAAGAAAATGATATCGGGTTTGCTGGCGATGGCGCGGGCGAGCCCGACCCGCTTCTGCATGCCGCCGGATAACTCGGACGGCGCCAAGTCGGCGACATCCGGCGTCAATCCCACCTTGGCGAGACTCTCAACGGCGTGCGTACGCGCTTCGTCGCGGCTCATGCGGCGATTGCGGGCCATGAGGCCGAAGGCGACATTTTCCCATACAGGCAAGCTATCGAATAATGCGCCGCCCTGGAACAACATGCCGAACTTGGCATTGACCGCATCGCGCTTGACCGGTGACAGGCCGATGACTTTTTCGCCGTCCACTTCGACCACACCCGCATCCGGCTCCATGATGCCGAGGATGCATTTGAGCATCACCGACTTTCCGGTGCCGGACCCGCCGATCACCACCACAGATTCGCCGGGCGAGATATCGAGGCTGACGCCGGTCAGAACGGACTTAGGCCCAAAGGACTTGGTCATGTCCTTCAGGCGGATCTTCGGTGCGGCGGATGTGGGCGTGTTGTTCATGTGCCGAAGAAGAACTCCGTGAGCACATAGTTCACCACCAGGATGATGATGGAGGCCGATACCACGGCGTTGGTCGTCGCGGCGCCCACGCCTTGCGCGCCGCCCTTGGAGTGATAGCCGTTGTAGCAACCCATGAGGGCGATGACGAAACCGAATGCCGCCGCTTTGATCAGGCCCGACACCACGTCGAAGGCCTTCATGAAGTCATAGGTGTTGTTGATGTAGGTGGTGGGATTGAAACCCAACTTGTAGACGCTCACCACAAAACCACCGGCGACGCCGATGATGTCCGCCGTGAGCACCAGCAGCGGCAACATCAGCAGGCCGGCGATCAGGCGCGGCACGATCAGATACTTGAAGGGATTGGTGGACAGGGTGGTCAGTGCGTCGATCTGTTCGGTGACGCGCATGGTGCCGATCTCGGCGGCCATGGACGCGCCGATGCGTCCCGCCACCATAAGGCCCGCGAGCACCGGCCCCAGCTCTCGCGTCAGGGATACGACGACCACGTCGGCGATGGCGCTCTCGGCGGAAAATCGCGAGAAACCGGTGTAGCTCTGCAGTGCCAGCACCATGCCGGAAAAGATCGCGGTCAAGCCCACCACCGGCAGGGAATAAAATCCGATGTCCACCATCTGCCGCAGGATCAGACGCGGAAAGAATGGCGGACGCACGCAATGGGACAGGGCGGTTCCGGCGAAAATGGTCAGCCGGCCAACGTGCGCAAGGAAGGCGAGAACCACACCACCGATGAGCGCGAGCAGGTTCATGACCGCGCTCACGACGTCCGCGCCGATGGTGGCGGGGCGGGCAGATAGCGGCGGTGGAACCGCGCGCCGAGGGCGGTGAGAATCTCATAGCCCACGGTGCCGGCTTCCCGCGCCAGATCATCGACGGTGTGGGCGGCGCCGATCACTTCGATGAACGCGCCGGGCACGGCGCTGGACTCCGGCACCAGGGAAACGTCGAAGGTGGTGAGATCCATGGACACGCGACCCAGGATCGGAACCTTGAATCCGTCCAGGACGCCGCTCCCGCCGGGGCTCGCGGCGCGCAACAGACCGTCGGCATAACCCATTGATACCGTTGCCAATTTCGCGCCATCGGGGGCTTGAACCGTGGCACCATATCCAACGGGTGCGGCGGCGTCAACGCGACGCACCTGGAGGATTCGCGCCGCCAGCCTGACCACCGGTACCGTCGGCCACGCCGGTCCGTCGATGGTCGCCCGCGCGCCGTACAGGGCGATGCCCGGCCGGGCGAAGTCGTAGTGCCAGGCTGGTCCTAACAGGATGCCGGCGGAATTGGCGAGGGAGCCTTTGGCGTCGCCGAACTTGGTGCGGAAGGTGGCCAGGGCCGAGGCGAATCGCTCCTGCTGCAGACGGTTGAGGGGATGGGACGGTGTATCGGCGCAGGCGAGGTGGCTCATGAGGGCGAGGGGATGAAGACCGAGGAAACCCTCCGGGTCGTCCATGTGAGTGGTGAACTCTCTTGCCGTGAGGCCCAGGCGATTCATGCCCGTGTCGATTTGAATCATGGATTCCATAAGCACATCGGCGGCGACGGCGAATTTACGCCAGGCTTTGATGTGCTCCGCCGTGCTCAGAACCGGAATCACATTGTGGGCGGCGAAATCCCGCTCCGTACGTCCCGGCGTCGGGCCATGCATGCAGACAATGCGCGGGCTCGGGCCGATGATTCCGCGCAAGGCGACGGCCTCATCCAAGTGCGCGACGTAAAAGGTGGCGCAACCGGCATCCTTGAGGGCGCGGGCCACCGGCGCCAGTCCCAGGCCGTAGGCATCGGCCTTGACCACGGCGCCCATGTCGCAGGCGGCTCCGGCCTTGCGTTTCAGGCGGCGCCAGTTTTCCACCAGGGCCGCCAAATCGACGGTGAGCACGGCTCCCGCGCGGTCTTCCGGTGAGGAGGTAAGAGGCGAGATCATGGACAGGCTTTTAGGCCATTTTCGGCAGAAGCCAAATGTTTCCGATGGTTGAGGATCTCCCCGCGACAGCTGAGGGTTCTAGGGGGTACGCGTTCCCTACTCCATCCCCTCGGGCAGGTTGGATTGGTCGATGTGGTCGCTGAAGTGGGTGTATTCGGCCTCGAAGTGAAGCTTCACGGTACCGATGGGGCCGTGGCGCTGCTTGGCCACATGCACCTCGGCGACATTGTGCGCCCGTTCGCAGCTCTCCTGCCATCGCGTGAAGCGCTCGTTGAAATGCTCGTTGGTTTCCTCGGGCTTCGGCTGCGGCTCGGAGCGTTCCAGGTAATACTGTTCCCGGAACACGAACATAACCACGTCGGAGTCCTGTTCGATGGTGCCTGATTCGCGCAAGTCCGACAGCTGCGGTCGTTTGTCTTCGCGCTGTTCGACGGCGCGGCTGAGCTGGGACAGGGCCAGCACCGGCACGTTCAGATCCTTGGCCAAGGCTTTCAGGCCCCGGGTGATGGACGAAATTTCCTGCACGCGGTTTTCAGCGCGCTCGCCGCGGCTGGGCGCAATCAGCTGCAGATAATCGATCACGATCAGGCCCAGCCCTTTTTGCCGCGCCAGTCGCCGCGAGCGCGTACGAATGGTAGAAACCGTAACCGCCGGGGTGTCGTCGATGACCAGGGGCAGCTCGGTCAGCTCGGTCGAGGCCTGCACCATGCGGCCAAAATCGTCGTTGGACAGTTTGCCGGTGCGGATGTCGTGGCTGTTGATGCGCGAGCGCTCGGCCAGAATACGGGTGGCGAGCTGCTCCGCCGACATTTCCAGGGAAAAGAACGCCACCTGCTTGCCCTGATCCTCGGGTCGGTCGGTGTCGCGGAAATAACGCGCGGCATTGAAGGCCATCGCCGTAGCAAGCGCCGTCTTGCCCATGCTCGGGCGGCCCGCCAGGATGAGCAAATCCGACGGGTGCAAGCCGCCCAGTTTGTTGTCCAGATCCGCCAGGCCGGTGGTCACGCCCGCCAGGGCGCCATCGCGGCGGTGGGCGGCGGTGGCCAGTTCCACCGCATCCGTCAGCGCCTTCTCAAAAGTCTTGAAGCCGCTTTCCGAAGCGCCGCTGGCGGCGAGGTCGAACAGCCGTTGTTCCGACGTCTCGATCTGGTCCTGGGCGGTTTCGTCGATCTGCGCATCGAAGGCGGAATTGACCATATCCTCGCCCAAGGCAATCAGTTCGCGGCGCAGGTGCAGGTCGTAGATCAGCTTCCCGTATTCGGCGCTATTGATGACCGTGACCATATTGCTGGACAGCGACGCCAGGTACTTCATGCCGCCGGCGGCGATCACCAGATCGTCCCGCTCCAGATATGTCTTGAGGGTGACGGCGCTGGCCTGATGGCCCTGGTCGATAAGCTTGCCCAGCGCGGCATAAATCCGGCCGTTGACGGCTTCGGTGAAATGGTCCGGCGCCAGGAACTCCTGCACCTTTTCGTAGGCGCGGTTATTCAGCAGGATCGCGCCCAATAACGCACGTTCCACCTCCACATTGTGCGGAGGCGTACGGAGCAGGCCCGGAGCCATGTCGGCGGGTTCGGTGGCGCGAAGCGGTGTTGGCATGGCGGCACATTACCAGAACGTGACGGATCGGCGCCTGTTGAATTACGGGGATAGCTGTGGATAACGGGGACAAATGCGCGTGGAATGGACGGTATGCAAGTCTCGCGTGCCTTGACCCACGGCGTACGGTGGCGAAGCCTACCCGTCCGGCGTACCGTTAAGAGGGTAGGGCAAAAAAGTTGGAAGGATTCGCATGGACAAATTGGTCGTCGGCATAGCCGTGATCGCCGCCCTGGCATCGGGAACCTATGCCTACATGATGCGCGGAGAGCTTGACCGTGAGAAGGCCATGGTGACCACCGCCGAACAAAGTGTCAGCATGCTCAAACGCGGGGCCGACGATGCCGCAAAGAAAGCCGCCGCGGCCAATGCGTCCCTGGATACGTGCACCACCCAGCTCTCCGACGTCCAAGCCAAGCTGGAGGCCATCACCTCTAAAAAACCCGGTCGCCAGCACTGAGGTTGCAACAAACTCCGTCGTCATTCCCGCGCTTGTCGCGGGACTCCAGGGTTGCGACGCTGGATGGTCGCCGAGAATCAACGACTTCCTGCAGTTTAATGAGTCACAAGCTCCGGGTCCCCGGAACAAATCCGGGGACGACATTTGAGCCGACTGGGCCGCCTTTGGTTGACGCCAGATTCTGTAGGGCGGGGACAATTTGGTGAAACGACCCGTCGGCTCTTGCCATTTTCTACGGGCTCTGCGCTGATGGAGGGGTATTCGTTCCTGCCTCCGGAGTCCCATGGCTGTTTCCCCTGTCCTGATGGCGGCCTTCCTCGGTGTTGTTGAAGGCGTCACCGAATTTCTTCCCGTCTCGTCCACCGGCCACCTGATTCTCGTTGAGGATCTCCTCGGCTTCGAAGGTCCGCCGGGAAAGTTGTTCGAGATCGTGATCCAGCTCGGCGCCATTCTCTCCGTGTGCTGGTTGTACCGCGTCAAGCTCATCGGAATAGTGCGAACGCTTTTTCAAAACGCCGGGTCGCGCCGTTTCACGCTGAATATCGTTCTCGCGTTCCTGCCGGCGGTGGTCATCGGCGCGCTTGCCTACCGCATCATTAAAGAGGTGCTGTTTAATCCCTGGGTCGTGGCTGTCGCCCTGATCGTGGGCGGCATCGCGATCCTGATCATCGAGCGCCTGCCGTCCGTGACACGCCCCCGGATCAGCTTTAACCAGATCGAGGACGTGCCGCCGTTGCGGGCCTTCGGCATCGGTCTGTTCCAGTGCATTTCCATGATTCCCGGTACGTCGCGCTCGGCCGCCACCATCATGGGCGCGCTGCTCATGGGCGTGACGCGAAGTGCGGCGGCGGAATTCTCGTTCATCCTCGCCATCCCGACCATGCTCGGGGCCACGGTCTTCGATATCTACAAAAATCGGGCGACGCTATCCGTGGATGGCGCGCAACTCATCGCCGTGGGCTTCGTGGTGGCCTTCATTGTGGCGCTGTTCGTGGTGCGATGGATGATCGGTTTCATCTCAAAGCACGGCTTCGCGCCTTTTGCCTATTACCGTATCGCCATCGGCGCGCTGATGATTGTGATTCTGTTGAATCGCTAGATCATGATCCAGCTAAAGGCCTTACCCAGGTAAGCCTTGTAAATCGCCGAGCACGAGCCGCCCGGCTTCGTCGCCCACCAGCAGCCGGTCGCCGGTTCCGTTCCAGCACAACGCCGAGATCGGCGCGGTGCCCGGCGGCAGCATGGTCGCCGTGCGCGATGCTCCGGGATAGCCCAGAATCACCGCGCCGTTGGCAAACCCAGCGGCAATGAGGTCGTGCTTGGGATTGCAGCGGACGGCGGTCACCGGTGAGCCGCCACCCGGTCCGGTCACGCCGCCGCCGAATTCCACCGGCGCTTTGCCCATGGGGCCGCCGCCGCTCATGATCCAGCAGATCACGGAGTCCGAGCCGCCGGTGGCAAGGAAATGCCCCTTGCGGCTGAAGCTCATGGACCGCACCTTGGCGCCGTAGCCGGTCATGCGCATGTGCTGTTTGTCGGACAAGCGCCATCCATGAAGGGCATTTTCCTGCAGGGCGGTGATGACGTAATCGCCATCGGGACTGAAGCCGACGGCGAGGTTCGAGCCCTTCCACTCCAGGGATTGCGGCTGGGAGTCTTGGGACGCCAGCCACCACAAACTCACGCCGTTGTAGTGAGACACCGCCAGGCGTCGGCCTTTGTCATTGATCGCCAGTCCGCCGACCGTGGACCCATGGGTCAGACGGCGGGGCTCGGTGTTGCCCGCGCCTTTACGTTTGCGGTCGAGGACGTAGGCGTCTTTGCCGGCGGCATAGGCGCGGTATCCCGCTCCGGCATGAGCAGCGACGTGCTCGATCCACTTGCCCTTCATTTCGGCGAGAACTTCGGTGGCGCCGGTTTCGTCGATGCGCACCAGCTTGCCGTCGTCGCCGCCGGTGAGAAAAGCGAGGCCCTCGCTATCGGCGGCAAGGCAGAGGCAGGCGCCGTCGTGAGCCTGGACCGTGCGCGGTTCAGCCGCCTCGGCGGAGATCAGACGCACGGTGCCATCACCCAGGGCTGCGGCGAACAAACGGCCGTCGCCGGCGACGGCAATGCCGACCACGTAGGCGCCCATCTCCCAGGCGAGTGCCCGCAGGGCTGGCGCGGCGGGAGAAGTCATGGATGGACCGCTATGAGGGTCAGTGGCCCCATCTTTGTCTTGTGCGCATGATCTTGTCCGAAAAGTCTGTAACTTTTCGGGATCATGCGACACACGCGGCGAAGCCCTTGCGCAACGCGGCTTCGTCGAGATCGCGTCCGATGAAAACCAGGCGGCTGCGGCGATTGTCGCTGGCCGGCCAGGCCCCGGTGAAAGCGCCTTCCGAGACCATGTGGACGGCCTGGAACACGTAGCGCTTGTCCGCCCCGGTCAGGTTAATGATGCCCTTGGTACGCAGGATGCTCTGGCCCTGGCTCATGAGCACGTCGTTGATCCAGGTGTTGAACTTGTTGGGATTGAGCGGCGTGTCGGAGGTCAGGGACAGGCTGGAGATATCCTCGTCGTGGGTTTCGACGGCCTCGTGATGATCATGGTCGTGGTCATGATGATGATCGTGACCGTGCTCGTGGTGGTGATCGTGGTGGTGATCGTGGGACTCGGTCAGGAAGTCTGGGTCGAGCGCGAGCGCGCGATTCAAATCGAAGGCACCGCGATCGAGGACTTTATCGAGGGCGATATCGCAACGGGCGGTGTGATGAATCTTGGCGAAGGGGTTGATCGCGCGGATGCGCCTCTCGACCTGGGCCAGTTCGGCGGGCGTTACCAGATCGGTCTTGTTAAGGAGGATGACATCGGCGAAGGCGATCTGGTCGTCGGCGGTATCCGTGTCGGCAAGGCGGGCTTCCACATGCTTGGCGTCGACCACGGTCACAATGCCGTCGAGGGTGGTCTTGGCGCGCACGTCCTCGTCGGTGAAGAACGTCTGGGCCACGGGCGACGGATCTGCGAGACCGGTCGTCTCGATCAAAATACCGTCAAAGCCGCCGCGGCGTTTCATCAGTCCGCCGATGATGCGAATCAGGTCGCCGCGCACGGTGCAGCAGATGCAGCCGTTGTTCATCTCGAACACTTCCTCGTCGGCACCGACCACCAGATCGTTGTCGATTCCGACCTCGCCGAATTCGTTGACGATCACGGCATATTTCTTGCCATGGTTTTCGGTCAGCACGCGGTTGAGGAGTGTGGTCTTGCCCGCGCCGAGAAACCCGGTGAGGACGGTGACGGGGATTTGCGTTTGAGTCATGGGGCTTGTTCAACCTTAACAGCGATGAACACTTGGCTGTCGTCCTCGCGCTTAGCCGGCCAAGACCGGCTCTTATTTAACGCGCGCCTTCGCGCGCGGCCGAGGATCCAGGGTGGCGGAGGCTAGGAGCGTGCGACGAAGCCGGCATTTTTTTTTGCAGCGTATGGTGCTTACAACCCTGGGCCCTCGGATCAAGTCCGAGGGCGGCAGAAAACAATAGTTCGCCAATAAATATATTAGCCGGCTGTCTCAACGGTTTCAGTCGTCTCGCCTTCTGCCGGCGTGGTATCGGCGAGCAGCTTCTCCGCATCCTCGGCGCGTTCCAGCAGCTTGGCGGCTTCGGCGGCCTTGAGATCGGCTTCTTCCATGGAGCGGGCGACGGTGAACTCCACCTCGACCTTTACTTCCGGATGCAGGCGCACCTGGGTCTTGAAGAGGCCGAGGACCTTCACCGGCGCGTTGAGAAGCACCTGGGTCCGTTCCACGTGATAGCCCTGGGCCGTGAGCGCTTCGGCGAGGTCGCGCGCGGACACCGAGCCGTAAAGCTGTCCACCTTCCCCGGCCTGACGCACGAGCACGACCTTGAGGCCGTCCATCTTCTTGGCCACGGCTTGCGCTTCGTCGCGGCGCTTGATGTTGGTGGCTTCCAGCTCCGTGCGGCGGGAGTCGAAATAGGCCCGGTTTTCCTTGTTGGCGCGCAGCGCCTTCTTCTGCGGGAACAAAAAGTTCCGCGCAAAACCCGGTTTCACGTTGACGACATCGCCCATCTGTCCGAGGCGGTCGATCCGTTCCAGCAAAATCACGTCCATCGCTAACCTCCGTTCTGCGCCATCATGCGTCGGCGCATCTGCGAAAAATGTTCCATCACGCCCAAGGTGACGATCAGCACCAACGCCGGGCCGGCCACCACCAAACTCACTCCGTAGAACGCCGCGAGCGCCATTCGGCCGAAACCGAATCTCGCCGCCGCGCAATGCACCACCGCCAAGCCTTGCAGCACCAGCGGTAAACTCATCACCACCGCCGCATTGGCGACGATGAGACCGATGTCTCCAGGCGCTAACAAGGCCGCGATCGTCGCGACCCAGAAGCCCCCCACGTACCATCCCGGCACCGCCAGGGTGCGGTAGGCCGGCGTCGGCCAGCGGGCGAACCTATCCCGCGCCAGAAGCGCCTGACCGACCACCGCGCTGGCAATTGCGCGGAAACTCCAATTCCAAGCCGCCGCTCCGGGCATCACCCGGGCCATGGTTTTCACCAGGGCCGCACGCGCCGTGTCCGGCACGTCGCGCAGCACACCGCTTTCCGTCACCAGCTGATCGAGCCGCTCGATCAAGCCGGCCTCAAGACCGTTGGGCCCGGCGGGAAACATCACGAAACCGGTTCCCATCAAGGCGACCGCGGCGATCACCAGCCACACGACGGGAAGACCAATAGCCAGTCCGCCCAGCCGTGGGATCGTTCCTGCGGGGGCGGCAACAGCGAGCCGCTCCGCCGCCAGACCGATCCGCGCCAGGATCGCCACCGGCAATCCGTCGAACACCAGATAGAACGCCGTGAGGGCGAACGACCCGGTCAGTACCGTCACAGCCACCGCGCCGCCGGCCACGGCAACCGGCAGGAAGGTGATGCCGAAGCCGAACACCGTCATCATCAGCGGCACCGACGAAAACACCAGGCCCAGCAAAATGCCGAACACGGAGCCTTGCCACGCCGCCACCAACAAAATTCCACCCAGGGCACCGGCGGCAGCGGCGATCATACTGTTCCGCGTCATGCCGGCGTCCTTGGCGAGGGCGTCACGTTCTCGGCGCTGGGCGGGTTTCGCCCGGCGCCATGGTTTTCTACACCGCTACGACATAAGGCAGCAGGGCGAGGAAACGCGCGCGCTTGATGGCGCGGGCGAGTTCACGCTGCTTTTTGGCCGATACGGCGGTGATGCGGCTGGGGACAATCTTGCCGCGCTCGGAGATATAGCGCTGCAATAGCCGAACGTCCTTGTAGTCGATCTTGGGTGCGTTGGCGCCCGTGAACGGGCAACTCTTGCGGCGCCGGAAGAATGGCTTGCGGGCTTTCATCAGGAATCTCCCATCGACGAGGACTCGCCACGCGGACGACGACCGGAGTCAAAACGACCGCCGCCACCACCGCCACCGCCACGCTCGCCGTCGTCACGCGGACGACGCGGACCGCCGAAGCCGCCGCCGCCGTCACGTCCGCCACGGCCGCCGAAACCGCCGCCAAAGCCGCCACGTTCACCACGCTCACCTTCGGGACGGCCCTTGTTCTGCACGATCGCCGACGGGCCTTCTTCAAGGCTTTCCACCGCGACAGTGAGATAACGCAGGACGTCTTCGTTGATGCGCATGCGGCGTTCGTACTCGTTCACCGCCGCCGGAGGGGCGTCGATGTTGAAGAACAAGTAATGCGCCTTGCGGTTCTTCTTGATTCGGTAGGTGAGGGACCGCAGTCCCCAGTTCTCGCGTTTTGTGACCTTGCCGCTGCCTTCCCCGAGGATGGCAGTCAACTCATCGGCCAGGGTATCCACCTGCGCGGTGGAGACATCCTGACGCACAATCACAACGCTCTCATAAAGAGGCATCGACCAAGCACTCCTTCTGGCTTGTCTCGTCCAGCGGCCCCGACCATCGGCGCCACCGGCATAGCCGATCCCACTACGGGAGCGGCAAGGAGCTATGTAAGGGCGCGGAATATACACATTGCCGGCGGAGCAGCAAGGATTAGCGCCCCGCTCCCTACATTTTATTGGGATTTTATTTATAAGTCATTGTTATAAAACACTTTTATGTCAAAAATGGCGATTGGGACGGTTTTTCCGGTTCCTTGACAGTCCCCATGCTCTCGGGCACGTCTCGCCCCGCTTTACGATCAAACGAGGTTTTACATGAGTTGGGCGTACGTATTTCCCGGACAGGGGTCCCAGGCCGTGGGCATGGGCAAGGAACTGGCCGCGGCATTCCCCGAGGCGCGGGAAATCTTCGGCGAGGTCGATCATGCCCTGAAGCAGAACCTGTCTCGGCTCATGTTCGAGGGGCCGGATGACGAATTGACGCTCACGGAAAATGCCCAGCCGGCGTTGATGGCCGTGAGCATGGCGGTGGTCGCGGTCTTGCAAAAGCAGGGCAATATCTCGATCCGCAATACCGCCCGCTATGTGGCGGGCCATTCGCTTGGCGAATATTCGGCACTGGCGGCGGCGGGGTCCTTGACCCTGTCCGATGCCGCGCGGCTTCTCAAGACGCGTGGACAAGCCATGCAGAAAGCCGTGCCTGTGGGCGAGGGCGCCATGGCGGCGCTGCTCGGTCTCGATCTCGATCAGGCCCAGGAAGTGGCCGGTGAAGCGGCCACCAATGGCGAAGTCTGCGCTGCTGCCAACGACAATGCGCCGGGTCAGGTTGTGGTCTCCGGCCATCGTGCCGCTATCGAGCGTGCGATTGGGCTCGCCAAGGCCAAAGGCGCGAAGCGCGCGATCATGCTGCCCGTCAGCGCGCCGTTCCACTGTGCGTTGATGAAACCCGCCGCCGACGTGATGGCGGAAGCCCTCGCGGTTACAAAGATCCTATCGCCCGCGGTGCCGGTCATCGCCAACGTCACGGCCTCGACCGTGGTCGATCCCGATGAGATCCGCCGGTTGTTGGTGGAACAGGTCACGGCCCTGGTCAGGTGGCGCGAGAGCGTGCATCTGATGAAGGAAGCGGGCGTCGATACGTTGATTGAGCTCGGTGCGGGCAAGGTGCTGTCGGGCCTCGCCAAGCGCATCGATGGCGATCTCACCGGCATTTCTCTACAGACGCCGCAGGATATCGAAGCGTTCGCGAAACGCACGTAACCCAGGATATCTGAGCCGCGACGACTGATTCTCACTTCATCCGGAGACAGCTCATGTTCGAACTCGGTGGCAAGACCGCACTCGTAACAGGTGCAAGCGGCGGCATCGGCGCCGCGATCGCGCGGTCGCTCCATGCCCAGGGCGCCACGGTCGCATTGCATGGCACGCGGCGCGAGGCCCTGGACGCGTTGGCCGCCGAGCTTGGCGCGCGGGCGCATGTGGTCACATGCAGTTTCACCGACCGCGCCGCGGTGGAGAAACTCATACCTGAGGTCGAGGCCGCCCTCGGTGGTCTGGATATTCTTGTGAATAACGCCGGCAGCACCCGCGACGG
>SCTM01000117.1 GCA_004297485.1 Rhodospirillaceae bacterium
CTCCGGCCGGAACGGCGTCCTCAACAGCTTGCGCAGTTCCAAGGATCAAGGTCAGTCCAATTTCTTCAACCCCGGCACCATTCTCCTGGGCGCCGGTGCGGACTTCGACGTGATGCCTGAACTGCGCCTGTCCACCAATATCAATCACATCAGCTTTGTCGACCGTGCGGCGGTGGAGATCCTGCGCAATCAGTCGCTCACCTCCAACAGCATCGGTTGGGATATGTCCGTGGCGGCGATCTATCGGCCGACATTTATTCAGAACGTCGTGTTCAGGGCCTCCGGCGCCACCTTGTTCGGCGGTCAGGCCTTCAAGGATCTGTTTCTGGTGGATGGCAGTCACGGCCAGCAGTTCTATTCCGTGCTGCTCAATTTGATTCTCACGTATTGAGCAGCATCATGGTCCGATCACGCCTTCTCCTGCTGATGTTAGTACTTCTCGGTTTCGGCGGCGGCGTTTGCGCCGCGTCGGAAGCCGAGCAACCACGCAACATCGTCTACCCCGAATATCCGCCCGCACCGCGTCAGGAAAGCCGTGACGACGCGAACGTCAAAAGCAGCGGCTGTCTCAGCTGTCATACGGCCACCGACATGCCGTCCATGCACGCCAATCCCGCCATTGTGCTCGGCTGTACCGATTGCCATGGCGGCGATGCCGGTGCGACCTTGCCGCCCGGCACCGACAAGGCTGCCGCGCTTTATCGCGCGACTCTCGACAAAGCCCATGTCCAACCGCGATTTCCCGAGTCCTGGCACTATCCAAAGAGCGCGAACCCGGAACGCAGCTACACGCTTTTGAATCGGGAAAGTCCGCAGTTCATCCGCTTCGTCAATCCGTCGGACTATCGCGTCGCCCGCGAGAGCTGCGGCGCCTGTCACCTGAGCGAGATCCAATCGGCGGAGCGCAGCATGATGGCCACGGGCGCCATGCTGTGGGGTGGTGCCACCTATAACAACGGCATCCTGCCCTTCAAGAACTACATCCTTGGCGAGGCCTACACCCACGACGGTTTGCCGGCGATCTTGAAAAGCCCCGGCACGGTTGCGCCGTGGATGACCAAGGAGCGCGGCATTCTGCCGCAGTTCGTGCCTTTGCCCGCATGGGAAACCACACCGCCCGGCGATATCTTCCGCGTGTTCGAGCGTGGTGGACGCAATATCGCCACCCAGTTTCCTGAAACCGGCTTGCCCAATGTGGCGACACTGGAAGGCAACATCCAACGTCTTGAAGAACCAGGTCGGCCCGATATCCGCCAGTCCAATCGCGGCCCCGGCACGGGCCTGCGCATCGCTGTGCCGTCCATCAATATCCACAAAACCAGATTGAACGATCCGACCATGTGGTTCCTGGGCACCAACGATCAGCCCGGGGATTATCGTTCATCCGGATGCGCAGGCTGTCACGTCATTTATGCCAACGACCGATCCAAGTTTGAGGGCGGGCCCTACGGCAAGTTCGGCAACATGGGCGAAACTCAGACTGTCGATCCCACCATTCCCAAGGACGAGCCGGGGCATCCTCTCGTCCATGGGTTCACGCGTGCCATTCCCACCAGCCAGTGCATGGTTTGCCACATGCATCAGCCCAACATCTTCCTCAACTCGATGCTGGGTTACACCATGTGGGACTACGAATCCGACGCGCCGTCCATGTGGCCGGCGAAACAAAAGTATCCGACCGATGCCGAGATGCGGAAGATTCTGGATCGCAATCCGGAGGAAGCGTCCGTTCACGGAAAATGGGCCGACGTGAATTTCCTGAAGGACGTGAGCCTCAACAACCCCAACCTCAAGAATACGCAGTTCGCCGACTACCACGGCCATGGTTGGAATTTCCGTGCCGTGTTCAAGAAAGATCGTAAGGGCAATATGCTTGATGCCGACGGCGCCATGATTGCCCATGATGATCCCCATAAGTGGGACAAGGCCGTGCAGTTGCGGTCGATCCACGTGGAAATGGGAATGCATTGCGTCGATTGCCATTTCGAGCAGGACGCCCACGGCAACGGTTATCTGGAAGGCGAGGTGGCGAATGCCATCGAAATCAGGTGCGTGGATTGCCACGGTACCCCCGATGCCTATCCAACCTTGCGTACCTCAGGCCCGGCGGCACCGCCCGGCGGGCGCGACCTGACGACCTTGCGCACCCAGGATGGACGTCTGCGCTTTGAATGGCGCGGCTCCCAGTGCGACAAGCCCGTGACGGAAAGCCGCGACTGCAAGCTGTTCCAGCGCTCGGCCGTGAACCCTGACCAGGTATGGGAAATGCATACGGTCAAGGACTCCGTCGACCCCTCCAAGCCGACGTTCAATCCTCGCGCGGCGCGCGCCAAGCTCATGAGTGCCGGCGCCAGCCAAGTCTGGGGACCCGGCGTGAAGCCGGAGGATCGCGCCCATAAAACCGGCGAGATGGAGTGCTATACCTGCCATCTGTCGTGGACCACGTCCTGCGCCGGGTGCCATCTGCCGATCCAGGCGAATTGGAAGACCGAACGGCACCATTTCGAGGGCGGCGAGAGCCGCAACTTCGCCACCTACAATCCGCAAGTGGCGCGCGACGACATGTTCCAGCTCGGTATCCACCAGACTACCAAAGGCAATACCATCGCGCCGGTACGCTCGTCATCGGCGCTGATACTGTCGTCCACCAACATCAACCGCGAGCGGATTTACATCCAGCAGCCGCCCATTTCCGCCGCCGGCTATTCCAGCCAGGCGTTCGCGCCCCACTATCCCCATACGGAGCGCAAGACCGAGACCAAGACCTGTGATGATTGCCATGTGTCGGCGAACAACGACAACAACGCCATCATGGCGCAGCTGTTGTTGCAGGGAACCAACTTCGTCAATTTTGTCGGCTACAATGCCTGGCTCGGCGAAGGCAACGGCGTCGAGGCTGTAACGGTGACCGAATGGAATGAACCCCAGGCGGTCATTGGCAGCTATCTCCATCGCTACGCCTATCCGGACTGGTACAAGCAGCACCAGGATCGCGGACGCAAACTGAAGGAAAGCCAGGCTCACGGCGGCGGCGAGACCAACTGCCTGCAACTGCGCGGCGAATATCTCTACACGGCGCAGGGTTCGGGCGGCTTCAGAGTCTACGATGTGGCATCCATCGCCAACAAAGGTATCTCCGAGCGCATTATCACGGCGCCATTCTCACCCTTGGGGCAGGACACGCATATTGCCAGCAAGGATGCGACTTGTGTCGCGCTTCCCACCGACCAATCCATTGCGCCGGGACGTATGTACGGCTCTGAGGCGCGCAAGCAACTGATGCAGGGCGACAATCAGGAACAGCCGATCCATCCACTTTATTCTTACGCGTTCATCACAGACGCCGAGGAAGGTCTGATCGCCGTCAATGTGGATGCGCTCACGGACGGCGAACCGCGCAACAATTTCCTGACCCGGGCCATGACCTGGAACGAGAATGGCGTGCTCAAGGGCGCACGTCACATCGCCATTGCCGGCACGACTTTTTACGTGACCGCCGACGTGGGCGTGGTGGTGCTGGACATGGACGATCCGCTTAAGCCGAAGCAGCTGGCCGTCATTCCGTTTCCTGATGCGCGTGCGACGGCGCTTCAGTTCCGCTATCTGTTCGTCACCGACCGCGATGGCCTGCATGTGGTGGACGTGACCGATCCGCACGCGCCCCGTCGCGTCGAAGCGGCCGACGTTCCCTTGGCGGACGCTCATCGAGTCTATGTGGCGCGCACGTTTGCCTATGTGGCGGACGGCAAGGACGGGCTTGCCATCGTCGATGTGGAAAAGCCGGAACAGCCGCACCTGTATCAGATGTTCACGGGCAACGGCTCCATCACCGACGCGCGCGATGTGATTGTCGGGACCACCAATGCTTCCCTATTCGCCTATGTTGCCGATGGTCACAATGGCCTGAAGGTCATTCAGTTGACTTCGCCCGAAAGCCAACCGAACTTCTACGGCTTCAGCCCCGACCCCAAGCCCGAGGTCATCGCCTGGTGGCCGACCCGGTGGCCGGCCCTGGCGCTGTCCAAGGGCCTCGATCGCGACCGGGCTGTGGACGAGACCGGGCACCAGATTGCCGTCTTCGGTCGGCTCGGTTCGCGGCCCATGACCCTGAGCGAACAGCAGAAGCTTTATCTGCGCGATGGCAAGCTGTGGACGGTGAATGATGAGGTGAAGCCGGAAGACTTTGTCGCCGGAACACCGCCGCGTAATTCGGAACCCCGCAAGGCAGCGGGCAAAGCGAAGAAATAAATCCGATTAGAGCATGTTCCGACTGGCGCCCTTCGGCGCCAGTCGGAACATGCCCTCATTATTTGAATGAAAGACCTTCTTATCCGGCTCGGCGATTCCTCCGTGCCGGAAAGGGCTCCAGAGTATTTTAAAGTTTGGGAACGTCTGAATGAGTAGCAAGAGGGCGAACTTAGTCATTGTCGTCCTCTCGCACGTCAGGCCGGTTGACGGCGCGGCAGGTATCGTCGCGCCATGACCAGATTGGCCAGCGCGCAAGTGACGAACAGGCGTCGCGCATTCTTCTCCAGCCCGCGGTAGCGCACCACGACGAATCCGAACATCCGTTTGATGACGCCGAAGGGGTGTTAAGCCTTGGCTCGCACGATCGCCGTCCGCGGCTGTCACGTCACAGAAACCGGCATCGCTCCACGGCGAGGGATTCTCAGCGGCCTACTTGTTTTGGTCGCCGGCTTTTTCGATCGCCTTTCCGGCACTTTTGATGTCCTTGCCGGCGCCCGAGATCGTATTGCACGCGGACAGCGCACCAACGGCGATCGCCGCACAGGTCAGCAGTGCCACAATGCGTTTGGGCATATTCTGTGATGTGGTCATGGATGAAGCCCCCTTCTAATAAGCGATGCGTTGTGCATCGCCCTGTCCTACGCCAAGCCGAAATCGCGATAACGTAGTGTCGAAGAGAACATACGCCCATGGGTTGGTCAATCGCCGCAGATATGAGGCGTCCCCTTACGCGTTGATCATGCCGATGCCCGCCCCGGTGACAACTATCGTGTCGTCGGCCTCGAAGCTGAGCGCACGCATGTCGTAAAGCGGACCACTACGTTTTCGGTATTACCGCTTCCACGTCCTGAAGCGCGGCCATGAATTGGCGCGGATCATATGCTTCGTCCTTCTCCACGGCCGTGTAGCATTTGTTGAGCGTGCCCGTGAGCATCTTGTATTGATCCGGCGCGAGGGCGCTGGCGGACTTCATGGCATCGAGAATCGCCGATAGTGCCATGGTGGCTTGCTCCGCCGCCGCGTAATCCGCGTATTCGCCGCGTGTGCCTTTATCGATAACGGCCATGAGCAACGACCGCATCTGCGGCCGAGTCATCTTCATGTCGGCAACGCGCGGCGCTAGCCCTTCAGTCAACGACTTCAGCGCTTCCGCGGCGGCGGTGGTGGCAGCAGGCCCCTTGAGCGAGGCTTGGTGCAGGGCTTTGACGCGGGCATGAAACTCGACGGCAACCGACGGATCGAATTGGTCCAGGAACGTTCCCAGCATGATCATGTTGGCATCGGCGATGCGTGGAACGCCGGGACCGATACCGGCACTCGCGCGCGGTTCCCAGCGCTTCTCGGACATGGGGTGATGGCAGGCATGGCAGTCGAAGTAGACCAACTCCGGGAAGATTCCGTCGTGATTACGATTGGGGTCAGTCATGGCGCCAAGCAGGGCATCAACGGCCATCATCTGTCCTGTGACCCAAAGCTTGATGTGGTCGGGTGCGCTCTTGCGCTGACGATAGTTGGCATCGACCGTAAAGTGGGGGGGTTCGGTAGCGGTAAAGGTGTCCAGTTCGAAACTCAGGCGCGGGTGGCCCGCACCCATGATGCGGTGAGTTATCGTCCGGTTGGTGTCGCCGAAATGGCAGGAAAGGCAAAGCTTCGCCCGTGCCATGGCGTCGTCGGTGGGATACAGCCCCAACTTAATATTGGCCGCATGGTTGGACTTGTTGGACGTGTGAGTACCAAGCCAGTTCTCGGCGCCGCCATGGCAACTTTCGCAGCCGACGCCATCCGCCATCTGGAATCCATCGGCTTGGCGGTCCGGGGCAACATTGTCAGCGTGGCAATCGAGACAAATCTTGGCGTCGTAGGCGTTGTCGAGGCCCAGGTTCTTGGCGATGCGTTTGGAGCGTTCGGACAATAGCGTTTTGTAGGCCTGGGCGTGGGGGTCCTTGTTAAGCCAGACGACAAATTCATCCTGCCGGACGGTGGATCCGGGCCAGGGTGTTATGGAGCCGTGGCAGGTGGACCCGGCGCATGACGATACGCCCATGTGCTTGGCCGGCGCGGTGAAGGGCAAGGCCGGGGCCACGTCGGCGGCACCCGCCGTGTCAGAACCGTCAAACCCGCCCAGGACAATGATTACCAATCCCAGCGCAAGAACGCGGCCGGCATCACGGACCATGGTGCCCAGAGTGATCCTTCCTGCCGTCACGTCTCGTTTCCTTCTGACTTTCGGCGACACGCACAATAATTATCTATCGTGCCTTAGAAACGCGGCCCGTTTCCGAATTCGCGCACACCGCCGGAGTTTTTTACATGACCGGATTTGGGGCCGATAGGTCAATTGGAACCCGATCTCCGTCGTATCTTATCCAGACGCCCGGTGCGTCGCCCCTGATGCCGGCATACCGACCCAATACATTGATAATAAAGTGTATTTCTAACCATGGACGGGCACGATCCCCGGCCATACCGCTCTTGAACTCAGAATCGCTTCAAATCAGGCCGGCGTGACCGTAACGCATGCGCCCCCGTTCGCAGCAGATGCGCGGATCGCATCGAGCACTTCCATGGATGCGACGCCATCGGCGAACGTCGGCAGCCGTACCGCCTCGGATGGTACGCTGCCGTTGATCAAGGTTCGCCACGCCTCGCACAACCTCGTATACGGGCCAAGTTCAAGTCGCGTGAGCATCTGCCACTTGGGCGTCTTCTGGCGCGGGTCGTCACTGGCCGGCGGGGGCGGTGGGAACACGAGGTCCGGCGCCACCGGCACCTCGTGGGTTCCATGACGGTCCGCGATCCAAACGGTGCTGCCGTCGAGCCACACCGTTCCTTCCGTTCCCGCAACACGGGCCACGTCCACCGGCGGCCCCCATGCTCCGGCGGTTTGTTGCAGAACTCCTTCGGCTCCATTGGTCAGTCGAAAGCGTACGATGAACGAGTCCTCCGCGACGTTCTCGCGCGCCGACACGGTCGGCAAGGCCGCGCTTACCGACGCGAACTCGCCCACCCATGTGCGCACCCAATCGATCA
>SCTM01000011.1 GCA_004297485.1 Rhodospirillaceae bacterium
AAGCTTCAGCGCCCGGGCTTGGCTCTGCCCCTGACCCTCGAGGCGCTGCGGCGGCGCTACAAGGCGCTGGTCAAGAAATATCACCCCGACGCCAATGGCGGCTCGGCGGAAGCGGAAACGCGCATGAAGCGGATAAATGCCGCATATCAGACACTTCGCGCGATACTCGCCGCCACGACTTGAACGCCGCGGCCAATTGCCCAGGCCCGGACGGCATGCCATAAGAAATTTGGAATAATTGGCGATTTGACGGTGACACGTGGCGAGACCTTCTCAACAGACAACGTCCGAACAAGAAGCCGGCGCGCGCCTTGACGTAACGCGCGGCGGGCTGAGCGTTGCGCTGCCCGACCGGATGGTTTCCGCGCGCGAGGCCTTTGGCATCGACTTCGACATGAAAGTGCCGGCGTTCAGCGTGCGCGACGAGCATGTGCCGGAGATCGACCCGGCCTATAAGTTCGATCGCGACACCACCCTGGCCATCGCCGCCGGGTTTACCCACAACCGTCGCGTCCTGATCCAGGGCTATCACGGCACCGGCAAGTCGACCCACATCGAGCAGGTCGCGGCGCGACTCAACTGGCCATGCCTGCGCATCAACCTCGACAGCCACATCAGCCGCATCGATCTCATCGGCAAGGACGCCATCGTGATCCGCGACGGCGTGCAGGTCACAGAATTCCGCGAAGGCTTGCTGCCGTGGGCGCTCCAGCATCCGGTCGCGCTGGTGTTCGACGAGTACGACGCCGGCCGGCCGGACGTCATGTTCGTGATCCAGCGTGTGCTGGAGGTGGAAGGCCGCCTGACGTTGCTCGACCAGAACAAGGTGATCCGCCCGCACCCGGCGTTTCGTCTGTTCGCCACCACCAACACCATCGGCCTCGGCGACACCACCGGGCTTTATCATGGCACCCAGCAGATCAATCAGGGTCAGATGGACCGCTGGAACATCGTCGCCACACTCAACTACCTGCCTCACGCTGACGAAACGGCGATCGTTCTCGCCAAGGCCAAGGGCTACGACACCGCCAGCGGCCGCAAGACCATCGCCGCCATGGTCGAGGTCGCCGATCTCACCCGCGCCGGTTTCATGGCGGGAGACATTTCCACGGTAATGTCGCCGCGTACGGTTATCAGCTGGGCGGAGAACAACACGATCTTCAACAACGTCGCCTACGCCTTCAAGGTGACGTTCCTGAACAAGTGCGACGAGACCGAGCGGCCGATCATTGCCGAGTATTACCAGCGGTGTTTCGGCGAGGACGTGCCAGGGTCCCTCGCCGACGCGGTTGCTTAAGGTCTCCGGTTCACGCCGGACCAATCCGCCATGAAACCGCCGTCCCCAAGTTCGACCGAGCGCGGCCCATCGAAAAGCGAGTTGCTGAAGACCGTCACGACGGCAGCGGTCAAGGCTGTCTCGGGCCATCCCGAGACGATCGTCGCCTACGCAACGGTGCCGACCAATCCCCATCTGCCGAGTGATTCCGCAACCGAGACGCGGCTGCCCATGCCGCCGGTCAAACTGACGCGGGAGAATATCGTGCGCCTGCGCGGCGCGGCCGATGCCCTTGCCTTGAAGCTCCGTTACCACGACGCGGCGGTTCATGCGCGCCGGATGCCCACCGGCAAGGACGCGCTCGATGCCTATAACGCCATGGAACAGGCGCGCGTGGAAAACCTGGGTGCACGCCGCTTGGCCGGAGTCGGCAAGAATCTGGGTCAAGCCCTCGAACAGCGGCTCGCGCTCGAGGGCTGTCAGATGGCCCACACCTTATTCCAACTCCAGATGGGCGACGCGCTCAAGGTCATGATTCACGACGGCGGCAAAGTCGTGGAACTGGGCCCAACCGCGAGTCACGTGCGCGACCTGTTCCGCGCCCAGTTCGGCGACAAACTCGATGGCCTTTTCGACGACCTGGCGACCCATATGGACGATCAGCGCCAGAGCGCCAACATTCTGCGCAAGCTGATCGATGCCTTGTCCTTGGAGAAAGACGACGCGCAAGCGGAACCCGAGGACGAAGAAGAAAACGACGACGGCGACCAGACCGGCGCGGAGAACCAACCGGAGGAAGGCGAAGCCCAGGACAGCACAGAGTCGGCGGCTGAGGACGATCAAGCCGAAAGCACCTCCGCCGGCCACGGCGAAGAAGTCGAGGACGAGGGCCAACAGGGCGAGACCACCGACGCCCAGCAAGAGGCGCTTGAACCAGGAGCCGACGCCAGTGAAACACCGGCCAAGGCAGGGCACAACCGCCGCACGGACGAGACGCGCTATAAAGTTTTCACCACGCGTTTCGATCAGGTCGTCGATGCCGACGATCTGTGCGATCCGGAAGAGCTGATCCGGCTGCGGCTGCAACTGGACCGCCAGCTCGCCCATCTCCAGGGCGTTGTCTCGCGCCTCGCGAACCGCCTGCAACGCAAGTTGATGGCGCAGCAATTGCGCACTTGGGAATTCGATCTGGAGGAGGGCCTGCTGGATGCCGGCCGGCTGGCGCGGATCGTCGCTAATCCCACCCACTCCCTGTCCTTCAAGCGTGAGAAGGAAACCCGGTTCCGCGACACCGTTGTAAGTCTGCTGATCGACAATTCGGGATCCATGCGCGGACGGCCCATCACCATCGCGGCCATGACCGCCGATCTGCTGGCACGGACACTGGAACGTTGCGGCGTCAAGGTCGAGATCCTGGGTTTCACAACCAGCCAGTGGAAGGGCGGACAATCGCGCCGGCTGTGGACGGAAACAGGAAAGCCGCCGACGCCCGGCCGCCTCAACGATCTGCGCCACATCATCTATAAATCCGCCGACATGCCGTGGCGGCGGGCGCGCAAGAATCTCGGCCTCATGCTGCGCGAGGGCATCCTCAAGGAGAACATCGACGGCGAAGCTTTGGCCTGGGCCCATAACCGGCTCGCAAGCCGCCCCGAGCAACGACTGGTACTGATGGTGATCTCGGACGGCGCGCCGGTGGACGATTCCACCTTGTCGGTCAATTCGGGCAATTACCTCGAACAGCACCTGCGCGAGGTCATCGCCTCGATCGAACGCTCGTCGTCCGTGCAGCTTCTCGCCATCGGCATCGGCCACGACGTGACCCGCTACTATCGCCGCGCCGTGACGCTCATGGACGCGGACGAACTGGGCGGCGCGGTCATGACACAGCTGACCGATTTGTTCGAAGAGGACATGTACGAGCGTGGTGTGACCACCGCGCCGCTGGTGATGTAGGACCACATGTGGTTGAAATGCCGCCGGGGCACCGGAGGCCGCGAAGGCACGCGCCGCGCCATGACATTAGGAACACTCGAAACCAGCGTCGCGGCCGATCCTTGCGGCCGGCATCGTGGAGCCGGCTGATTCCTGGGCGACATTAATGGCGGATTTGAAATGATCTCTCAATCGGTCGATGCTTCGATTGCTGCCAAGTTGGCCGTGATCTTCCGCTTTAAGTCGGACGTCGCCTTCAGCAGCGCGCGTCGTGTAGGTCGCCACACCTTTTTCGCCGG
>SCTM01000118.1 GCA_004297485.1 Rhodospirillaceae bacterium
CGGAGGCATATGAGATGAATGCAGGTATCCGATGGATCATGTCCTTGCTATTTCCATCCTGTAGTATCGAGCCATTGACGCGGGTCTGCACACGTAGATTGTGAGGATCGCTAATCTCTTCGGGCGTGACCAGCCAGGGACCAAGGGCTGCCGAGGCGCGGAAGTTCTTACCAGGCGCGATCTGTCGTGTGTGAAATTGCCAATCGCGTACGCTTGCGTCTTGAAAAATACTGTAGCCCGCAACGTGATCGAGCGCGCGAGCCTCATCGATATGACGTCCACCCTTTCCGATAATTACTGCCAGTTCGCCCTCATAGTCAAAGTCATCTGATACCTTTGGTTTTAGCAACGGCTGCTTATGACCAACCATCGTGTCAGGATAACGCATAAACAGCGCAGGCTTTTTTGGGGTCTCCCGCTGTATGCCGTGAGTTCTTATTTCTTCGATGTGTTCGTTGTAGTTGATGGCGAGGCACCACACGTGGGCTGGATCTGGGATGACTGGCAGGAATTCGATTTCTCCAAGCGGATAATCCGGCTGCTCGCTACGGAAGCGTGCCGCCTCACTTATGCGGCCAGCCGCTATTAAATCTTTGAGCGATTTAACGCCAAGGCGCGCGGAGAGATCGACAACGCCATTTTGAGCGACGACGCCAAAGGCGTCACGGTTTCCTGTACGGAATGAAACAAGTCTCATCACTATTCCCTGATCAATGAGTGCCTATTTAGACCCTAACAGTGTAATTTTCGAAAATCAATATTATCAAGCATTATATTTTCATGGTTGCTATATCTAAACCAGCGGCATGCCCCATGATCATTCCCGAGGGGAAATAGGGGATAGATAAATGCATTAATATCACCTCAAATTTGGAATATTTCACGGTTTCAGAGGCGGCGGCATGCAAGTCCGACAATGGATTGATGAGCGTCTCCGGCCATGATTTTTCACGCATGATGGTATTGACTTTCGAAAATATTCGTCCTAAAGCGATCCATCGTTAATTCGTGAGGGGGAAATTGCTCCATGCAACGAGCCCATCCTCAACTGAGGCATTTCGGAATACTTGTCTGCGATTTGTCTAAACTTGAGGCGTTCTACAGGCGTTTATTTGGTCTCGTGGTCACAGGTGCCGGCACGGGTAGGGCGTTTAAGAACCCATTGCTGTTTCTGGGCAGAAACCCTGATCAACTTCATCAGCTGGCACTTTCAATCGTGCGAGTTCTGCGTGCGTTCAGCGCGGTGATCCAGATTTCGTTCATGGTGGCTTTCTTGCGGAGTTTTAGCCTATTCGGACGAAGGCCGGGCAACTTAGCGCGACTGCCATGATGGGCCTCAATCGCGGAAATAGCTGGTCAATCCATTTTGATGGTGAGGAAGGCAACAAGATCGCGGTCTACCTTGATACTCCCGTTCCCATACCGCAGCCCTACGATGAAGCGCTAAACCTCGACCAGAGCGACGTAGAGTTGTTGGCAGAGACCAAGTGTTTGTCGCTGCATGAACAGGGCACGTGGCAGATGCTGCCCAGTTGGTTCAGATAGCAGAAAAGCTGAAATATGCAGTTGCTGCTTTAGTTCAAGTTCGAACCTTAAGTTTCGAGAAGGATAGGCCCGATGATACCAAGCAAGATGCGAGCGGCCCGAATGTATGATGCAGGGGCTCCGATGGTCATCGAGGACGTTCCCGTTCCACGGCCCGGCCCGTTGGATGTGCTCGTGCGCGTTCGCGCCTGCGGCATTGTGCCCAATCTCGGCAACGTATTGTCCAATTGGACAACATGGTTCCCCCAAAACCCCTTGCCGAAACTTCCCGCCACGTTTGGGCTAGATCCCGCTGGCGAGATCGCGGCACTTGGTTCGGGCGTTTCCGGAGTCAGCGTCGGCCAGCGCGTATATGTAAACCCTGGCCGAGTCTGCGGCTCCTGTCGCGCTTGTCGTTCTGGCGAAATGACGGGGTGCGTCGCTTATACGTTTCAGGGCTACTTTGGTTTTGGGCCCGGGTCACAGCAACTCTTTGACCGCTACCCTTATGGCGGCCTGAGCGAATATATAGTCGCGCCCGCGTACGCATTGGTTGCGCTTCCGGACAATGTCACTTTCGAGCAGGCCGCGCGATTTGGCTACATCGGCACAGCCTATTCGGCCTTGCGGAAGGCAGGTGCCAGGCCCAGTTCGACTGTATTGATCAACGGCGCATCAGGCACGCTGGGATTGGGTGGGGTCATCAGTGCCTTGGCCATGGGCGTCACATGCATTCTCGGAACAGGCCGTAACCGCGATCTTCTAGAAGAGGTCAAATGCCTTGCCCCAGAACGCATTGCGATCCATGCGCTCGAGGATGGTCCAATTAGCCATTGGGCTCGGGGGCTCACCGGTGGCGAAGGCGTCGATATCGTCATTGACTGCCTTGGTCCCGGGGCACCGGGTTCCACATTACTCGATGCCATGAGAGCGATGCGACGTGGTGGGCGGACCGTTAACATCGGTGCGGTGATGGAGATGCTCCCGATGGATGTGCACTCGATGATGGATGCAAGCCAGAGCTTCATGGGGTCGCTTTGGTTCACGCCCGGCGAGGGCGAGGATCTTGCTCGAATGGCCGGTGTCGGTACGCTCGATCTCTCGATACTCAGGACGAACAGATTCTTGCTGTCCGATGTGAACGACGTCCTTGCGGGAATTCAAAATCGACACGGTGGATTTTCCAACTACGTCGTCACGCCCTGAATGAATGGCGATGATTAGCCTTTCGCATTTTATTGGCGGAGCCAGAATTCCCGACAGGGCTCTGGCTCATCGCCGCAATCCGTCTGATTTGGCTGAT
>SCTM01000119.1 GCA_004297485.1 Rhodospirillaceae bacterium
GGAACGTACGTTTGCACAACAACAATCGGCCGCTCCAGGAGTCTTCGAACTCCTCTCGCTGCACCAATGTTATGCCGGTCTGCTCGACAACCGGATCGAGCACTGCGATGGTGACCTGCCCGTCATTTGTAGGAACGGCGCTGGCGACGATCACCCAACTTCCGGATTTCCGTTCGGCCATAACCGGATAGGCGCTGCCGAGGGAAATAAGATCATCCCAGGTGCGGTTCTTAAGCAGCTTTCCGCGCAACCCCACTTCGCGCATAACGCGCAAGATCGATCCGAGGGTGTCGGCATCGTCGGCCTGGGCGAGTTTTTCCGGCGCGATTTGCACGCCATGATGCAAGCCCAGCAGAAAGAGGCAGCGCAGGGCCGCAAGATGAGGCGACATCTGTCTTTCGGGGACGTGGTTCATAGGCGCGTGTATGATTTAGAGAGGTTAAGAACTGGCAAAGTCTTAACCGCGACGGCCTCGTCCGGGCGTGCCCTTCTTGAACCGATAAAACAACCCAACCCGCGATATGGCCCTAAAGCGTCCAGACTGGTTCCCCGCGATAAAATTCGCCCGCGATTGCCTCGATCACCGATAGACCCCGCGAAGGCGACCGCACCGGCTGATGTAACTCACTGATTCAAAAGTAGAATTCGCCACGGCTTTCTGCTGTCTCGTGCCGAAAAGACAAACAATCTGACGGACAAGCCGCACAGCCCCAATCTTCTTCGGGGTCTTACATTGCTTACGTACCATTGCGCGTATTGGTTGCCGAATCCAGCAACTCTTTTTTGCCCACTGAATTTCGTCGCGAAGCCGATTCGGTCGCGTTTGTAACCATCGACGAGGACTCGGTAAATCGAGGCCTGACAGACGGTTAGAGCCTCCCTATAAAACACGTAATAGTCGTAGGCGTACAAATAAACCTTAAGTGGTGGAAGGAAATTCCTCGGCTTACCTGGCCGGCCCAAGCGTCCTACGCCCTACCTCGGGTTCGAGTCGCGGATAAGCGATGGGACTAAAGGCCAGGAGCCTCACCCGCTCAGGGCGCGAAGGCGATCACCGGCGATCCGAAGCGTAGACGTCCATTCCTCACGATTGACCTGCCGGATAATCGAGATGCTGGGATACCACGGCGTCGAATCTCCGGTGATTCCCCAGTACCAGAGCTTGCCGCCGCCGAGGGGGACAAGCACCCAGGTCGGCACCCCGAGAGCGCCGGCCACATGGGCGGTCGTATTGGAAACGGTGATGACCATGTCGCAGGCGGCGGTAAGTGCCGCCATTCCATCCAGATCATCGCGCAAGTCGAGCCCCTCCACATGGGCAAGGGTAACCCCGAACTGCGCGCGCAGCGCAGCGCGCTCCGCGGACGTATCGCCGTACTGGAGGTCCACAAAGCGCACCCCGGGTGTTTTCATGATTTCGGCCCAATCGGCGAGCGTCGTGCTTTTATATCGACCGAAAGCAATGTTCTTACTGACCCAAGACATGCCGATCAGCTTTTCGCCCGGCGCGAGGCCGAGGCCCGCACGCAGCGAGTCCGATCGCGCTCTATCGGCGGCCAAATATCCCCCCCGATCGCTGGGAAAGTGATTCACGGTCGGGCGGAAAACTTGGCCAAGACTGCCGGCGGGCAACTGTGCGACCACGTCCGGCGCAGGCGAACCTATCGTCGGCGGTGTCGAACGGGCGACCACACGAATGCTATTAAAAGAACGCTGTAAAATATTGCCCAACCGCTCATCCGTCTCCCAGACAACCCGAATGCCGCGGGCCATTAGATCAGGGAGCAGGCTTGCATACAGGATCTCGTCGCCGACACCTTGTTCGCTAAATACGAACAAGGCCCCCTGCCCCAGATCCTGGCCACGCCAGATCGGTATCGCGGGACCGCCGCGCAGAGGAATGTTATCGGCCGCAAGCCTGTAATTGTATTCGATCCAGCCTTCAGCAAAATCGCGTTTGAGAAGCAGAACAAGGCCGAGGTTCTTGTGAACGGTGGCAAGATTTGGCTGGAGAGCAATCGAATCCCGGAGCCAGGCGATCGCACCTTCGAGGTCTCCCATTCCCCAAAGGGCCATGCCCATATTGCTTTTCGCTTCGGCATAAACCGGATCGAGCTCCAGGGCCTTGCGGAGAAACGTCACAGACTCTTCGAAGCGGCCACTCTTGGTGAGCGAATCGCCAAGGTTGTTAAGAGCGCGCGAGTTATCCGGCTCAATCTCTATCGCACGTCGGAAAGCTTCGATTGCTTCCTCGTGCCGCTCCAAGCGATTCAGCGCAACGCCTAGGTTGTTGTGCGATATCCCAAGGCCGGGATCGAGTGCAATCGCACGCTTTTGCATAACGATAGCGTCGTCTATTCGACCTTGTGCATAGTACAGAACGCCTAAATTGCTATGAAGCAAACCATTGCTCGGATTGATCGCCATCGCTTTTCGATAGAACTTCTCGGCCTCATCTAAGCGACCCGCTTCATGGAGTTTCAGACCGATGTTGAACGCCTCCACGAATACCGGCGTGATGGGGGTCGCCGCAGCGGCCCGTCGTTGCTTGCGATTCATTCTTGCTCTGCTCTTTCGCGCGGACAGGAGAAATCAGTTGATCCGATAGAAGATCGACTATGTGACGTTGACACTTAACGTTCGGTCAAGGTCTCCGAGACACACTCAACCTCTATGATATTCAAGGCGGATCGGGACCGACCGGGCAGACGGCGGTAACACGATACGGAGAGATGGCAACTTCTGACACCTACTAGCCGTATGTTTTCTGCCTCCTTCTGACGCACCGGACCCACCGGACCCACCGACCTATAAAGCTTGGTGGGGCGGCACTTGCGGGTCGGAGCGGAATACGTTAAAAATGTCACAACTAACAGGTGAATTTTGACCGAACGTCCAAACCGGATGTCTCCAGAATGGGGACTGAAGATGTGTCATGTGCTCCCTTCGGGCGGCGCATACGGTGATGTTCGCGCCCCACTCCTTCACATGCTTTTCCTCGCCCAGCTTGGATGGAGCAGAGGCTAATGGCCCTCACCGCGCCTCAGCTACAGGCTTTGACGACAACCCAGCTCAGCGCGCTTTCAACGACGCTGTTCGCGGCGATGTCCGGGCGCGAACTGTCCTTCCTCACATCGACACAGTTTGCGGCCCTCAGTTCGACCAACATTGCGGGGCTTACCTCGACACAGCTTAAGGGCATAACGACGTCAGATTTCGCCGCCCTCACGAGCACTCAGTTCCCGTCTCTGACCACAACCATAATCGGTCTTCTAAGCCCGCTACAATTTCAGGCACTTGGCGCGACCGCTCTAGCCAGTTTGTCGACGACACAAGCCACCGGCCTCACATCAACGCAAATCGGCGGTATCACCGCAACGGCCTTCGCCACACTCAGCAGCACTTTTCTGTCGGGGCTGACGAACACTCAGATCGCCGGTATCACGACCACGCAGATCGCCGCGTTGAGCACGACCGACGTGACCTTCCTGACAAACACCGAGATTCTGGAGATGGCCGCCACCCAGATCGGCGCGCTGGGGGCTGCGAATTTCGCAGTGCTGAGCACGACGACCATAGGTGGTTTGGCAACAACGCAGCTTGCGAAATTAACGTCGGCCGAACTCGGCGCCATCACCACAACACAGTTTGGTGTCCTTACAGCCACTCAGCTCGGTGGATTGAAGACAACACAGATTGTGGCGATTGATTCCAATACTTTTGCCGGATTGACGACGACTCAATTCGCGGGATTGACGGCAACTCAGATCGCCGCTCTCACCCGGGCGCAATTCGGCACGTTGACGACCACCGACATCACCATGCTGACGTCGCAACAGATCGCGGCACTCAAGCCGGCGCAACTTGCCGGATTTGACACTACGACTTTTGCCGTGCTGACGACGACACAGCTATCCGGCCTAACCTCGATGCAGGTCAAGGCCCTTTCGACAACGGTCATTGCATCGCTGACGACGACACAGCTCTCAGGCATCTCAACCACCGCGATCGCGGCGCTGACCCCGACTCAGCTTTCGGTCCTCAGCACAACGGATGTCGCGACTCTCACGACCGCGCAGATCAGCGGTTTCACGCGAACGCAGATCGCTGCCCTGACAACCGACCAGATCAGTAACATCGCGGCGTCGGGGCTGACGCCCGGACAGATCACTGCATTGACCGCCAATCAAATCGGGGCACTGACTACAACTCAGATCGCGGGATTGACCACGACCACCGTTCGATCCCTGCGACCGTCGGAGATGGCCGGACTGACGACGACGCAGATTCCGGCTCTGACGACCGATCAGGTCGCGGTACTAACCGTGACTGAACTCGGCGCTCTCAATATCACGCAAGGCGCGGCATTCACGACAACACAGCTCGCGAACATGGCAACGACGCAGATCAACGCCATACCCGGCATGTCGACATCCTGATCGCGTCGCCCCAGACCACACCAGGATTCACGCGAGGGCAAACGGTGGCGCCGGGTCGTACTCCATATGTTGGGTAACAGCGCGCCCCAACGCCTCGCCATAAATCTGTCCGACCAGCCAAAGCGTCATATCGATGCCCGCGGAGATTCCCGCGGAGGTGACAATCGAACCGTCGACCACCCAGCGCACGCCTTCAACGACGTTCACATCACAACCGATTGCCGCAAGCTTCTCGCGGGCTTCCGGCACCGCGCGCCAATGCGTGGTAATGCGGTGGCCCCGCGCCGGTCCGGCGGCCGCCAGCAGCATCGACCCGGTACAAACGCTGGTCGTCCAACGGCATCCGGCCGACTGACTCGCAATCCACGCCAGCAGCGACGGATTTGTAAGTTCGCGACGGGTCCCTAACCCGCCCGGTACCAAAATCACGTCCGCCGCTGGCGCGGTGGCGAAGCTGAAGTCGCTCGCAACGCGCATACCCTTCGCACAGGTGATAAGCCCACCCCGTTCGCTCACGAGATAGACCACCGGCGCCTGTTCACGACCTGCATCTATAACCGCCGCAGCCACGGTAAACACTTCCCAGGGGCCGACGAAATCGAGTTCTTCCGCGCCGTCGAAGATAAGAATGGCGATGTTCATGTGCGGACCCCGTGACTTCCGGAATTGAAACGCGCGCGATAATCGGAGGGCGAAACTCCCAGCGCACGTTGAAAGCTACGCCTCAGTCGTTCGACATGGCCGTAGCCGGTGCGACGAGCAATGATCGTTAAAGGCTGGCGGGTTCTCTCAAGGGCGCGCCGTGCTGATTCAAGGCGAGCTGTGGCGATGAATTCAGTGGGGCTAACGCCGGTTTCCGCTCGGAAGACTCGAGTCAGGGTGCGTTCGGACATTCCCGCCCGCGCAGCAAGAACCGATAACGAAATCTGCTCCCCTACATGTTCGACAATCCAGGCCAGCAAGCCGCCTAGCCGCCCCTCACCCGCCGCTTGAGCTCTCAAATTCGCACTGTACTGAGCCTGACCGCCGGGACGGATCATGAAGACGACATGGCGCCGGGCAATTTGAAGCGCCATTTCTTGCCCCCAGTCTTCCCGCACCAGCGCCAGAGCAAGATCGATTCCCGCGGTGACGCCGGCACTCGACCAGACACGGCCATCGCGGACATAGATTGCATCGGGATCCACTGTGAGACTCGGATAACGCTCACGCAAAGCGTCAACGACGCTCCAATGCGTAGCCACACGCTCGGTGTTGATCACGCCAGCCGCAGCAAGAATGAAAGTACCACTGCAAACGGACACAACACGACGTGCATGACGTGCTGCACGGCGGACGAATGCCAACAGCTTCTCATCAGCAGCCGCTCGGCCAACGCCCGCGCCGCCTGTTACTATCAACGTATCGAGCTTCTTCAACTCCGTTGTTGGAATATCTTCAAAGCCCGCCGCCGCGCGCAAAACGAGCCCACAGGTTGTAGGGACGTCGCCCTTACGTCGGGCGACCAGCTTAATGTCATAGGCAGGGGGCTGCGTATTGCGCGCAGTATTCACGGCAGAAAGTATCTGCAGCGGACCGGCTATATCGAGTATTTGAGCATCGTGAAAACCGACGCAGAGAACCGTGGCTGGCATTGCGAACTCCGGATCAATGTCGCCAGAGTACGCCATCCCGTCATGGCTGGAAGGACAATAATCCCACTTTTCCGGCCAGTCTCCTACAGATCGGGAATATCCGCTAGTCGACCAGCAACGTGCGGATTTTGATCTCGCCGGTGAGGGTCCGATGAACCGGGCACTTATTGGCGATTTCCAGCAATTTCTGCCGTGTAGCCGCGTCGAAGTCACCCTCAAGCTTGATTTCCCGGATCATCTCCTCCACCTCGCCTTCCTTGGTGACACAGTCCGGACAATCAGCGGCCTTGATCTTGTGATGAATGAGATGCACCGACACGTGCTTCAGGGGTATCCCCTTGCGGTCGGCATACATACGCAAGGTCATGGCGGTACACGCCCCAAGACCCGCCAGTACGAATTCATGAGGTCGCGGGCCGGCATCGTCGCCACCGGCTTCACGCGGTTCATCCGCGACCAGCGCATGGGGCCCGATTGCAATGTCTATGGTGTATTTTCCTCGCCCAGATTCCCTGACATCGACAGCTTCAGCGCGAACCAACACCTTATCGTTCATAGTGAACTCCGCTTCCGGCTATGCAGGTCGCGATCATAGTCCTACAGTGGAAGTC
>SCTM01000120.1 GCA_004297485.1 Rhodospirillaceae bacterium
AGAATGACGTGATATTCGTTCAATTGCGTGAAAATCGTGCCGACCTGCCGTTGTCCAAACGCATCGTACAGCGTGTCGTCAATTTGCTGAGGCGAGATCCCCATGCGTGAAGCGGTTTCCCGATCGATCGTTACCATCGTGCGTGGCGCTTGGTTCTCTTGGTCCGTCGCCACGTCCTGAAGCTGCGGAATAGTCTTCATCTTCTCGAGCATGACGTTCGACCAGTGGTCGAGTTCGGCAAGGTTGCTGCCCTGCAGGGTATACTGGTATTGCGTTCGCGCGCTTCTGCCGCCGATGACAATGTCCTGTCTCGCTTGCAGATAGACTTTAAATCCCGGAATTCGCGCAAGCTGGGGCCGCAGGCGGTTGATGATTTCCTCCGCGCTCGCCGAACGCTCGTTGAAAGGCTTCAAGGATGGAAACATGCGACCCGTATTGGACGTGTTTCCACCACCGGAGCCGGCAATTGCTCCGATCGGTCCCATATCCGGATCGTTCCGAATAATATCAAACGCCTGCTGCTGCTTACGCGCCATTTCGTCAAAGGAGATGTCTTGGGCCGCCTCGGTTGCTGCCAGAAGCAAGCCGTTGTCTTGTTGTGGAAAGAAACCCTTGGAAATGAATATACCCAGTATCAACGTCACCGTGATCGTGGCGATGAGCGATAGGATGGTGGCCCGTTGATGCATCAGGACGATGCGAAGCAGGCGCGCGTATGTGTCCACCAGCCACTGGAAGAATCGCTCCACCTCACGATAGAAGCGACCATGGTGTTCCTCCTGCTTTCCAAGAAAGAGTGAACACATCGTGGGCGTCAGCGTGAGTGAGACAAAAGCAGAAATGATCACCGCCACGCCGAGCGTCACCGCAAATTCGTGAAAGAGGCGCCCGACAATGCCGCCCATCAAGAGAAGGGGAATAAATACGGCGATCAGTGAGAAAGTGATCGACACGATCGTAAAGCCGATCTCCTTTGCGCCTTTGACTGTCGCCTCATAGGCGCTGTCCCCTAGTTCAATGTGACGGACGATGTTCTCGATCATCACGATGGCGTCGTCGACGACAAAGCCGACTGCAATCGTAAGTGCCATCAGCGATAAGTTGTCGAGGCTATAGCCGAGCAGGCTCATGACACCGAAGGTGCCGACAAGCGACAGGGGTATGGCAACACCCGGTATGATCGTCGCCCAGAACTTCCTTAAGAATAGGAAGATCACCATCACAACCAACGCGATGGAGATGAGAAGTGTTGTCTCGACGTCAGAGACCGAGGCGCGAATCGTCGTGGTTCTATCGGAGATGACATCCACATTCACGGCCTGCGGCATCTTCAGCTTCAACCGCGGAATCGCGGACTTGACGAGATCCGTTGTCGCGATGATGTTGGCTCCCGGCTGACGGAAGACACCCAAGACAATTCCCTGATGCCGATCCGCCAGCGCCTGGATTTGACTATTCTCAACGCCGTCGATTGCAGTGCCCACATCGGAAATATGGACCGGTGCCCCATTGCGGTAGGCGATCACCACATGCCGATAACCCTCGGCACTCACGATCTGGTCGTTGGTGGCGATGGTCGACGCCCGATGAGGTCCCTCGAAGTTGCCCTTGGGTGAGTTAAGGGTCGTTTGCCCCAGCGCCGAACGGACATCCTCGAGGGATATGCCAGCGTTGGCGATGGCCCCCGGATTGATCTGAACACGAACAGCGGGCTTCTGTTCGCCAAACAGAAGGACCTGGCCGACGCCTGGCAGCTGGGAAATCTGCTGGGCGAGAATGTTGTCGACATAGTCGTCGACCTGGTCAATCGGCAGGGCATCCGACCAAACGCCGAGGATTATGATTGGGGAATCCGCCGGGTTGACCTTTCGATAGGCGGGAGGGTTGGGCAGGTTCCTCGGCAGCTGACCGCCGGCCGCGTTAATCGCGGCCGACACGTCCTGTGCCGCGGCATCGGCATTTCGATCGAGATCGAATTGGAGAATAATTTCCGTCTGCCCCAACGTGCTGTTCGAGGTCATCTGCGTAAGATTAGAGATCTGCGCAAACTGTCGTTCCAATGGAGTCGCAACCGACGATGCCATGGTCTCCGGATCGGCGCCCGGCAGCCTGGCGGTGACGTCGATTGTTGGAAAGTCCACGCGCGGGAGCGGGGCGATGGGAAGTTGCGTGAAGGCAATCAGTCCCGCCAGAAAAATCGCCGCCATGACCAACGAAGTCGCGATCGGCCGATCGACGAAGGTCTTGGAGAAATTCATTTGGCCGTCGTGCCTTGCGGTAGACCGGTGTTGGCTCCGTTCGATGCGGCTTCAGTGGCGCTACCCGGTTGCCGATTTCCGCTCCCGACGGATTGCACTTTCATTCCAGGCGCCAATCGAAGTTGCCCGTCAATGACGACGCGCTCCCCGGCATTCAGTCCCTTTGTGACTAAGGTCTGCCCGTCACGTTCTTGGCCGGTTTCCACACTTCGCATTTCCACGGTGTCATCGGATTTGATGACGTAGGCATAGAGACCGTGAGGCCCACGTTGCACGGCTTCGGCCGGAACGGTGATTCCGTTGTGGATGTCGCCCACTTGCAGCCGGACGTTAACGAATTCACCCGGCCACAAGGCCTGTCGGGCGTTGGGAAACCGTGCCTTGAGGCGGACGGTTCCCGTGGTCGGATCGATTATGTTATCGACCAGTTCGAGCACGCCGTCCTCAAGTGCCGTGGCATTATCGCTGTCGAAAGCCGTGGCCTTAAGCGGCCCATGACTTTCTTCGCCGACGACTTTCGCGAGTTCGCTTTGCGGCAAAGTGAAAATGGCCGAGATCGGTTGGATTTGGGCAATGACCACCAACCCACCGGCATCGGTGGCGTGAATAATGTTGCCGACGTCGATTGCGCGAATGCCGGTTCGGCCGTCGATCGGCGCAGTAATGGTCGTGTAGCCAAGTTGCACGCGGGCATTGCGGATACTCGCCTCATCTGAACGAACCGTCGCCGAAAGGGAATTGACGGTCGCCGATTGCGTATCAACCTGCTGGTGCGTGGCAAATCCTTTTGCACTCAAATCCTGATATCGGACGAGGTCGTGTTGGGCATTGGCCAGGGATGCCTGATCTCTCGCCAAATTGCTGAGAGCGTTGTCAAGCAGGGCACGAAAGGGCCGAGGATCGATTTGCGCGAGAACATCGCCCTTCTTGACGTCCTGGCCTTCCCTGAAGGTGACGGCGACGAGTTCTCCATCGACACGTGCTCGCACCGTTACAGTATTATAGGCACGGATCGTCCCGATGCCGTCGAGATAGAGCGGGACATCGGAAGCGACGGTCTGTCCCGCAACCACCGGAATCGCCGTCTCGGGCTTCGCGGCGTTATGTCCGAAAAGCCAACTCAGGATTTGCCATGCGACGAATGCTGCGATCAGTGCCGCGACAACGCGCGCTACCTTGCGGTGCTTGGATGTCATGCCCTCAAAGATGCTCAACAAGGAATCCTACCGAAGCAAGAATGACATGGAGTGTTTATCATCAAGCGGGCCCAACCGCGACGTTCATTAGGGGTTCGCTTAATCAATAGGAGCGCCTCAATACCCCAGACCGAGGCGCTTCGCTACATTAAGGGCTACCCCATTTTCACACACCTCATATGTGGCCCATGGGGCGGATTAACGCAGGGATTACTGGGTTTCCAGCGATTCGGCGGGGTTTTAGCCGGCCGGGTGGTTTTTTAGCCACTTGCGTAACGCCAAGTAACATCACCCCCGTGGCGGCATCTTAAAATCAGGTCCATTGGCTTGCCGACCCGGCTGCACGGGTTCGGTGCGCCCTGGCCCAGGGTCACGGCCGAAATTGAATCCCTGTCAGATTTCCATGTGCATGGATTTGGCCACCTCGGCGAGCATCTCGAATGAGCGTATGCGCACGGAATGATCAAAGATCGTGGTGGCGACCATGAGTTCGTCCACCGCTGTTTCGGCGATGAAGCCGTCAAGGCCACGACGAACTGTTTCGGGGGCACCGACAAATGCGTACCGGAACATGCGTGAAATCTGCGCCTTTTCAGCAGGCGACCAGAACGTTTCAATGTCATCAATCGGCGGGGCCATCTGGCCTCTTTCACCACGCAGGAACCTGATGAAGGTTTGCTGGGATGACGTAAGCAAATACCGCGCGGCGGCGTCGGTCTCGGCGACAATCACGTTGACGCCGGCCATGACATAGGGCCGGTCGAGCTGCGCCGAAGGCTTGAACCGGCTGCGATAGACCTGCAGCGCCTGCATCAAGGCCTCGGGTGCGAAGTGGGATGCGAAGGCAAACGGTAGACCAAGGGCGGCGGCGAGTTGCGCGCCGAACAGACTTGATCCGAGAATCCACAGCGGCACGTTCGTGCCGGTGCCGGGCACGGCGTGAACGACTTGTCCCGGTTGGGCCGGTCCCAGCAGCGCCTGCAATTCCAGGACATCCTGGGGAAACTGGTCCGCGCTTTCGGGATCGCGGCGCAAGGCCCGAAACGTAGCCATGTCGGTGCCGGGGGCCCGGCCCAGACCTAAATCGATCCGGCCGGGATAGAGCGAGGCCAAAGTACCGAATTGTTCCGCGATGACCAACGGCGCGTGATTCGGCAGCATGATGCCGCCTGCGCCGACGCGAATTGTACGCGTGCCGGCGGCGACGTGGCCGATCACGACTGCGGTCGCGGCACTGGCAATTCCCGGCGCATTATGATGCTCGGCCAGCCAAAAACGGCGGTATCCCAAACGTTCCGCATGCTGAGCCAGCGCCAGGGTATTCCAAAGCGCGTCGGTTGCCGTCGAGCCCTGCGGGATCGAAACGAGGTCGAGTATGGAAACTGCGGTCACGTCGGCATTATCTCCGCGCTATTGTCCTGCGGTCCCCTGGGCTGCTCATGGTGCACCGCGCAAGCAACGGAGGACTAGCATGGTGTCATGTACAATCCCAAGCCGAACCGCGGCACGCTTGTCGTGATGCGTGATAAAGCCGTGCCGCAAATAGGCGTCGGGCCGTTCGCCGTCACACGTGATGGCAGTATGACCGTGCGGACTGTCTGTATTGGCGGGTCGGGTCCAATCTCGCTGTGCGCTGCACCATAACAAAGCCGACTCTCGCGATCGGGAAAGCGCGGGATGCCTCGCCAACCGACGCAGTTGGGCCTAGTATAACTTATGCGGGTATTTTTACGACACATCGCCGTTCTTCTTTTTGTCGCGTTTGCGATCGCGCACCTGATGCCGGCGAAGGTCGACGCTATCCCCGCGTTGGTTGCGACGGCGCACGCGCGCGATAAGCCGGCTCCCGCTCCCATCGGGTATGGCGGTCCGCGTCTGCGTCTGTTTCCGATAATGGTGCCATATCGCACTTCGGGCGGCGTTCTCTATCAACCGTTGGTCATCGAGGTGGAATTGGCCGGCGGCGGCGGGCCGGACTCTTTGTCGGAGAAGGGCGACGCGCGGGAAAAGCAGGCCTGTTGGGCGTTGCCGATCATTCATGAAAAGCTGCTGATGTATCTTTTCAATGCCAATCTCGTGTCCGATGACTTCGTCGGCGAGCGCCGCGACGTGTTGACAAAGAATCTCTTCGACGTGCTGATCGACACCGTGGGCCGTGGATACTATGCGGGCCTGACCTTGGTGGCCGATGATGCGGCCCCACTCGATTCGAAGTCCCTGGAACTCTCCAAACAGTGCCGGTAACTGTCGCCGATTCGTCTCGCCATTGTTGGCGCGGTTTCTGATATATAATCCTCCCATCGCTGACCAACCGCCACACCGGACGAGATCCGTGCGTGCGCAATTCTTGGGAGAAATAGAGTCATGACCGTTTCCATGTACCAGATCAGCATTCCCGGTATCGTTCGTATCCTCAACAGCATCTCCGGCATCATCGACAAGGCCGTCGCTCATTGCGAAGCGCGCAAGATTGATCCGGCGGTGATGATCAATTTCCGTCTCGCCGCCGATATGTTGCCGTTCTCAAAGCAGATTCAGATCATGACCGATCAAGCCAAGGGCATGGCCGGACGCCTTGCGGGTGTGGAGATCCCCAAGTACGCGGATACGGAGACCACGTTCGCCGAGTTGAAGGCGCGTATCGCGCGGACCGTCGACTACCTGAACAGCTTCAAACCTGCCCAAATTGATGGATCGGAGGATAAAGAGATCGTACTCAAGGCCGGTCTCGACATGAAGTTCAAGGGTCTTGCCTACATGACCACATTCGCCAATCCGAATATCTATTTTCACGCAGCAACGGCCTACGACATTCTGCGGCACCTGGGTGTGGAACTCGGCAAGCGGGATTTCCTGGCGAATATGGACGGGCAGATGACCTAAATGCCGCAACCCTCAGACGATGCCAAACGGCTGAGAGCAAACCTTCAGGGGGAGGTGGATAGCGCCGCGCTCTATCGCGCGCTCGCGAAAGCCGAGGAGAAGCCCGCGCTTAAATCGGTCTACGACCGGTTGGCCGACGTGGAGGAGCGGCACGCGACCTTTTGGCAGAAGCGGCTGAGCGCCCTCGGCCTATCGTCCGACCGCGCCCCACCCGGCCGCCGCGCGCGGCTGCTTTCTTGGGTCGTGAAACGCTTCGGCGTGGGGGCCGTCCTTCCCAGCCTTGTTTCTTTGGAGCGCGCCGACAGCGCGCAGTATGACAATCAAGTCGATGCCGTATCCGGCGGATTACCCGGCGCCGAACGCTCCCATGCGCGCATTCTCGAGGCGATTGCCGGTCCGGCGCCCGGAGCCGTTGCCGATGGCGGGCTGGCGCGCCTAGAGGGTCGCCATCGCGGTATGGGCGGCAACGCCTTGCGCGCCGCGGTGCTGGGCGCCAACGACGGACTGGTGTCGAACCTGTCGCTTGTCATGGGTGTTGCGGGCGCGGGCGCCGCAGCCAAAAACATTCTCCTCACCGGCTTGGCGGGCCTCATCGCTGGCGCGTGCTCCATGGCCATGGGCGAGTGGCTTTCCGTCAACTCGTCGCGGGAGCTTTACCAGCGTCAGATCGCGGCGGAGGCGGAGGAACTGGAAGCCGTGCCCGACGAGGAGCGCGAGGAGTTGGCCCTCATCTACGAGGCCAAAGGACTGCCGCGAGATCAGGCGCAAGCTCTTGCCGATCGCCTCATGGCCGATAAGTCCACGGCGCTCGATACTCTGGCCCGCGAAGAACTGGGGATAGATCCCAACGAACTCGGCGGTTCGGCGTGGCTGGCGGCGATAACATCCTTTGGTCTTTTTGCTTGTGGCGCGGCCTTCCCGGTCGTGCCATTTGCGATTTTATCAGGACGGCAGGCGGTGGTTTCCAGCGTTGTCGTGTCCGGTGCGGCCATGTTCGCTATCGGCGCGGCCACGACAATCTTCACCGGACGCGGCATGATCTTCTCAGGCGTGCGTCAACTCGCCATCGGCGCGGCCGCTGCGGGTGTCACCTACTTCGCCGGAAGCCTGTTCGGCGCGGTGTTGCAATAACAACGCGGCCGAGAATCCTACCGCACCTTTTCGCGCACGCCTTTGGTCAGGAACCGCTGCGGCCGGTGCTTGCGGCCTAAGCGCTTGCCTTCGCCGCCGCGGTCGCCGGTGCCCGCCGGTTGCCATGCGGGAATCAGCTGATGACGCCCAGGTCCGATCAGATCGGCGCGGCCCATTTCCTTGAGGGCCTCGCGCAACACGGGCCAGTTCTCCGGATCGTGATAGCGCAGGAACGCTTTATGCAATCGGCGCTGGCGCAGCTTCTTGATGGCGCTGACGGCTTCCGACGCACCGCGCTTTACCGGCCGCAGCGGATTGACGCCCGAGTAATACATGGCCGTCGCTAAAGCCATGGGCGAGGGCAGGAAGGTCTGCACCTGATCGGCGCGATAGCGATTCTTCTTGAGCCACAGCGCAAGGTTCATCATGTCCTCATCGCTGGTGCCGGGGTGAGCGGCGATGAAGTAGGGGATGAGGAAATATTCCTTGCCGGCTTCCTTCGCCGCTTGATCGAACAGTTGTTTGAATCTGTCATAGGCGCCGATGCCCGGCTTCATCATCTTGGAGAGAGGCCCGGCCTCGGTATGTTCGGGCGCGATCTTGAGATATCCACCCACATGATGGGTGACCAGCTCGCGAATGTAGGCCGGGCTTTTCACGGCCAGATCGTAACGCACGCCCGAGGCCACCATGACTTTCTTGATGCCCGGCAATTCGCGCGCCTTGCGATAGAGTTGGATCAGCGGATCGTGATTGGTGTTGAGGTTCGGACAGACCTCCGGATAGACGCAGGACGGACGGCGGCAGACGGATTCCGTTTCTTTGTCCTTGCACGCCATGCGGTACATGTTGGCGGTCGGTCCGCCGATGTCCGAGATCACGCCGGTGAAACCCGGCACCTTGTCGCGCACGGTTTCAATTTCCCGCAGGATTGATTCTTCCGACCGGCTCTGGATGATGCGGCCTTCGTGTTCCGTGATGGAGCAGAAAGAGCAGCCGCCGAAACAGCCGCGCATGATGGTGACGGAAAAGCGGATCATGTCCCATGCGGGGATTTTTGCGTCCCCGTATTTCGGATGCGGGCTGCGCGCATAGGGCAGGTCGTAGACGCCATCCATCTCCGCGGTGGTGAGCGGGATCGGCGGCGGCGTCAGCCACAGGTCCCGGTCGCCGTGTTTCTGCACCAAGGCACGGGCATTGCCGGGATTGCTTTCGCGATGAAGCACGCGCGACGCGCGGGCGTAGGCCTCGCGGTCGGTTTCCACTTGTTCATAGGCCGGCAGCCTGACAACTGTCTGCGTGTTGGAGCGATGCGCGCCTTCGTTGCTGCTTTCCAAATCTTCGGCGTGAAGCTCGGCCCACCCGTCGGGAAGGTTGGTCTTGAGCACGGCCACGCCGCGCACGTCGTCAATTTCAGATGGCGTTGCACCTTTGGCGATGCGGTGCGCCACTTCCACCACGGCGCGCTCGGCGTTGCCGTAGAGCAGAATGTCCGCCTTGGCGTCCACCAGGATGGAGCGACGCACCTTGTCGGACCAGTAGTCGTAGTGCGCGATCCGGCGCAGGGAGCTTTCGATACCGCCGAGAACGATCGGCACATCGCGAAAGGCTTCCCGGCAGCGTTGCGCGTATACGATGACCGAGCGGTCCGGCCGCTTGCCGCCTTCGCCGCCGGGCGTATAGCTGTCGTTGTGGCGCAGACGCCGGTCCGACGTGTAGCGGTTGACCATCGAGTCCATATTGCCGCCGGTGATCCCAAAGAACAGGTTGGGACGCCCCAGTTCCTTGAACGGCTCGGCGCTCTGCCAGTCCGGCTGGGCGATGATGCCGACCCTGAAGCCCTGCGCTTCCAGCAGGCGGCCGATGATGGCCATCCCGAAACTGGGGTGATCCACATAGGCATCGCCGGTGACGATCACGATATCGCAGGAATCCCAGCCCAGTTCGTCCATCTCCGCCCGGGTCATGGGCAGGATCGGCGCCGGGCCAAACCGGTGCGCCCAGTACTTGCGGTGGGAAAACAGCGGTTTTGCGGGGACGTTTATGACCGTGGGGGCGTTCATGGCCAAGCTTGTGATCGAACCCGGACACGCAGTCAACGACGAAGGAACGGCAAAGCCGCCCGCCGTCAGCGCGCTATTGGCCAACGTCCTGGTTTTGCAGGCGGAATGTGCGGGGAGCCAAGGACGCAGATATCAAGTCCGCAGTCCGCGAGCCGTATCCACGACCCGCGGCTGCGTGTCGGTCGTACGCGTAACCGCTAGGTTATGAAGTCGCCGGGTTCAGGTGGCTTTTCCACGAACGGAGTGCGTGACGTCCACAGCAAGAATCACGAGCGCGAAACTACCGATCAAGGCCGGCATCAAGGGAACGCCCGCAAAGCTGGCCATCCAATGGCCGAAGAACATCGGCCCAAAAGCACCACCGATAAAAGCAATGATGACCTTGGACATGAATGACCATGGGCCCGGCATTACGTAGTAGTTGAATCCGTAATGCAACACGCCGGCAACAAAGAAACTCATCATCAGCATGACCAGAAATCCGGAGAAGTCGAGCATAAGCATGACAATCCTCCTCTTCCGCAGGTTGAGGCATTTTCCCGGAAACGTAGGTGCTTGGGGAAATGCGCTACAGAGCGTTAGGTGGGGTCGCTTGACGTAAAAATCAATATTTTCACCCATAACGGTGCAATGGAGCCGGTGTCCGAACGTTCTGATTCCATTGGAAATACCCGCACACTTATTGTTTGGTTCCGTGTCATTTGATCGTAATCTGTCCAATTGGGGCATGCGACCGCACGGAAAATTCAAGAACCGGGACTCCGATTGTCCGGGGTAATCCGGCGTTCTCAACGCCGTCGGCGCAGGGCTCCGCACGGGAGGGGGCAGAGAATGAATCTTTTGGTGACCGATATTTACGGCGCCTACTGGTCCGATAATGAGGTGGTCACGAACCTCCTTATCCTCCTCAATATGCTTGGCGCCTTGGCGCTCGGCCTGCTCGTCGGTTACGAACGGACCTATCATGGCCGCGCCGCCGGCATGCGGACATATGGCTTTGTGTCCATGGCCTCGTGTGCCCTGACGGTTCTCGCCGCCTATCCCCAGGCGTGGTTTGGAGGTCACGCGAACGTGAGCTTCGCCGTGGATCCCACGCGGGTGATTCAGGGCGTTGTGACCGGTATCGGCTTCCTCGGCGCTGGCGTCATCATGAAGGAAGGCTTCAACATCAGCGGACTGACAACGGCGGCATCCATCTGGACGTCGTCGGCGATCGGCGTTTTAGTCGGCATCGGCTTTTACGCCGCGGCCATTGCGCTCGCGATTCTGTCGGCATGTCTCATGATGTGGGGTGCGCGGCTGGAAAGCTGGCTGCCATCGCGTCCGGCCATCGCCGTCGTCTTGCGTTTCAGGAAAGGGTTCGTTCCCCACGAAGATGCCTTGAAAAAGCTGGCGCACGATCGGGGATATGATATCGCCTTCGGCTCCTTGTCGATCACCTATCAGGACGATCGTCCAGAGTGGCAATTCGTTGCGGTGGCCCATGGCCGCAAGCGGGGCGCTCCGTTTGCACAGCTCGCCTCCGAACTGCCGTCGGTGGAAGGCGTCGAAAGTTTCCGCCTGTTTCCAGCACGGAATTAATGCGCTTCCAGGAAAAGTGGGGTTCCGGTTTTCCGACAGGAAGCGCGCCATTCTTTTGAATCTCGATAGTTTACCGATTCAAGTGAATCGGGAAACTATCCAGCGCCGCGACTCAATGCCGTCGGCTTAGACCATTGGCTGAGCCATTCGTACCGGCCATGGGGATGCGGACAGTCATGCGCAGGCCGCCGCTGTCCTGATTGGTGGCCTCGACGGTACCGCCCATGGCTTGAACGTGCTGCTGGACCAGCCACAGGCCGATGCCGAAATGGATGTCGCCATTGGTCTCTGCGATCGATTCCGCGTCATCCATTTCCTTACTCGGGCGCGATGAATAGTAGCGATCGAAGATCCGTACAAGTTGATCGGGCGCAACGCCCGGCCCTTCGTCGGCGACCGACACGACAATTTTTCCATCCTCGGTCATGGCCGTTACTTCCACTTGTCCGCCTTCTGGCGAAAAGCTGATGGCGTTGTCGATCAGATTTTCCAGAATGGTCTCGATCATGTCCTCGCGCCCGGCGATATAGAGATTGGGACTGATCTGCGGAACAATGGTGCCGTTGCGCGGCCCGAGCATGACCTGATATTCGGCGATGAACGTCCTCACCAGTTCAGAAAGGTTTACCAGCGCCCATCCGGTTTCCAGCATGTCGGCGGTCGCCGTATCGAGCCGCTGCGCCGACCGCACCAACCCTTCCAGGCGATTGAGGGAGGCGGTAATCGCGTTAATGCCTGCCGTGCCGGGGTCTGCCACATTCCTGCTGACAAACTCTGTGGCCTGCCGGATGACGGCGATCGGCCCCTTGAACGCATGGGCATTGTCTTCCGCCGCCTGACGCAGCACGTCGGTGGTCCGCCGCAGGCGCGCCACCATGGCATCGAATTCCTTCGCCAATTGGGCCAACTCTGGCACGGCGGTAATGGTGGCGAAGCTCCGCCCCTGTTCCACCGTTGCGGCCGTGCGCCGGAAGCGGGCGAGGGCTGACCACACGGCGGCAAAGATCAGAAAGACAAGAACCGCCATGGTCGCATAGATGAGTCCCGCCATGCGCGTCTCAGGCCGGGTCCAGTAGGGACGGCCATCGATCAGGGCCGCAACCGCGTCCTGCGCCGCCGAAACCACCACCACCCAACACCCCTTCGGGCTTTGTACCGGCGTCACGGCCATGAGCATTTGTCCGCCGCCACCGGGAAGGGCGACCCGGTCGCCGAGGGTGACATTGCCCGAGCAGCTTCCTTCCAAGCGCGGGAGCACGCCGAGATCGATCAACTGCTGGCGTTCCGCCGCCAGCTGCTCGGTGGCAACTTCCGGCGCGCTGGCGACGTAAAAGAAGCCTGCGCCGCCCTCGGCCGGCTTGAACAGCACTTTGATGTTGCGTTGATCGGATTCGAAGCGCGCCAATTCCTGCGGAATACGGCTGAAATCGCCGGGCTGCATCGCTTGGAGCAATGGTGCCAGCGCGCGTCCGACCGTTCGATCGTTTTCGCGCACGGCTTCGAGCAGCAAGGATTGTTTGTCCAGTTCGGCCGCCTTGAATACCGAATACAGCAATACCGGTGGAACACTGAAGATGAGAAGCAGGGCGACCAGCTGAACGCGAACCGAGCGCGAGAACTGACTGACGATTCCGCCAAGGCCATTGCGCCCGTGCGGCTGAGTCCCGTCCGACTGGGCGCTCGTTGCCTGGCCGGTGTCATGGAACGGCGATGAATCGCCTGCTCGGTCGGAGAAGGCGCTATCCATGGACTTTCCAGCGGTAGCCGAACCCGGGATAGTTCTCGAGGGCGTCGAACGCCGAATCGGCTGACGTGAATTTTTTACGGATCCGTTTAATGGCGGCGCGGACGTTGGCGCGATAACCCTCCGGTCCGCGGCCCCCCAGGAATCCCGTGTCCTGGATGACGTCGTAGATTTCCCGATAGGAGACATCCGTACCTGCCTTGGTCGCGAGGAGGGCCGTGACTTCGAATTCGCCGAGACTCAGGCCCACTTGAGTCCCGCGCCACAAGGCGCGTTTGGCATGATGGTCCAACGTGAGTGCGTCCACAGCTACGATGCCGCTCGCTTTTGGGAGATGGAGCGGCCGATCCTGGTTGTTCTCACCGATCATCCGTTCGAGCCGCTTCAGAATGACGGCAAGACTGCGGGTCTTTTCGACGAATTCGATCGCGCCTTGGTCGAAGGCCGTCTCCTCGAACATGGGTTGATTCAGCCCGGTCAGGAACATGACGGGCGCGGAAAATTCCTCCGCCTTCAACTTGCGCAGCATGTCGAGCCCGTCCATCTCCGGCATGTGCCAATCGAGAATACAGGCGTCCGGCGGGCGGCCCTTCAGCATGGTGGCAAGCGCATCCGACGGGCGTTTGAAGGTCGTCACGCGATATCCCGCGTTTTCCATGTTGGCCGCAAAGGTGCGTAGAAAAAGAGGATCATCATCGACCACGACGACGTGAGGCGATTCATCACGCGCCGCCTTCGTCACCAATGCGGCGGGTTGATCACTTGCCATGGTGACTCGCAATGCGCCTGAGGCAAACCTGCTCGCCGTGGGGCGTGCCGTCTGTTCCATCCATGCGTTGATCGACAACAAAGTCGTCATTGCGCGTTACATCGAGAAGGAAAAGAATTTCCACCGTGCAAGAGCCGGAACGATAAATCCAGGTCTGACCCGGATTGCTGTCTTTTTGCTCCTGAGGATCGCCCAGGGCGGTGGTGACTTCGGGACGCGACAGGCCGATGAGCGTGATGTCTTCCGGGTGAGCTTCCGGCGGAACACGGGGTTTAGGCGGCGGCGGCTTCAACGATGGCGTGGTGGGCGCCTGCATTGCCGGCGGCGATGGCTGTGGCGGCAGTGGTGCAGGTGCGGGCCGTTGCAGCGCGCATGCGCCAAGGCCGACCGCAAGAATTGTGGTCATCAGAAACGTAAGAGACTGCTGCGAATGCATGGCCCGTTGGAACGCTGCTAAACCGCTCGAATGCGCCGACAAACGTACCCGCAGTGTACCGCAAGTCTACACCGCGCTGGGACGACGCATTCTCTCTAAGTTGAATACGCATGAAACACCCCGCCGGTTCCGGCGTCCTGTGACTAAGTGTTGATTTTTTGAAGAAACACATCCTATCACGCGAAGGGGGCCGGGACCGTTCTCCACTAACAGATGCAAATGCCTGATTTTGAGGCCATCTCAATGCCGCGCGCGCCAGCGATAGCCGAGGCCGGTGCGGTGCTCCAGGGCATCAAAGTGGTCATCGACAGCCAGGAACTTCTGGCGAATACGCTCTACTGCGGCGCGTACCAGCATGCGATATCCCTCGGCATAGCCGGCGACCGGGACCAGATCATGCTGTACGGCCCAGTAGAGTTCACCGTGGCCCACATGCGTTCCGGCGAGGTCCGTGATCAAGGCGAGAATCTGAAACTCCGCCTCACTTAAATTCACGATGCGGTTGCGCCACAACACCAGCCGGGAGGTCCGGCGCAATTCCAATGGCCCCAACACGTAGCGATCGCCTTCGTCATTGTCGTCGTCGCCGACGAGCGCGTGGATGCGATTTAGGATCACGGCAAGGCCCTGCGTCTTCTCAATGCAGGCAACGGCGCCGTGAGCAATCGCCTCCGCGCGCGTCTTCGGATGAAGGGAAGACGTGACGACAATAATCGGAACCGCGAAGCCCGAGGTTTTAAGTGTGTCGATCACTGTGCGTCCGTCCATATCGGGCATGCGCCAATCGACGATGCACGCCTTGAGCTGCTTCATCGCCAGCAGAACCTTCAATGCCATGCGCGGATTGCGGAACGTGGAAACCCGATAACCGTTCGCCGAAAGATTTGTGGCGAATGTTGAAAGAAACAGCTCGTCATCATCGACAACCGCTATCTCCAGCGGGGCAAGAGACATGGGTGGTGCGGCATATGACGATGTAGACGTAACAGGTTGAGCGCGCATCGACGAATCTCCTCCACCAGTGTTTGTGCCAGGGCCCTCAAAGCTCCCGCATGCCGTCCCATCCGTTGATTATCCTATATGTACGTGACGTTACGCGGCTGTGACAAAAGTAAGCTCGTCAACCGCGGCTGTGACAAGGTTGCGCCATGCATTGCTTGTCGCGTGAAGGCTGCATACGGTTCGCACATCGGATGTGTTCGGAGAACATCGGAACGTGCGACGGCCCTATCAAGCTATCGCGAGTTGCCGATGAAGAGCGAGAAAGCCAGAAGGAAAAAGGGAGAGGCATCATGAAAGCGGCAAGACTCGGAGCGGCGTTTCTTGTGATCGTGGCTTTAGCTGGCTGCGCCAACTTGACCCGCCAACAGCAGCGTATGTTGAGCGGCGGTGCGATCGGTGCGGCCGGCGGTGCGTTGCTTGCCGGCGCGACCGGAGGCGGCATGCTCGCAGGCGGCATCATCGGTGGCGCTGTCGGCACGGCAGTCGGCGCTGCGACCAAATAGTTCGCTCGAGCGTATGTCGATCGTAACGACGAGAATGCGGATTCCCTTCACTCACATCATGGAGACATCGATGTTAAAGAAGACACTTCTCCTGACGGCGCTGGTCACGTTGACTGCCGCTCCCGTGTCGGCGCAATTGCTGGGCGGCGGCGCCGGCGGCGGTCTCGGTGTTGGCGCACTGGGCGGCCTTGGCGTTGGTGGCGGCGATCTCGGCGGCAACGCCTTTGGATCGGCAAACGACTCGCTGCGTGGTGCGGGGTCGATTGCGGCGTCTAACCGCGACGCCAGCAAGGTCGCAGGCAAGGCGACGGGCCAGACGTCAGATAAGGCCGCCGGAAACCTCGGCGCGACCGATGCCCTCCATGGTACGGCAACTGGCGCGCTTGGCGGTACGGCGAATGCTGCCGGCGATGTCCAAGGTGCGACCGCCGCGGTCCAAGGCCGCGAGCATGCGGTTGTGAACGGTGCTGCGGACGTTAGCGAGGGCGCCGGGTCTCATGTTCTTGCTCCTATCCGTGATGTGGGCGCGACAGCCCAGGGCGCGGCGCAGGGAACAGCCCATGCTGCCACTCAGGAACAGGTCGGCTCGGTGACGGGAACCAGTACCAATCTGATGACGGGTGCGGCTGAGAGTGCTCAAGGTGCGGTCGCCGCGGGTCAGACCAGCCAATCGAGTGCCGCCGCTACCGGTGTTCTCAATACGGCGAGCCGTGCCAAGAGTCAGGCCATGATACAGGATACTGTGAATGGTACTGCGGTGGCATCAGGGCAGGCCCATGGCACCAGCAGTGATCTTGGTAAGTCGGTGGCGTTGCAAGGCCAGGCTCACGGTAACGCGAACGGGTCGGGTGGTGTTCATAACGGACCCAATACGATCGCGGCAAATTCGTCGACCTCAAACATGATTTCCGGCGACGCGGCTGCGCGCGGTGGTCATGGGCAGGCATCTTTGAGCGGCGACGGAAACATGACATCGGCCGACAGCGTTAATGTAGGCCGCTAGGAATATGGACCGCTAGCACACCCCCCCGCCCGCCCCCCAAGTGCGGTGGTCCATACGAAGCGCCGTCACCGAAGTGGTGACGGCGCTTCTTCTTTTTTGGGGCGAAAGCATGTTCCGGAAAAGTGGGGGTCGGCCTTTAGAGAAGGCGCGCTTTCGCGTGCGGTCGGACCATGCCCAAAATGTTTGAGTGAGAGACCTTCTTATCCGGTCCGGTACTTCCACCGTGCGAGAAAGGGCTCTGGCGTCAGAACGCGTGCGCGGATTCGAGGGGTGGCTCCGGCAATGCCGTCAGCGTTGCGAGCTCAGGAGCAGTGGCGTCGTTATCAACCGTCCGTGTAGATGCATTTTTCGCCGCGGCATGAGCTGAGCAATAGTCTTGCCACCAGGATGGCGCGCCGGTTTTCAAGGCCGCCCGGACTTGGCGGTGCGCGGTCCGCGTGGGCAGTAGATGGCGCCACGTTTTTCGATCGCCCATCATTAAAAGAATAATGTCCGATATCCGATGATCGGGCACTTTCATGTGCAGGATGACGGCGCCGAATCCAAGACGTCCCATGAGCGCGAATGCAAGCCGTGACACCGCCCGTCCCCGGCGGCCGATCAATCCATCGGCTTCCTCTGAAATCTGGCGCAGGAGAACGGCGGCTTCCCGAGGTGGAAACAGGTCGCAGATCTTGGCGGCTTCCAGGGCAATAAGCCCGGCGAAAAACCACGGGTCGGGCACCGTCAATATGGGTCGCCGCATGACGTAGTTGGAAACCCGGCGCAGATTCCCGTGAATATGCGCGCCATAGCCGGCGACTTCCGCCACGTCGTGGAGAAACATCTGAGCGGCTTTGGTCAGAGTTGCGCGGGATGTTGTTACGGTGCTGCTGGCCACGGAATTTATCGGTGATCTAGGAGTATCAGCGTTAACTGCCGGTATTAATCGATACTGCACATTTTTTTGTGCAGCGCCACGTAATTCAACCCTTAAGGGAGAGTCGAGGAAAAGCGCAGGTTTTTCACGATTATTTGCGTCGGGGTCGAAACAAATCCATAACTTGCCGCGGCTTTTGAAAACTGGAGTCGCGGTCGCGACCGTAGGAATTGTATGTCCACCACACTTCGTCATCCCCGCCTCGCTCTGCGTCCCGGCGCCCATCGCCGCCTCAAAAGCGGCCACCCCTGGATCTATTCCAACGAAGTCGCCCTGGATGCCGCGGCCAAAAGCCTTGCCCCCGGTAGTGTCGTCACCATCACCGACGCCGGCGGGTCGCTGCTGGCAACGGCGCATTTCAATGCCCATACCCTGATCGCGGCGCGAGTGCTGGCCGGGGCCGGGGATGTGGCCGTCACGGTGCAGTTTTACGCTGATCGAATCGATCGGGCCCTGTCCTTGCGTCGGCGGCTTTTTGCGCGCCCGTTTTACCGCCTGGTCCATGCCGAGGCTGATGGTCTGCCCGGTCTGGTGATCGACCGCTTCGATGATGTCTGTGTGGTTCAGCCCAATACGGCGGGCATGCAGGCCGCGCTTTCGGAAATCACCGAGGCGCTTATCAAGGTTCTGAACCCGCGCGCCATTGTCATGCGCGGCGACAGCGCCGCTCGCGGGCTGGAGGGGCTTGATGAAGACGTGCGCTTGATCGCCGGTACGCTGACGGGGCCGGTCGCGGTGGAGGAAAACGGCGCCGTCTTCCGTGCCGATGTTCTGTCCGGACAAAAGACCGGATGGTTTTTCGATCAGCGGGACAATCGCGCCTTTATGGCCGGCCTGAGCAAGGACGCGACCGTGCTCGACCTCTACACTCATACAGGCGGCTTCGCGATCGCGGCGGCGCGCGCGGGCGCGACGACGGTCACCGCCGTGGATCGCTCGCAAAGCGCGCTCGATCTTGCGGCGCAGGCGGCGCCGTTAAATAACGTCGCCGACCGCGTCGCCTTTGAACGCAGCGATGTCTTCGGCTTTCTGGAAGCGGCGACGACCCGCGGCCAGACCTGGCAAATGGTGATCGCCGATCCGCCACCGTTCGTGAAATCGCGCAAGGATCTTAAAGCCGGATTGCAAGGCTATCGGAAGTTAGCGCGGCTGTGCGGCCAGGTGGCGGCGCCTGGAGGACTTCTGTTGGTGGCCTCATGCAGTCACAATGCGCCGGTGGACGAATTCACGGCAGCCGTCGTGCGTGGCCTTGGCGACGCAGGTCGCAGCGGGCCCATTATCCGTACCGCTGGTGCCGGGCCCGATCATCCGATCCATCCGCTTCTGCCTGAAAGCGCCTATCTGAAAGCGGTCGTGCTGGCGTTGGATTGAATTAGGCCAATGGCCGCAGCACCGCCAACAACCCGGGCACGTCCGCGCCTCCCTCATGACGGAAGACGCCGTCGTCAAGGCGTGCGACAGCAAAGCCGTTTGCAGTCGCGCACGCGGCAATATAGTTGCGGCCATGACGATAACGATGCTCGGTACCAAGCATGAAATCCTCACCGTCATGGCGTTGCACCGTGAACGCGAACACGCCGTCGTCGGTTGTTTTCCCGCGCACGGCGCGGAAAATATCGTCGAGGGCGCCCACGTAAACCAGCACATCCGCCGCGACGACGAGATCGAAATGCCGCGTCGCGGCACGAAGGTGTTCGCTCATGTCGCCGACGGCAAGATGATCGTAAATCTTCTTGCGCCGGGCCTCGCCGACCATGCGGGGCGAAAGATCGACACCTTCGAGCCATTCCGTCATGGAGCGAAATGCCGCGCCCGCCAAGCCGGTGCCGCAGCCGAGATCGAGCGTGGCTGTATATTTGCGACCCGTGGGAATCGCGCCGACGGCCGCGCGCAGGGCCTCCGGCGCGCGATAGGCAAGACGATCGACCAGGGATTTGTCGAAACGCGGCGCGTATTCATCGAACAGCCGCCGCACATACGCCTCCGGCACCGTCGCTGGTGGCGTATCGCTGCCAAGCAGAGCGAGACGGATCGATGCGCCCATGGAGTCCGCCGGATCGAGGACGAGATAGGCGCGGTATTCCGCGGAGGCTGCATCGGTTCGGCCGGACTCCGCAAGAGTTTCCGCCAGGGCGAAGCGGCCCTCGGCCCAGGCGGGCGCTAGCTCCAGCGCCTGGGCGATGACCTCCGCCGCGCCGGCCGCGTCACCGTTCTCGCGCAACATCTGGCCATAGGCGAAGCGGCGGTCTGCTGTTAGGTTTCCCGAAGACATCGATACACGCGGCGCCTTTGTTCTGCGTGCCCTCTTATAACCGCTTCCGTCGGCCATGGGTGTTTCCTCCGCATTTGTGATCAGCGTGGCGTTCGTGCTGACCTACGTCGGCATGGGCGTTGGCGGCGTGCCGGGTCTGAAAACCGACCGCACCGGTATTGCCCTCATGGCGGTTGCTGTTCTCCTGGCGACCGGTGCGGTATCGCCGGTCCAAGGGGCCGCGGCCCTTGACGGCCCGACGCTGGTTCTCATGTTCGCCCTCATGATCCTTTCGGCGCAGTTCGGCGAGGGTGGCCTTTACGGCCTCGCCGCCGTGCGTGTCGTGGGCGCGGCGGTCAAGCCGGAACGGCTCCTGGCCCTGACGGTTCTGGTTGCCGGAGTCCTGTCGGCGGTTCTGGTCAACGACATTGTCGTCTTCTCTATGGCGCCGATGTTGTGTGCCGGATTGAAAGCCCGGGGTCTCGATCCCCGGCCCTATCTGGTTGCGTTAGCCGGGGCCGGTAATGCCGGCTCCGCCGCCAGCCTCATCGGCAATCCGCAGAACATTCTCATCGGCCAGCTCGGACATCTGGAATTCTGGCGCTTTGTCGCGGTCTGTGCGCCGACAGCGGTGATCGGACTGGTCTGCGTCTATGGCGCCGTGCGGATTTTCTGGCGCCGGGAGCTGCTGGCTTCCGGCCATATCCATGAGCCGCCGCCGGTGGAAATTGACACGTGGCAGATCGCCAAAGGCACCATCGCGGCCGTTGTTCTTGTCGGCCTGTTTGCCGCTCCGGTACCGCGCGAAGTAACGGCGCTGGCGGTGGCGGCGGTGCTGCTCGCCAGCCGCACCATCCACAGCCGTCATCTGGTCGCAGCGGTCGATTGGCCGCTATTGCTGCTCATCGCCTGCCTGTTCGTCGTGACGGGCGCCTTCGCCGGGCATCTGCCTGAAATCGCTGGCGGCCAATGGAGCGCGGCCACATTGCCGTCGCCCGAACACCTCGGGTGGCTGGCGCTGGGCGCCCTGGTTCTCAGCAACACCATCGGCAATGTACCGGCCACCATTCTCCTCGTGACGCTGTGGCCGAACCTCGCGCCCGGCACGCTCTATGGGCTTGCCATTCTCAGCACCCTGGCGGGCAACCTGCTGCTGGTGGGAAGCCTTTGCAATATCATCGTCGCCGAGCGTGCCGGTCAGAGCGGGGTCAAATTGAGTTTCGGTGATTTCGCCCGTGCCGGCTTGCCCATGACCGCGGCCTCCATGGCGCTGGCGATCATATGGCTGTGGTGGGGCGGCTGGATGCCCCTATGACGGGTCACGGCGAGACCATGGAGCCGCGCATGATAACTTCACGATTCCATCGTTGCGCCGGTCACCGCGAGCCAGTAAGCACGACGAACCGATTTCGGAAGATTGCCCCGTTCTGATGACTCATAAGCACTTCATCCAGCCCGCCGAGTGGGCGCCACATACGGCGGTGTGGTCCGCTTGGCCCAGCCATGAGGACCTTTGGCAGGAAGATCTTGCGCCAGCGCGGGCCGAGATCGCCGCACTATTTTCCGCCATCGCCGACGTGGATCCAAAGTCAGGTGCGGCTCGTGGCGAGAGCTTGCAAGTTCTCGTGTGCGGCGACGAAGCCATGGCCAGTGCGGAGCGGGCGCTTGCCGGTCTCGGCGCAACGCTGTGCCCGGCGATCTTCGGCGATATCTGGCTGCGGGATACGGCGCCGATTTTTGTCACCGCGCCTGGCGGCCTGGCGGCGGCGTGTTTTCGCTTCAACGGTTGGGGCGGCAAGTACGTGCTCGACGGCGATGAAGAAGTCGCGGCGGCCGTCGCGGCCGAGGCCGGCGTCATTGCCATGCAATACGAATGGGTGCTGGAAGGCGGCTCTCTGGATAGCGACGGAGCGGGCACGGCCCTGACCACGCGCCAATGCCTGCTCAATCCCAATCGCAATCCCGGCATGTCGCAAGGCCAGATCGAAAGCCGCCTGCGTGAGGCGCTCGGCATTACCAAACTTATCTGGCTTGGCGACGGCCTCGCCAACGATCATACCGACGGCCATGTGGACAACATCGCGCGCTTCGTGGCGCCGGGCGTGGTCGCCTGCATGGAACCCGCGGGCGCCGACGATCCCAACCGCGATGCCTTGCGTGCCATCATCGCCGATCTTAAATCCGCCACCGATGCCAGCGGCCGCAAGCTGGATATCGTCACGATACCGTCGCCGGGGCGTGTCGAAAACGACGAGGGCGAACTCATTCCCGCCAATCCCATGAACTTTTACATCGGCAACCGGACCGTGGTGGTGCCGCTTTACGGCAGTCCCAGCGACGACAAAGCGGTCGCGGCCATCGCCAAGCTGTTTCCCGGGCGACGCACGGTGGGTTTGCCGGCCCGCCATGTTATAACCGGTGGCGGATCGTTCCACTGCATCACCCAGCAGCAACCGGCGCCCTCGCTATGACAGAAATAAAAGTCGCCGCCATCCAATGCGCGTTCTCGGCCGACATGGGCGAGAACATTGCCCGTGTGGAAGGCTACGTGGCCGAGGCCGCGCGCCAGGGCGCCCAGGTGATATTGCCGCCGGAGCTGCTGCAGGGGCCGTATTTCTGCGTTGAGGAAAAAGAACATCATTTTGACACCGCGTTTCCAGCCGCAACCCATCCGGTGGTGACGCGTCTGTCGGCGGTGGCGAAATCCCTCAAGGTCGCGATTCCCGCGTCCATTTTCGAGCGTGACGGCCAGCATTTCTACAACAGCCTCGCCATGATCGACGCGGACGGCGCGGTACTCGGCGTCTATCGCAAGAGCCACATTCCCGATGGCCCCGGCTACGAGGAAAAGTTCTATTTCCGTCCCGGCAATACGGGCTTCAAGGCCTGGACAACAAAGTACGGCAAGCTCGGCGTCGGCATCTGCTGGGATCAGTGGTTTCCGGAATGCGCGCGCGCCATGATGCTGTTGGGTGCCGACGTGTTGTTCTACCCCACGGCCATCGGCTCCGAGCCGGACAATCCCGGCCTGGACACGCGCGACCTATGGCAGCGGGCCATGATCGGTCACGCCGTCTCCAATGTGGTGCCGGTGGTGGCGGCCAATCGCATCGGGACTGAACATGGACAGACGTTTTACGGCTCGTCGTTCATCACCAATCATCGCGGTGACAAGGTCGCCGAGCTTGGCCGCACCGACAGCGGCGTGATCGTGTCCGCCATCGACATCGACGAAGTCCGCCGCAACCGCGCCGCCTTCGGTTTCTTCCGCGACCGCCGGCCGGACTTGTATGGCGCGCTGACGGAGAAGTGAGGGGTGCGCCCGACTTTACGCATCTGTCGTTCTCGGGCTTGACCCGAGAATCCAGGGTCACACACTCCGCTGACCGTTCTGTTGCTCTGGACCCTCGGGTCAAGCCCGAGGGTGACGTAGAGAGCAAATGAACGCCGACGAAAGCTACACCTCCTCGACCTCATTCAGAAACGCGACGATGTCGTTCTGGGATTGGGTTTTCGTCGTCCCGTCGGGGAAGTTGAAATACCCGTGAGTGGCGCCGGGATAAAGTTTCATTGTCACCTTATGGCCCGCTTCACGGAGATGCCGCTCATAGATTGTCGTTGAGGGCAGGATGAGGTCGCTCTCGCCGCAGCCCAGAAAGCACGGCGGGTGGGACGTGAACGTAAGATCCATGGGCGTGATGGCGTGGGCGGCATCCACCGTCAGCCCCAGGGATTCGCTGCCGCCATAGGCTTCGACCATCGTATGGCCGCCGGGGATTCCCGTGTTCAGGCAGGTGGCTCGCTCCAGCACGCCATAGATCGACGTGGCGCTGAGGATTTTCGGCAGGGTCCGGGGATTGAAGGCGGGATCGATCGGCGCGATCAAGCTGGGGTTGGCGGCAAGGACTGCGGCCATCACCGCCAGATTCCCACCGGCTGAATCCCCCATGACATGCACGGCCTTGGCCTCGCCGTAGCTCTCGCGCACGAACGCCAGGGCCTTGAGCACCGACCGTAGAATCCACGGATGGGGATGCTCCGGCGCCTTGGGATATTCCACATTGAAAATCGGATAACCCGCCTCGCTCAAAAAGCACAGGTCGTGGCTGTAGAAATCCTTGGTGCCCATCATCCAGCCGCCGCCGTGAAAAAACACGACGGGATGACGGTGGGCAACGGCGCCGTCCACATGACGCACGTCGAGAATCTCGTCGCGATGCAGGCCATAGCGGACTGTCTGCCAGCCGTCGGGCGGGCTGCCCCGCAACAGACGCAACACGCCGGTGACGGCGCCAAAGAACGCCCGCGTGCCGGCAACGGAAAAATGCTGGCCGATATCCAGGGGCGTGGGGTCGGTGGGGTCGATACGTATCATTGGGATGAAATCACGAACCGTGAACTTGGGGTAAATGCATTCCCTGGGGGTCTACATGGACGGACAGCCGGCGCCGTTTCCTCGTGGTCCAATGGCGGGCGGCATAGTTGTCCACCTGCGCGACCATGTGCAAGTGAATATCCGTGTATTCCGGGTGTCCGTTTCAGGTGTTGGGAGCCCGGCTATTTTCCCTCGCCGCCCATGCCAAAGGCCGCGAGCAGCCGTTCCATGGCCACCACCGGCGTCAGCTTGCCCGCGCCGATATCCCGTTCAAGTGCGGGGATCATGGCCTTGGTTGCCGGATGGGTCTTGAGCCGCGAGACGATGCGATCCTCCACCAGGGCCCACATCCAGCGGATCTGTTGGCTGCGCCGCTTATCGTCCCGCTCGCCGGACACCGTCGTCGCGCGGCGATGCTGGACGATCTTGTCCCAGAGGTCGTCGAGGCCCTTGTTCTGCAGGGCGCTGATGGTCACGACCGGCGGCGTCCAGGTCGGGCTGGCGGGTGTGATGATGCGGAGCGCATGGCGATAATCGGCGGCCGTGATTTCGGCGCGATGGGCGTTGTCGCCGTCGGCCTTGGTGACGGCGATCATGTCGGCGATCTCCAACACACCCTTCTTGATGCCCTGCAGTTCGTCGCCGCCGCCGGCGATCATCAGCACCAGGAAGAAGTCGACCATTTCGGCGACGGTGATCTCGCTCTGGCCCACGCCCACGGTTTCCACCAGCACCACGTCGAAGCCCGCCGCCTCGCACACCAGAATGGCCTCGCGCGTCGCCCGCGCCACGCCGCCCAGGGTGCCGCCCGTGGGCGAGGGGCGGATGAAGGCGTTGGGGTCCACCGCCAGCCTGGCCATGCGCGTCTTGTCGCCCAGGATGCTGCCGCCCGTGCGCGACGAGGTAGGGTCCACCGCCAGCACCGCGACCTTGTGGCCGCGGCTGGTGAGCATGGTGCCGAAGGCATCGACAAAGGTGCTCTTGCCGGCGCCGGGCAGGCCGCTGATGCCGATGCGCAGGGAATTCCCCGTGCGCGGCAAAAGCCCCATGAGCATATCCTGGGCCATGGCCTGGTGGGCGGCGTTGCGGGATTCGATCAGGGTGATCGCCCGCGCCAGCTTGGCCCGGTCGCCGGAGATCACCCCGGCGACGTGGTCCTCGGCGGTGAGTGATGGCTTACGATTTTCTCCCACGGAATCCCCAACAGATGGCGCGCGACATGGTTATAGCTTCAGTGGTTATAGCATCAGTGCCGTACAGGCACTGCTTCGTTTTCGGCGCGGCCTCCGGGCGGTTCGGTCCGCTGTTCCGGTTACTGGGTGGCTTGCGTACCGGTCGGGCAAGGACCGAGAATGGCGCTGCCGGCCGGGTAGGGCAACGGCTCGCGGGGAAGGAATTCATGCATTTCTGGAAACGTCTATATGTTGGCGCGGTATTCCTTTGCCTCATGGCCGCCGTGTCCGCTGCCCATGCGGAGCCCAAATCCACCGATGATCTGTTCAAGGAATTTATTTTCGACGGCTGCTTTCCGGCGTTGACGACCGGGATTCCCGTCGACGCTTTCGCGCGTTCGCAACATCTGGTTCCGGCGGACTCCCATTTGGCGGATGCGTTTCTCCATGGCCGCAAAGGCAGTGCCTATATTCACGCCGTGCCGGAAAACGTGGTGATTATCGCCGAGGGTGCGGACGGCTACTGCACCGTGGCAACTCAGTTCGCGCCCGGCGTCCTTGCCTTGCAGAAGGCCGTCGAGACGACGCTCATGGGGTCTGGCATGGGGTTCACCCCAATCAAAGAGGACCAACGCCAGCTGGGCGGCGCTCTTAGCACGACGCGGGAATACGACGGCAGGATCGGCACGCAGCCCCTCGGGGTGCTGTTTTCCATCACCGAAACCGGCCCGCCACCGCAGGCGGTGCTGTCGGTATATCGGAAGGCGAGGTGAGGGCGGCGGGGTGTTCAGCGTTTTCAAATCCCCGCGTAACTAAAACGGGGGCCAGTGGTCCGACTCTAACGTTCGCGTCCCGATTCGGCAGGTTACTTTGCGAATGTTAGAATCAAAGGACCACTTGCTCGTCGTCTCCTAGAGCCTGATTGCTTCACGTTGAAGCGCGCTTTCCCCCCTCACCCCAACCCTCTCCCCGCCGGGGAGAGGGTGCCGAGCCGAGCGAGGCGGTGAGGGGGCGATTCACCTTCATCAAATCTTGCTCTAGAATACTTTAACGGTGAACAAGAGGCCGAGGCCGAAGTCGGGGCTTCCTTTGCTCAAGCCGGCGATGCCGTACCCGGTGACGTTGACTCGTCCCGTGACAGGCATGCTGAGTCCGCCGAACAACTCATGAGAATCCTCGGTGAGGCTGGTGCTCGCATGCATGTAGTCGTAAGACACGATCAGAACCGACTTACCGACCGGCGCGCTCAGGCCGACCGAGGCCGTGGGCCCATCGCGTAGCTGGAGGCCCGCTGGATTACCGAGGACGCGGTAGCCGACATCGACGAAAGGTATAATCTCACCGATTGCATATGAGACATCGGCGGACATGGTGAAATCAGTTTTTCCCGTTCCAAGATGTTCGGCCGTGGCGGAAGTCGGTAGCTTTACGCGCCCACCCAGTCCAACCTCCAAACCGGGCACAGGGTGCATGGTATAGGTCGTCCCGAGACTGAGGTCGCCGATGCCGTCACGCTCGCCCGGGATCGCCGGAACACCGGGCAGCGGCTGTCCGTCCGGGCCGACAACAACGCCGCCGGGTCCATCGATCCGCAGATATGGGATGGTGGCGCTGAAAGCGAGATCGCCTGTGGTCACGCGCACATTCACGGGCACCACCAAAATCTTTGTGTCTTGCGCAAGGCCATAATCGCCTTGGGAATAGTCGACGCCGGTGGACACGGACATCCGAAACGGATCGGTGCGCTGCGACGTGGTCAAGGCATCGGACGCGTGCGCTCTCATTGGTTGGAGTGTGATCGCCAGCGACAGCGTAATAATTGCATAAGTAATCGAACGCATGTTTTCCCCTTCCAGTTTGGTCCGGGAGCTTGCGAGGCCAGCCCCCGGACATCAGTCATGTGCGATTGTAAGCCGTCTGCGGTCGGTTATTGGCCGTGACCGATGCGTACGGCTCCGACAATGGCGCGGACATCGCGTACCTGGTCGGCGGTCGCCTGCGCATCAAGGCGTGCCGCCGCAACGTCCGAACGGGTCGCGGCAACATCCGCACGGGTCGAGGAGATGTCGGCGCGGGTGTCGGCAACCGATGCCCGCAGATCGGCCACTGTGCCCGTGCCGACCCGGATATCGCTGTTGGCTTCGTGCGCGCCGGCAACGGCCTGTGCCTGCGTACGCGCGTCGATCGCCGCCGACGTCTTTGCATCCGAGTCTGTATCCACGTCAGCGTCGATATCAGTATCCGCTTTGGCGTGAATCGCGGCCGGCTTACCGTGCTGTTCTGCCACCGCGCGCACGCTTGACCCAAGTCCCTTGGTGTCACTGTCTTCCTGGGCCTTGGCCAGCGCACTGACATCGGTGCCAATGCCCTTGCTGGCTACCGTTGTCGACGTGTGTCTCTGCGTATCGACGTCGGTTCGTTCAGTCTTGACGGCTCTGGTGTTCGTGTCTGTATCCACGTCAGCGTCGACATCAGTATCCGCTTTGGCGTGGATCGCGGCCGGCTTACCGTGCTTTTCTGCCATGGTGCGTACGCTTGGCCCAAGTCCCTTGGTGTCGCTGTCTTCCTGGGCTTTGGCCTGCGTGCTGACATTCGTCCCAAAGCGTTGGGCATCGACGTCGGCACTTCCATTAGCACTTGCATTACTGGACAGATTCGCACGGCTGGCGGTCGTATGGGATTTCGCGAGTGCGCTCGCGGTGGTCCCGATGCCCTTGGTGTCGGCAGTACCTTGGGCCTTCGCCTCTCCGCTAATTTGGCTACCTAGGCCGGATTTATTCTGAGGTGAATCCTCGGTTGCGAGCGCAATGCTGCTTACACCAAGGAGCAGCGCGGCACTTATCATCGTAAATGTACGCATGGTTGGTCCTCCTTCCTGCTTGATAAACACCCAATCGCTCGCCTGGTGTCGTAACGTGGCGAAACGATGCAATCACTATAGGCCTCTCAACGCCTCTTGCGGCCTCAGGGTTGCGGGGGACAACAATTGTCACAGCACGCTGCTGTCGCGCGTGCGTTGTGATAAAAGAGGGTCAGAAGCGTTTTATTTTAGTACCAAAGCAATGCAGCGCATTGTTTGAAGCCGCGCAAAGGACCTATTGGTTCTCGCGGATACCGTAATGATTGCAGCGCGCGCGGCAGGGCACGCAACAGTATCTTCATGCGCTCGCTAATATTTTTGGTTTTGGGCCGTGAACCTGGCTGTTCAGTGTCGTTCTGTTCTAGCCTGGTTGTGGCATGGCGCCATGAGGTCCCAAGCCTCGCCACTCACAGTACACCACGATGGCGCGAATTTTTCCGCCTTCAACTGTCCCCCAGCGCCGCGTTCAGTTTCTCAATCAACCCGATTGCTGCGTCGCTGATCACAGTGCCCGGTGGGAAGATGGCCGCCGCACCGGCTTTGGTCAGCGCATCGAAATCCTGCGGCGGGATGACGCCGCCAACCACCACCATGATGTCGTCGCGGCCCAGGCTCTTGAGCGCGGCCTTCAACTCCGGCACCAGGGTCAGGTGACCTGCGGCCAGTGAGCTGGCGCCGATGATGTGCACGTCGTTTTCCACCGCCTGCTTGGCGGCTTCGCCCGGCGTCTGGAACAAGGGCCCGATATCCACGTCAAAACCCAGATCGGCGAAGGCCGATGCGATCACCTTCTGGCCGCGGTCGTGGCCGTCCTGGCCCATCTTGGCGATGAGAATGCGCGGGCGGCGGCCTTCCTTCTCGGCGAAGGCTTCCACCATCTTCAGAACTTTCTGCACGTTCTTGTCGGCGCCCACTTCTCGTCCATAAACTCCGGCGATGGATTTGATCTCCGCTACGTGCCGTCCGTAGACTTTCTCCAAGGCGGTGGTCATCTCGCCGACGGTTGCTCGCGCCCGCGCCGCTGCCACGGACAGGGCGAGCAGGTTGCCCGAGCCATCTTGTGCCGCCTTGGTCATTGCCTCCAGTGCATTCGCGCAGGCCGCTTCGTCCCGTTCGGCGCGCAATTTCTTGAGCTTGGCGATCTGTGCCGCGCGCACGGCGGAATTATCCACGGATCGCACGTCGATGTCCTCTTTTTCGTCGAGGCGGTACTTGTTGACGCCGACGACCGTCTGCCGTCCGGCGTCGATACGCGCCTGGGTACGGGCGGCGGCTTCTTCGATGCGCAGCTTGGGGATGCCGGCTTCGATGGCCTTGGCCATGCCGCCCAGACGCTCTACCTCCTGAATGTGGTCCCAAGCCTTGTGGGCCAGGTCATAGGTCAGGCGCTCCACATAATAGCTACCGCCCCAGGGATCGACGCTGCGGGTGGTGCCGGATTCCTGCTGGATGAACAGCTGGGTGTTGCGGGCGATGCGCGCCGAGAAGTCCGTGGGCAGGGCCAGGGCTTCGTCGAAGGCATTGGTGTGGAGCGACTGGGTGTGGCCTTGGGTCGCCGCCATGGCCTCGACGCAGGTGCGGGTCACGTTGTTGAACACGTCCTGGGCCGTGAGGCTCCAGCCCGAGGTCTGGCAATGGGTGCGCAGCGACAGGGATTTGTCGGACTTGGCCGCGAGCTGCTTCATGAGCTTGGCCCACAACAGGCGGGCCGCGCGCATCTTGGCCACTTCCATGAAGAAGTTCATGCCGATGGCCCAGAAGAACGAAAGTCGCGGCGCAAAGGCATCGATACCCAGGCCCGCCTTCATTCCGGCGCGGGCGTATTCAACGCCGTCGGCCAGGGTGTAAGCCAGCTCCAGGTCGGCGGTCGCACCCGCTTCCTGCATGTGATAGCCGGAGATGGAAATGGAATTGAACTTGGGCATCTCTTTCGAGGTGAAGGCGAAGATGTCCGAGATGATGCGCATGCTCGGCGTCGGCGGATAGATGTAGGTGTTGCGCACCATGAACTCTTTCAGGATATCGTTCTGGATGGTTCCCGAAAGCAAAGCCGGCTTCACGCCCTGCTCCTCGGCGGCGACGATATAGAGCGCCAGTACCGGCAACACGGCGCCGTTCATGGTCATGGATACGCTCATCTGGTCGAGGGGAATGCCGTCGAACAATGTGCGCATGTCGAGGATGGAATCGATCGCCACGCCGGCCATGCCCACGTCGCCGGCCACGCGCGGATGATCACTGTCATAGCCGCGATGGGTGGCGAGATCGAACGCCACGGAAAGCCCTTTCTGTCCTGCCGCCAGGTTGCGGCGATAGAAGGCGTTGGAATCCTCGGCGGTGGAAAAGCCCGCATACTGGCGGATGGTCCAGGGCTGGTTGACATACATGGCCGGATAGGGGCCGCGCAGAAACGGCGCGATCCCGGGCCGCGTGTCGAGGAAGTCCAGCCCGGCCACATCGGCGGCGGTGAACAGGGGCTTTATGGCCAGACCTTCCGGCGTGGCCCATGCCAGATCGTCCAGCGGTGTGCCCGCCTGTTCGGCATCCGCGCGCCAGGCGTTCGCATCGCCCGCGCTGATATTCGCCGTCGAGGCCAAGGCCACCTGGGCGAAATTGGGAATGGATGCGGCTTTGTTCATGCAGCCTCCAGGCGTCCGTGGATATCCTTCAGAACCGCGGCGACGTCGCAGCCCATGTAGATGAAGCCGTCGACACCCGCCGCGCGCAAGGCCGCTTCGGCATCACCGCCCCGGCCCGCAAGATAAATCATGCCGGCGCCGGCCTTGCGTAGCGCGGTGGCGAGTGCGACCGCGTGCGCGCCGTAAAGGGCGTCGGTGCCGCAGATCACGGCAAGCTCGGATTTGCTATGGCGGAAGTCCTCGGCGATGGCGGCGGGATCGGTGCCGCCGGTTCCATCGACGGTGGCAATGCCGCCGGCCTCGAACAGATTCTTCGCGAAGCCGGCGCGGGCGGTGAATTCCGCGATGGTGCCCAGGCTGGCGAGAAAGATTTTAGGCCGCGCGCCGAACTTGGCGGCATAGGCGTCACCGGCGTCACGGAACGTTTCGAACTCCTGGCCCAAGCGAATTTGCGGCAGGGGCGGAAGGGTCATGTGTCCGTGGACCGCCAATGCTTCGCCAACTGCCGCGACGGTGGCGGCGTTCTTGACGGCCGCGCGGAGCGCGGCCATGAGGCCGCCGCCGCCCGGCTGCGGCAATGTGTCGAGACGCGTCGGCGTTCCCGGATCGCGCGCTTTGAGGATCGCGGCACGGTCGGCGGTTTCGGCCTTGACCGGCGCTTCGTCGATGTTGGGAAACTCGCTGATGCCCGTGAGGGCATCTTTGCGCCGGGCGATATTCTTCATGCGTTCCGCGCGCACGCCGGCGATTTCGTCGGCGACAAAGCCCGACATGAGCGCCGCCATCATGCCGCCGGCTGCTTCGATCTTCTGGAAAAAGGACCAGGCCGCCGTCGCCAGATCGTCGGTGAGTTTCTCGAACAGCCAGGCGCCGCCGACAGGATCGACGACCCGCGCCAGGCCGGATTCCTCCTGAAGAATGGCCTGCGTATTGCGGGCCACGCGCCGGGCGAGGGCTTGCGGCAGACCAAGGGCGTGATCGAAGGGCAACACGGTCACCGCTTCCGCGCCCGCGATTCCCGCACTGAAACACGCGACCGTGGTGCGCAGGATATTCACCCACGGATCGCGGCGGCTCATCATGCGCGGTGCCGTGCGCGCGGTGAGGGGTGCGGTGCGATGGGTCGCGCCGCAGGCCTCGGCGACGCGCGCCCACAGGCGGCGCATGGCGCGAAACTTGGCGATGGTCAGGAACATGTCTGCGTCGGCGGCGAGGGTGAACGCCATCTGTTCGCAGGCCGCGTCGATGGAAAGGCCACCACCCGTCAGCGCGCGCAGATAGTCGGCGGCGGCGGCGAGGGCGAGGCCCAGCTCCTGGGCATCGGTGGCACCCGCGCTGTGATAGGGCAGGGTGGTTACGTTCAGTGTACGCGCCTTGGGATAGGCCTTCGCCACATGAGCGGCGGCATCGGCGAGCGGTGCAAGCGCAGGCACCAATGCCTTGTCCGCGGCAACCAGACGAACGCCATGGGACGCCAGCACGCCGAGAGGATCAAAGCCGAAATTGCCGGCGAAGTCTTTGACCTTGTGCCGCGCCAGCACTTCCATGAGCATGGCTGCCACGGGCAGTGACGCGGGCGACGGGTCCAGGGCCACCGGCGCCAGGTCCAGCAGCATGCCTTTCAATACGGCGTCGAGATCGGCCTGGTTACGCACACAGATGCCGTCTTCGCCGGTGGGATCGATTCTCAAGGCAATGGAGGTGATGCCCCGTTCCAGGTCCTCGAGAATCTGTCGGTTGGCGATGTCCGGATCCGGGTGGCGATGAAGCTGGCGCATGTCCCAGCCGCCGTGAGTTCCGAGAGTCGTATTCCCCCGCACATAGGGCGCGCGGCCGGGATAGCCCGACGGGTCGGCGTCGCCATCCCAATCGGCACGGGTATAAAGCGGCTGGATCGCCAGCCCGTCATAGGTGCGGCTGACGAGTTTCTTGTCGAAGGGCACGCCGCCCAAAATCTTGTCGACAAGCTTCAGCCACGTCTCGTGGCTTGCGTGGGGAAATTCCGCCGCAAGACTCAGATCGGTGTCGCCTGCGGGTGAATCCGGCAAGACCAGCACTCCATCTAAACGCCCGTCGCCACGGGCCAAGATGGTCCTTTCTTAGTGACTCGGATGGGGGGCGTCAAACGGCAGGCGATGCCTTGGCGTTATCCCTGGACTTGACCCGGGAATCGGGGGTTGCGAAGACAAGCCATGCCGAGTTTCGATCGTCCCACCGATACACAAATCGCACCGTCGCCTTGGGTGATGCGCTGGTCGGCGCTGATCCGACGCGGTGGCACCGTCCTCGATGTGGCCGCCGGTCATGGCCGTCATGCCCGCGCCCTGGCGGCTATGGGATTGCGGGTCGTCGCCACCGATGTGGATGTATCGGGTCTCGCCGATGTCACGTCACAAATTGATGTGGTGGCGGCGGATCTCGAACCCGGCGTTTGGCCGTTCGCAGGGCGCACTTTCGACGGCATCGTTGTCACCAATTATCTGCACCGGCCGCACTTTCCCCACTTGATTGCCGGTCTGGCCGACGGCGGCGTGCTCATCTTCGAGACCTTCGGCCAGGGCAATGAAAAGCTCGGACGGCCCCGTAATCCGGATTTTCTGCTGGCGCCGGGAGAACTCATCGCCGCTTTCGGCGCGGCGCTTCAGGTCGTTGCTTATGAACATGGCGCCGAACATGCGCCGCGGCCCGCGGTCCGTCAGCGCCTATGTGCCATAAAACAAACGGCGCCCGTCCCCTTGCCGCAGGAATGATCGCGGTGACGGGCACGCACGGTTGAGGACGGGCGGGGGATAGTCTTAAGGGTCGTTTCTCGCCGCGCCGCGCGGCCCGCCAGCGGGCCGCAAAATCCGCGCGATGAAGGCGCTCCAAGGGGCGCCATGGGCCTCCGCCGGCCGCTCGAAAGCCATGCCGACGGGAAGTGTCTCTCGCAGCGCCGGAGAGCTCTCACGGCCGTTGCCAGGAGTATCGAGGGGCCTCGTTTCCTCCGGCTCGTAGCTCATGGGGGTCCTCCGTGCGCTGTCATAGCGTAAATCTAAGCTTGCTTCGTAATATCGGGCAAATGAATTATTTGTGTATTTAACATCGAAATCTCCGATATTATAGCTCCTGGAGCAAACGGGGTCGAACGCATGGACATGGATCAGGTCCGCACGTTTCTTGAGGTGGTCGAGGCGGGGAGTTTCATCCGTGCCGCCGAGTCGCTCCATGTCACCCAATCCACGGTCAGCGCGCGCATCAAGGAACTGGAATTGCGTCTGGGTCAGCCCCTGTTCGTCCGACGTAAGTCGGGAGTCACCCTGACCATCGCCGGCAAGCGCTTTCAGCCCCACGCGGCGACGATGCTGCATGTTCTGCAGCAGGCGCGTCAGGATATCGCCTTGCCGGCGGACATGCGCGCGGTGCTCAACGTCGGCGGCCAGTACAGCTTATGGGACCGCATTCTGCTGCAGTGGGTCGGGGGTTTTCGCGCCCGGCGTCCCGACGTGGCGGTGCGCGCGGAAGTGGGCACGCCGGAATCTCTCATGCGCCACCTCGCCGACGGGCTGCTGGATTTCGTGGTGATGTACGCGCCGGAGGCGCGGCCGGGGTTTCGCATCGAGAAGCTTATGGATGAAACGCTGATGATGGTTGCGAGCCGGGCCGATCATCCCGGCCCCGGCGCCGTCGACTACGTTTTCGTCGACTGGGGGCCGGACTTCGACGCGTGGCATTCGGATCAATTTCCCCAATACAATGGGGCCGGGCTGCATGTGAGTCTCGGGGCGCTCGGGTTCCGGCACATTCTCGCGTATGGCGGCGCGGGGTATTTTCCCGCCCGTGTGGTCGCGGCGGAAATCGCTGCCCGTCGCTTATTTCCCGTGGGCCAGGCGCCGCAATTTCTGCGTCCCGCCCATGTGATCTTTCCCGAGGACGGGTTGAGCGAGTCCACGGTTGCCGCACTGGCGTCCTTGCGCGAAGCGGCCGGCGCGGACGCCAGTACGCACTAAACCCGGTTTTGAATCGGGCGTGTTCCCGCCCTACTTCTTATCCTTGTCGTGCTTTTTGGTCTGGAGGGCCTTTGCCTCGTCGGCGGAGATGGTCACGATCTGCTTGATCATGCAGGTCGCGCCTGTGCCCGTACCCATGGGTTCGTTGACGCGCAAGGGATCGGATGTGCACAGGTCATTCGTCGACGTCGTATGAACGAAGCCATTCCCCATATTGAGGCCGCCGCAGGGCGCCATGAGATCAATTCGTTTGAAGGCGCCTTTCTGCTTCATCTTGATAAGAATCGTGCTGTCGTTGATCACGGGCGTTGAATCGATCTGCATGAGCGGCACGCACATTTGCGTATCGCCGACCTTATCGCCCTCGGCTTGCGCGATGCCGGTGGCCAAACCCGCCACGCACGCCACGCTCGCGGCGATCAGGTATTTCTTCAGTGTCGAGCTCATGGACGTCTCCTTCCCAGATGCGGTTCCGTATCTCAAAACGCGACGCTGGCCCGTTTCATAGACGTGCCTGCCCTCCCGCTTCTATCACTTCTTGAAGAATGCCGGGGGAATAGGGCAATTTTGCGGTTGGAGCTTTTCGTTCCGGGCGCCTATCCGGCACGTATTACGCCGTGTCGTTCATGCCTTCTCTTGACGATCCGCCAAGGGCAGTCTCCTATAGCGGGCATGATTCTCCTGCCCGATCAATCGTTTCGCGGGGCCTATACGCCGCTGCTCACGCCGTTTCGCGACGGTCGTGTGGACTATGGCGCGTTCGCGGCCTTTGTCGACTGGCAGATCAAGCAGGGCGCGGATGGTCTGGTGGTGGGCGGCACCACGGCCGAGCCGATGTCACTGACCGTTACCGAACGGAAGGATCTGCTGCGGGTGGCGATGGATGTGACGCGCCTGCGCGTGCCGGTGATCGCGGCGACCGGTGCCGCCAGCGTCGCCGACACGCTTGCGCTCACGGAGCACGCAAGCGCGGTCGGCGCCGCAGCTTCGTTGGTTCTCACGCCCATCTATGCCAAACCCACGGACCACGGCCTTGTGAACTATTTCCTGAAGGTCGCGGCGGTCACGACGCGGCCGTTCATGCTGTATCAGATTCCCAGCCGCACCTGTTCGGCCGCCACGATCGATGTATGCCGTGCCGTGGCCGATGTGGCGCCGCACTTCATCGGCATGAAGCAATCCGCCGACGACCGGGGCTTCGTCGGTGAGGTTGTCGAGGCTCTTGGGCCCGACTTTCGTGTGTTCATGGGCTTGTCGGATATTGCCTGGGACATGATCGGCCATGGCGCCAGCGGTTTGATCGTGGCGCTCTCCAATGTCGCGCCCGGCGCGGTCACGCGAATTTTCGACCTCGCCGTTGCCGGCGAGGAAGCGGACGCCAATGCCGCCTACAACGAGATTGCGCCCTTGAATGCCCTTGTTGTCGCAGAGCCTAATCCAATCCCGGTGAAATACATGGCGTGGCGCATGGGGCTGATTCCCACACTCGAATATCGATTGCCCCTTGAGCCGCCGTCGGACGATCTGGTTCAGCGCATCGATCAGGCTATGGCGGGGGTCAATCTGATCTAGAGCGTGTTCCGGAAAAGCGGGAGCCGGTTTTCCGACCGGAACATGCTCTAATATTTGAATGAGAGGCCTTCTTATCCGACCCGGTGATTCCACCTACCGGGAAGGACTCTAAAGCGGATCGAGGTTCGCCGGGAGAAGATGATCGTGGGATTCTGAATCAGAAACCTCGCCGCGGGCAATGCCGGGCGAGGTTTCATGCTGTCGGACGCAAAGGTCCGGATGTAATGCGCCGAGGCGCACGTATGCGGCGTTCAGGATGAAGCCGCGATATCCGCATGTGGTTTTTCAATACCACGTACCCGGTGGAGTCATGTTGTTTGGACACCCTCCCGCAAAAAAGTGGCCACTTCCGCACAATGCTTATGGCCTCTGGTCTAGCGGCGGAGGCGTCACAGTGCGTCGCGGTATTCGGCGTTAAGCCCACCGCATTGCCCGGAATGCTCCAGTCCGTCGCGCGGACAAAAAAATCCTGCGCCTCTGATATCGATGGGTCAACGGTCGCGAGTTGCGCCATGACATCAAGCACTTCCGTCGGCGCGAAAGGTAAGTGATCGTGACCGATCCCGGCGACTCCGACGATTGCCGCGCCAGCCTACTGTTTGGACCACACAAGCGTCGACATGGGATAGGACACGTACAGTTTCCCGTCCGCCAGTAGGGCGTTCATTCCCAACCGATCTCGTCCCGATTCAGCATCCTCCTTAAAGAGTTGACGTATGTCGTCGATCGAATGCTCGACCGGGTATGATGTTGCCAGTACGGCATCCAGCGGCACGTTTGGTGTCACGATCTGTTGAACCACAACCTCTTTTACCGGCAGTCCGGTCGCCAGGGCGCGAAGCTCGTCCGTCGTGTGCGCATGGACATGGGAGGGGTCGCGCATCCTTTCGATGGCGTCGAACGCCGCCGACTTATCAGGAGCGGGCGACACGTCGATGATGGCGATCCGGCCGCCGGGACGGCACACGCGGGTCATTTCGCTAAATACCTCGCGGGCGCGGTCGAAATGGTGGAACGCCGCGCGGCAAGCCACCAGCGAGAACGCCGCATCGTCAAACGACAACGGACAGACGTTGGAAACCTTCCAGGCAACATTACGGACCCCCTTCTCGATCTGTTCGGCTTTCGCCTGTTCGATCATTGCCGGCGTCAGGTCGACACCGGTTACGTGTTTCACGAAGGGTGAGATTTGAAACGTCAGTGACCCGGCGCCACACGCGACATCCAGCACGATGTCATCGGCCGCCGGTGCCATAAGCGCAACCAGTCCATTAGGGCGATCGGCGGCCATCGAACGGGTGAGGCGCGCATACCCCTCCGCCTGTTGCGTGAATTGGTCGACGACCTGTTCGTTGTGGTCAGTGCTTGCGGTCATTTTCCACCTCCATGCACATAGATTGCATCAAAGATGGTTGGCCCGCGCACGTGCATCGGCCATAGTTGCGGTTATATCGGCCAAAATGGAGGGCGTATGAACGTCCGCCTTGTCGCCATGCGCGCCACCGAACACCGGCCCTGGGCGGGAGCACATTCCAGCGACGGCTGGGAGGTGGCCTCACCCTGGCATACCCACGATATGCACCAGCTGCTCTATGCCTTCGAAGGCTCCGTCGAAGTGGAAGGCCGGTCGGGTTGCTACAAGGTGCCCAACCAATTCGCGGTCTGGATA
>SCTM01000121.1 GCA_004297485.1 Rhodospirillaceae bacterium
GGCCGGGCAGAATTGCCCGGCCACGGGTCAGATGAAAACCCGTGATGCCCTAAACTGGTTAAAAAATAGCGCCCAATGAGGGCTCTAGCCCCCCCGCCGCAGGCCCAGGGTCACGGCAGCCGCCAGAACCATGGGCAATAGCGCGACCCCGGCGAGGATCAGGGGATACAGCAGCCCGCTGATCCTCGCCCGCGGCAGGGGCACACGGCGGGCGGTGCCGTCGGCAAAAAGAATCAGGCCGGCAAGCGCCAGGCCGGGAATGGTAGCGGCGTCGCGCGCGACCAGGGCCCAGGCGAGCGCGAAAAGCCCCGCGGCGGCCGGGCAAACGGCGGCGGCCGGAAGCGGTGCGCCGGTGATCCATATCCAAGTGAGATATCCGGCGATCGCAAGAGCCAGCAGCAGGCCGGTCGCCTGTAAGGCTGCGTCAGTGCTCACGGCGGCGATTGCCGCAAAGGTGAGTGCGATCATCATGAGCAGGACAAGGATGGCAGCGCCGGGAGCACCGGTGGGAACGTCGGCATCCTGAAGGCGGTCGATCCGCCATGCCAACGCGGCCCCGAGAACCGCCGATACGACCAAACTCAGGAGCACTGCCGCGTCGGGCCGTGCCTGCGGCCACAGGCCGCCGTTGGCCTCGGCCCACGACGACCCGGCGACAAAAGCCAGGAGGATGGCGATCGCAAATCCACGGCGCGGCCGCCAGAAGTCCAGTGCGAAGCCCGCCAAGGCTGCGCCGAATACCACATGCCCGATCCGCCCGAGGGAATCATAGGCGTGCCATCCGGGCGCCACGATCACCGCCCAGGCAACGAGAAAGCCCAACGGCAGAGCGAGACCGACAAATTGCCCGGCGCGCTCGGCGCCCGCGACCCACCGCACGAGCCCGGTCATTCCAAGAGTTACCGCAAAAGGCACAGCGTAAACGCCGGCAGAAGCGAGCATGCTATATTACCGTCACCGCGAGCGGCGATTTACATGATGTGGAGGCCGCCCCTATGATCTTTATGAGCCCTCCATGGTGAAAATCCAACTGTCTCGCGCTTTCGCCCGGCTCCCAGGTCTTCATCGTCCGATGCGTCAATAATTGACTACACCGCCAGGAGCCGTCATGGCCGAGCCCATCCCGGAACAACCCACGGGCACACTACGAGTCTGGGATCTGCCCACGCGATTGTTCCATTGGGCGCTGGTGGTCCTGGTGCTGATGAGTTTCGTCACAGCCGAAGGCGCGTGGCCGGACGTCCCGCTGCCCGCCGGGATGCCCGGCGGCGCACACCTGCTGCCCCACATGACCCTGCATATCTGGTGCGGATATTGCATCCTCGTTCTGCTGCTTTTTCGTATCGGCTGGGGTGTGGTCGGCTCGTCCACGTCGCGGTTTGCCGACTTCGTGCGCGGGCCGGCGGCAATTCTCGATTACGTCCGCGGTTTTATGCGACGCCCGTTTCTGCGAGGGCCTGGCGCATTCTATACGGGACACAATCCCCTGGGCGCGGTGATGGTCATTGTCCTGCTCGCGGCCTTGTTGGCGCAAGCCGTGACCGGATTATTCGCCAAGGACGAGGATGATTTTTTCGGCATCGCCGTCGGTCCGCTGCACGGCAGCGTCAGCGACGCCATGGGCAAAACCCTGACGCATATCCACCACCTCGGCCACGAGGCGATCGAGGATCTGGTGTATCTCCACATTCTGGCCAATCTGTTTTATTGGCTGGTGCGGCGGGAAAATCTGATCGGCGCCATGATCACCGGCCGCCGCCGCCTGCAACCGGGCCAATCGGCGCCCCCGATCTCATTCGCATCCGGCAAATCGGCCGTCGGCCTATTCGCCCTGGCGGTTATCGTCGTGTGGACGGCCTTGGCCCTGCTCCGCCGTTAGCCGTGACAAACAGAGCTACTTCTTACGATAAGTATCGTGGCAGCTTTTGCACATGGGCAGCAGGGTGTCGAGTTTCGGCTTGGCGGCGTCCGCTCCACCATCCTTGGCCGCTTGGGCGACCTCATCGGCGGCGACGGCCAGTTTGTTGAGCCGGTCGGCGAAATCCTTCCAGTTGTCCCAGATCTCGGGCTTGGCGACACCGTCGAGAACTTTCGGTGTAAAGGCCGAAACCGCGGCGCGCGCATCAAGGGCAATGGCCCCCGCGTGAAACGCCAAATTCTGGGACTGCGGTAGATCGTTCCGGAAGGTCAGGCCGATGGCCGCAGCATTCGCGCCGATGCCCCGCATCACGTTGACGCGGTATTGAACGGCAGGATCGGGGCTCTCCAGGTCAGCGGCGGCCAACGGTGCGGTCACGATCGAGGCAAGGAACAGGGCGATCCCATAGTGTCGCCAACGCTTCATAAATATCTCCATTGGCCGAACGGAATGACAGGAGGGAAGAAAATGGTTCGCTCCTGGTCATGGCGGACACAATCAGGAGCAGCAGGCAGGCGTCCAGACTTGTACAATGGCCGTGGAGAGCGCCCGTCACAAGGGTAGCCTGCAGGTACGATGGCGAACAGCGGAGGATGCGGCGTCCAATGACTGCGAGTTCCGAAGGGTCCGGCGCGCATAGGTTGCGCGCCCTCTGCGTATTTTGCGGTTCTCAGGCCGGGTCCGATCCGGCCTATCGCGCGGCGGCTTCGGCCTTGGGCGTAGCCCTTGCCGCCCACGGCACCGCCCTGGTTTACGGCGGCGGACGCACCGGCCTCATGGGGGCCGTCGCCGATGCGGCCTTGGCCGGCGGCGGGAATGTGATCGGCATCATCCCGGAGTTTCTACGCGAGAAGGAACTGGCCCATGCCCACGCCACGGAGATGATGGTCGTGCCGGACATGCATACCCGCAAACGGCAGATGTTCGAACGCGCCGACGCCTTTTGTATCCTGCCGGGCGGCATCGGCACCCTCGACGAGTTCTTCGAGATCGCCACGTGGCGCCAGCTTCACCGCCACAACAAGCCGATCCTGGTGCTCAACACCGCCGGTTATTGGACGCACCTGATCAGCCTGTTCCAGGACATTGTCGCCCGCGGCTTTGGCCACACCGGCCATGAGGCATTGATCACCGTCGTCACCGACGCAGCCGCGGTTATTCCGGCGCTGGAGCGCGAGCTGGCCAGGCCCAAACCGCTTCCGGTCCTGGAAATTGAGGGAATCAAGGCCTTTGGCCCGCCCTGATTCCTCTTCTCGAATGCCAATATGAGCAGATTCCCGGCTTGCGTCCGCGGCGACGGATGCACTACCTTCCGCCCGTGTCGGCCGCACCGGCGCAGCTCTATCACATCACGCTGGACCGCCATCGGCCAAGCCCCTTGCAGAGTGGGCCCGCCGGGTTTCGGAAGGGCCACGCATCCAGGGGAACCCCATGGCGAAGATCAAAGTCAAAAATCCGGTCGTCGAGTTGGACGGCGACGAGATGACTCGCATTATCTGGCAGTACATCAAGGACAAACTCATCCTGCCGTATCTTGATGTGGATCTGCTCTACTTCGATCTGGGGGTCGAGCACCGGGACAAAACCGACGACAAGGTCACCGTCGAGTCCGCCAACGCCATTAAGAAGCATGGCGTCGGCGTCAAGTGCGCGACCATCACACCCGACGAAGCGCGGGTGAAGGAATTCAACCTCAAGAAGATGTGGAAGTCGCCCAACGGCACCATCCGCAATATACTCGGCGGCACCATCTTCCGCGAGCCCATCATCTGCAAGAACGTGCCGCGCCTGGTCCCCGGCTGGACTCAGCCCATTGTCATCGGCCGTCACGGCTTTGGCGATCAGTACAAGGCCACCGATTTCAAGGTGCCGGGCCCCGGCAAGCTGACCATGACCTTCACACCCGCCGACGGCGGCGCGCCGGTTAACTACGAAGTCTTCGATTTCCCCGGTCCCGGCGTGGCCATGGGCATGTACAACCTCGATGACTCAATCGCCGATTTCGCGCACTCATGCCTGAACTACGGTCTGGCGCGCGGATGGCCGGTGTATCTGTCCACCAAGAACACCATCCTCAAGGGCTATGACGGCCGGTTTAAGGATATTTTCCAGGATATCTACGACAAGGACTACCGGCACAAGTTCGAAGCCAAGAAGATTGTCTATGAACATCGCCTCATCGACGACATGGTGGCCTCGGCCCTCAAGTGGTCGGGCGGCTTCGTGTGGGCCTGTAAGAACTACGACGGCGACGTGCAATCCGACACGGTCGCGCAGGGGTTCGGTTCGCTGGGCCTGATGACGTCGGTGCTGCTGACGGCGGATGGTAAGACGGTGGAGGCGGAAGCCGCCCACGGCACCATAACGCGCCACTATCGTCTTCATCAGCAGGGCAAGGAAACCTCGTCCAATCCCATCGCTTCGATTTTCGCATGGACGCAGGGCCTCAAGTACCGCGGCAAGTTCGACGGCACGCCCGATGTGGAAAAGTTCGCCGACACTCTGGAGAAGGTCTGCATCAAGGCGGTTGAGTCCGGCCATATGACCAAGGATCTGGCGATCCTGGTGGGCCCGGACCAGGAGTGGATGACCACCAACGGATTCCTGGACAAGCTCAACGAGATGATGCGCGACGCCATGAAGTAGGCCGCGTATTTGAAGGAATCAAAACCCGCTTGGAGAAATCCAGGCGGGTTTTTTC
>SCTM01000122.1 GCA_004297485.1 Rhodospirillaceae bacterium
GCCGTGCCTGTCTGTCCTACCAATATAAAGATTAGATCTTAGGCGGTAGTAGTAGATGGGCGTGTGGGTCCTGGGGATTCACCTTCACCGGACTCTTATCCCGGGTTATAGCCCGCTGCTTTAAATCGGGGCGGTTTTCCGGGAAGACTCATGTAAGAACCTGCCCGAACGCAGAAACACCTGGTGTCTGAAGAACCGGGATAATGTGAATAACCCCCACAGGACCGGCTGCCGTACCTGTGACTCCCGTAATCTGGTCGGCCTTATACAGTCGGCGGAAAACCGGGACGGCGTTTGGGTGAGTGGTGGTGCTTCTCGACAAACCTTTTGCGACCCTTGAGTTATGCCCGTCGGCAATATCTTATCCACCTGTCTTAAAATAACTGCCGCCGGGTTCCTGGAGCACGACAGATGACGAGTGACGAGATCTTCAACCTCCACCTTGTCTCCGACTCGTCGGGGGAGACGGTCACCAATATTGCCCGCGCGTGCCTTGTCCAATACGAGAACGTAAAGGTCACTGAACACGCGTGGTGGTTGATACGAACGCCCGGCCAGATGACCCGGGTGATTGAGGGCATCAGAAACGCACCTGGGCTGGTGATTTTCACCTTGCTGGAAAGTCGGATCCGGAAACCGTTGGAACAGGCCTGCCGGGAATTGAATATCCCCAGCGTTTCCGCCCTTGATCCCGTAATGGTCGCGCTCGCGGCCTTCTTCCACCGCCAGGCCCGGTCGGAGATTGGCCGTCAGCACGCACTGGACGAAGGCTATTTTGAACGTATCGACGCCATGCACTTTACCATGGCGCACGATGACGGCCAGTCCGTGGCGACAATGAGTGCGGCCGATATCATTCTGGTGGGTGTATCCCGCACATCAAAGACGCCCACTTGCATGTATCTGGCCAATCGCGGCTTCAAGGTCGGTAATATTCCACTGGTCCCCGGCGTACCGGTGCCCGAGGAAATCTTCGGATCCAAGAAGCCCCTGTTCATTGGTCTTACGCGAGAACCTCGCAGCCTGACGGATATCCGGCAAAGCCGGTTGCGAATCATGAACGAGGACCGGTCGGTGGGATATGCCGACGTGGACAATGTCCGCGAGGAAATCGCGGAATCCCGGCGCCTTTTCGTCAAATATGGGTGGCCGGTGATTGACGTGACCCGGCGCTCGATTGAGGAAACCGCCGCCACGATCGTCCAGTTATTCAACCAGCGCCATGCAGGTACCACACAAGCGGACAGCACGCAGGCAGGCACGACGTGAGAGCGGCGCCGCCGACCGTGATTCTCGCTTCAGCTAGTCAAAGCCGTGCCAAGCTTTTAACCGCGGCTGGAATTGCCTTCGCGGCCGTGCCGGCCGCGGTGGACGAACAGGCCGTGAAAGATTCCCTCCGGGCAGAACAGGTCACCGCGCTTCAGTGCGCGGAAACTCTCGCGGAATTAAAAGCCCTCAAGGTATCCCAAGCTCATCCCCAGGCATTGGTCATCGGCGCCGACCAGATGCTCGATTGTCATGGGACCTGGTACGACAAGCCTGCGACACTGGTCGCCGCCCGTGCTCATCTGGCGACACTGGCCGGCAAAACTCACCTCTTGCCCACGGCGGCGGTCGCGGCCATGAACGGCGTTCGCCTTTGGCGTCATGTGTCGGCGCCGCGGCTGACGATGCGAACCTTGGACGACGAGTTTATCACCGCTTATCTTGAACGCGCAGGCACGGGCGTGTTGCAATCGGTGGGGGCTTATCACTTGGAAGGTTTAGGCGCCCAGTTGTTCCAGGCCGTCGAAGGCGATTTCTTCACAATTCTGGGGCTTCCGCTTCTGCCATTGCTCGGTTTTCTGCGCGAACACGGGGTGGGTCTCACATGACCATCACCGGAAAGACCAAAGTGGCCGGAGTCATGGGCTGGCCGGTGAGCCATTCCAAATCGCCCGCTCTTCATGGCTTTTGGCTGCGGGAGCATGGCATCGACGGAGTGTACATCCCCCTGCCGGTGAAACCTGAAAATCTCCGCCCGGCTTTGCGCGCCTTGCCGATGCTCGGGTTTGTCGGGGTCAACCTCACCGTTCCTCATAAAGAGGCTGCTCTCAAAATCGTCGATGAAATCACGCCAACGGCGCGACGCGTCGGTGCGATCAACGCAATTGTGGTCCGCGAGAATGGCCGGTTATCGGCGGAGAACACGGACGTCACGGGGTTCATGATGAATTTGCGCCTGAATGCGCCGGCATGGGACCCCAAGCGCGGCCCGGCCGTGGTGCTCGGCGCGGGCGGTGCGTCTCGAGCTGTTTGTGTGGGACTCATCGATGCCGGCTGCCCTGAAATCAGGCTCGTCAACCGTACGCCGGAACGGGTCAAAGCCCTGAAGAAAGTTATCGGCGGGAATATCGTCGGCACCGCATGGGATCGTCGCCATGACGCTCTCGCCGACGCGGCGCTTCTGGTTAACACCACGACACTGGGCATGGAAGGCCAGCCGCCTCTGGAATTGGATCTCACCGCTTTGCCTTCGCAGGCGATCGTCAACGATATTGTTTATGCGCCTTTAGATACGCCGCTTCTGTTGCAGGCGCGCGCACGCGGATTGACGGCTGTCGATGGGCTGGGAATGTTGCTTTACCAGGCCGTGCCTGCTTTCGAAGCCTGGTTCGGCGTTACGCCGGAGGTGACGCCTGCCCTGCGTGCTCACATCCTCGGTCTGACCTAATACGCCATGAAGCCGTCGCCGTCGAAACGCCAGCCCAAACGCCGTCCTTCACGCCCCTGGCCTTTCACGATCATTGTGCTGACCGGGTCCATTGCCATGGGCAAGTCCACGGCGACCGCGTTGCTGCGCCGTTTCAAGTGGCCGGCGCTTGACGCTGATGCCGAGGTTCACCGGCTCTACGCGTCCGGCGGCGCAGCCGTGGGTCCCATTGCGCAAGCCTTTGGCGATAGTGTCATCGGCCCGCATGGCGTCGACCGGCCCACCCTCGGCCGGGCTGTCTTCGGTAACCCAACGGCGCTTGCCAGATTGGAGCGCATTACGCATCCCCTGCTGGTCCAGGGCCGCCATCGTTTCCTGCTTCAGGCGGCCTTAACCCGGCGGCGCGCCGTGGTGCTCGACGTGCCGCTGCTGTTTGAAACCATGCGCTACCGAACACGTGACATGGTTGTTGTGGTTTCCGCGCCCGGCTTCCTGCAGCGTCAACGGGCCATGGCCCGCCCCGGCATGACCGCCGAACGCCTGAAAAGCATTCTTGATCGTCAAACCCCCGACTATCTCAAACGGCGGCAGGCCGATCTTGTCGTGCCATCCGGCATGGGTAAGCGAGAAGCCTTGCGCCGGCTTCTCACCTTGCGCAAAGTGGGATCGTCCCGTTTCTCCAGACCGTGATCGTCACCGTGCGTGAAATCATCCTCGATACCGAAACCACGGGCCTAAATCCGAAAACCGGCGATCGCATCGTCGAAATCGGTTGCTTTGAGTTGATGAATCACATGCCAACCGGACGGACATACCATGTCTATTTGAATCCGGAACGGGACATGCCGCCGGAGGCCGAGCGCGTCCACGGCTTGTCCAACGCATTCCTTGCCGACAAACCGATCTTTGCAACCATTGCCGAAGAATTCCTGGCATTCATCGCCGACGCGCCGCTGGTGGCGCACAATGCCAACTTCGATCTTGGTTTTGTTAATGCCGAGCTGGAGCGTGTCGGTCGCAATCGGTTGCCGCCCGACCGCACCATCGACACCGTTGACCTGGCTCGGCGCAAGTTTCCCGGTGCCCAGGCCAGCCTTGATGCTCTTTGCCGTCGATTCCAGATCGATACCACTCACCGCACCAAACACGGCGCGCTTCTCGACGCGGAACTTCTGGCACGCGTTTATCTTGAACTGATCGGCGGTCGGGAACCTGGCTTGACCCTAGATTCCACCTCAGGCGACCCCACAGCAGGGCCCGGCAAAACCGCAAGATCAGCTGAAGGCGGCTCCGCCCCGGTGGTGCGGCCGCAGCGCATGCATGAACCGACACCGGACGAACGGGAACTTCATGCCGCGTTCCTGGCGACGCTCAAAGACCCAATCTGGCGACGCGAGAACCTATAGCGGAAGACCCGCCTAGTTAATTGTCGGCGGCGCTTCAACCGGCTCGGCGTTCTGCATGGCGATGCCGTAGCGTTTGGCATAGAGCTCACCGAAATCGATGATCTGCAGCATCAACTGCGGAAATCCACCCTGGGCGCACAAGTCGGAAATAATCTGTCGCGGGAACGGGAACATCAAACGCGGCACCTCGATATGGAGCAGCGGATGGATCTGATCCTGGGGAATCACGGTTTCGTCGAGCATGACGATACAACCGTATGAAAGCTCGATGAGAAAAGCCGTATGTTCGCCGGTGGTCGCCCCAATATGAAACTGGAGCGTGACCTCATAGGTGCTTTCGCCGGCATGATGGGACCGGACGTTCACCGACACGGAAAGATTGACGGGCGCCTGGGCGACAGCACTGAATATTTGCGGCGCGCCTGGAACCTCGAATGATAAGTCCTTGATATATTGGCCGACCAGCCTGACCGGTGAAACACCTTGAGACGGTGTGCTATCGGCGGCGGAAGGGGCGTCCTCGCTCATGGTTCTCTCCGGTTGGAAACCCGGCTTCGACGGGCCGGGCGCAGGGGCTGCGGACTATCACGCCTGGGCTATGGCCACAAGCATCAGCCTGCTGTGCCGATATTGGAACCCAATGCGCCGGGATGGGCATGGATGGAGCGACACCCTAGGACACGTCATATTCCGGACCATGCCTTGCCCTTTGCGGGCTTAGGCCCTATTTTCCTGGCATGATCTTGCGTACGGCGCGTTCCTTCTCCGTAAGCTAAGGCATCGGATCGCGACCTCATGGAAGGCTTTCAGTTCATAGATATTATCATCCTGGCGATGGTCGCCGGGTTCATTGTGCTGCGATTACGAAGCGTCCTGGGCCGTCGTACCGGCCACGATCCGCGTGCTCCGGCCGACGGCGCCAAGCCCGATGCTTTTGACCGGGGCCAAGACCGTACCACCGACAATGTGGTGGCTCTGCCCGGGGCACAGCGCGGGCGAGAGGCGGCGGATATAGAGCCGGCTTATCTGGGTACGCCCTTAGAGCCAGGTCTGGTGCAGATTAAAATTGCCGATCCCTCCTTTTCGGCGGCGCGGTTTCTGGAAGGCGCTGCCAAGGCCTTTGAGATCATCGTCACCGCATTTGCTCACCATGATACGGATACGCTCAAGCCGCTTTTGAGCCCCGAAGTTTTTTCACGGTTCGCGACGGCAATCCAAGACCGGGAAGAGCGCGGTGAGACCATGGAAACCGAGCTGGTGGTTCTCAAGCCTCCAAAGTTGGAAAGCGCCGAGATGCACGGCGATCGCGCCATTGTCGCCGTCCGATTCCAGAGCGAACAGGTCAATACCGTCAAGGACAAGGATGGCAAGGTGATCGAAGGCGATCGCGATCAGGTGGAATCCGTCACGGATATCTGGACCTTCGCCCGCGATTCCGCCAGCAGCGACCCCAATTGGCTCCTGATTTCCACCAGCAGTGTGGAGTAGGGCCCTCTCTCCATTTTCTCGCCGCGTTTTTGGGTTGCTCGCGGCCGGTGTCGTGGGCGCCTTCATTGGGTTCGGCGCTGGACTCTATCTCGCCGAAAAAAGGCCTCCGCGCCTTCCGAAGCCGGCGGCACCTGTCGTTTATATCCCCACGTCTTTCGCTGCTCTCCCCGGATGGGGCGATGATCGAATCAGTGAGGCCTTGCCGGCGCTGAATGCATCGTGCCGGGTGCTTGCCGACAAGCAACCCACGGAAGAAATCGGCACCGGAACCATAAGTCGCCCGGCGTCGGCTTGGCAGCACGCCTGCGCCGGCCTTGCTGGAGCTTCGGACGACGCAGATGTGCGCCGTCGCCTGGAACAGCTGTTCGTCCCCTACGCAGTTGTCGCGCCGGGAAAAAATGGCGGCCAAACGCCGGATGGTCTTTTCACCGGCTACTACGAAGCGGATTTAACCGGCTCCCTCACCCGCCAGGGCCGCTTCCAGATACCCATCTATGGCGTGCCGCGCGATCTGGTGACGGTTGATTTGCGGCAATTCGTTCCCGATCTACCGGCGACTGCTCCGCGGCAATTGGTCGGTCATGTCAGCTCCGGACCGATCGGCAATATGCTCGTGCCATATTTCACCCGAAAACAGATCGATCATGACCATGTCCTGGACGACAAGGCGGACGTGCTCCTGTGGGCCGACGATCCGGTCGCGGTTCACATTCTCCATATCCAGGGTTCCGGCCGCGTCACTCTGCAAGACGGCCGGCAGATTCATATTGGGTTCGCCGGTCACAACGGCCTGACGTTTCACGGAATCGGCGGCATTCTTATCGCTGCTGGCGTCTTGAAGCCGGGCGAGGCAAGCATGGATCGCGTGCGCGACTGGCTTCATGCCCATCCGGTGGATGCCGCCCGCTACATGGACGAGAACGCCCGCTACATCTTCTTTCGCATCAATCCGTCGTCAGGCAATGACAATGGTCCGCCAGGCGCCTTGGGGGTCGCCTTGAGCGCCGGCCGCTCCCTGGCGGTGGACCCTCGTTTTGTCCCGCTGGGCGCTCCTCTGTGGTTGGACACCGCGGATGCAGACGGCGTTCCGATCCGGCGGCTGGTGGCGGCCCAGGATATGGGCGCGGCTATTTTGGGACCCGTGCGGGGCGATCTGTTCTGGGGCCACGGCGAAAAAGCATTTGCCATGGCCGCCCGCATGCACAGCACCGGACACTATTTCGTCCTGATTCCAATCCCGTAGACCGATGCATATTTGAAAAATGCCGGACGGAATCGTCCGACTTTCATAGCGCGCGTTTAGCATTAGGTAAGCAGTGGCACGTAGGCTGAACCCCTGCTGGGCGCGATACGTGCCGCGGCGCGGTTTGCGTTGAAGGATGAAGGCGGAGATGACCGGAAAACCCGGTGAACGGAAACGCGATCGCGCTCTCTACGCACGGTTGGTGGAATCCTACCAGGCGGATCGAATCGGCATATTTGTCGACTTCGATCGCTTGAACCATCCGCGTTCGCCGGTGTGGGATCCATGGGAGAACGTGGGCCCGCTGTTGATCATTCTCGCCGCGTCCCTGGCGATCATGTTCTTCGTCGAACTTCTCCTAGGCACCGCGGTCATGGTGCTTGGGGTGCTGTTCTATTTGTTTTTCGTCCGGCCCTGGATCGCCCAGCGGCTCTACCGCCGGGCTTTGAACGCTGCGACGGATAATCTGCACAACTGGAACATTCTCTGGAAACTTGGTGGCTTGGTCATTGCCTTGAACTACATGAACAAGACGCGTTGTGTTTCCCCCGACGGCGACTGGCGCGCTTTCGTGACCCGCTATCTGCCGGAGATGGAATTGGAAGGCGTCGAAGTCTACAACGAGTTTAATCGTCCCCGGGAAGACGATGAGAAAGAACCCATACGGCCGAAAGAGTTGGATCTGTAAAAGATCATATCGGCCTGTTCTTTTTCATGTCGACGCGATGACGTAGATCGAGCCTGTCCCTTCATGAGCCGTAACGTCCGCAATCTCACCGCCGACGAACTGGCACTCTGGCAGTATGTCACGCGCAACGTAAAGCGGCCGAAGGGACGCGCGCTCACAAGCGCTGTAAGTCCACCTGAAGTCAGCTCCGGCGCAAAGGTGCAGCCGATCCCGAAGCCGACTGCCCCATCTTCCTCGCGTCAGCCCGGTACGACTGCCCCACCGTCGCGCGCCTTGGTGCTCGGCGCCAGCGACGGCATTGATCGCCGCACCGCGCAGCGGTTTTCTCGCGGCGAAATGAAAATCGACGCCCGTCTCGATCTCCACGGTATGAACTTGTCCCAGGCCGAGGCGGCCGTGACTCATTTCATCCGTTCCGCTGCGGCCGCGGACTATCGTTGTGTTCTTGTGGTGACGGGGAAGGGACAACGCAAATCCGGGAGTTCCTCGGCCGCGAGCTTTTCCGACGAAAACGTCTCGCGCGGACGAATTCGTTCCGAAGCGCCCCATTGGCTGAGTCGCCAGGGTTTGCGTCCATTGATCCTCGCCGTGCGCGAAGCCCATTTCCGGCATGGCGGTGGCGGTGCGCTCTACGTACTTCTCAAGCGCCGTCGTGGCGCGCGTGTGGATTAAGGCGAAGGAGAACGGGGACATGATCCGATGGCGGTTGCCAATGCCGCACGTCGGTCAGAACTTCCACCTCATGGATACATTCGCGTAACGGCGACGTGATCCAAATATGATCGAGCCGGCGTCCTTTGTTGGCCGCTTGCCAATCTGCAGCGCGATAACTCCACCATGTGAAAACCGGATCGTCCGCCGGCACCACTTCGCGCACCACATCGATGAAAGTAAGCGCGCGCTTCATGCGTTCAAGGGCCGCGATCTCCCGCGGCGTGTGGGTCACGACCCTGGAAAGCTTGACGTGGTTCCAGACATCCGCCGGCAATGGAGCGACGTTGAAGTCGCCCACCAGTACCATGGCATCACGAAATCCATAGCCGCTGGCGAAATGATCCGCGACCGCATCGATGAATTGCAGCTTGTGGGCAAATTTCGGATTCACGTCCGGGTCCGGAATTTCGCCGCCCGCCGGAACATAAAGACTGTGAATGGAAAGCCGTTGATCGACCGGAGCCCCGCTGTCGGGATTCAGAATTGCCGAGACGTGGCGTGCGTCCGCGCGGCCACAATGATGATGCCGTTCGATGGCCTCCAGCGGCCAGCGCGAGAGAATCGCCACGCCGTTGCCACGCCGCTGGCCGGCCACGGCCTGATGGGGATAGCCCAAGTCGGCGATCTCTGATCTGGGGAAAGCCTCGTCGTCGGCTTTGGTTTCCTGGAGACAGATAACGTCCGCGGCCGTCAATTCGGCCAGACGCGCGAGTCCCTCCATGCGGCGACGGACCGAATTGATGTTCCAGGTGATGATGGACAGCATCAGTCAACTATTGCCCTGCTCAATGGTGCCAGGCGGGGATGCCAAGCGGGCAAAAAAAGGCGCCCGATGTCGGGGGGAACACCGGGCGCCAATCAAATGCCGGGTTTGGCAGGGGAACCAAAACCCGACCCGTCACGGCCATTGCGGCGCGACGTCTGGAGGTCAATATGGGGTGGCCACCGAGTCGGCGCAAATTCGTGAGCGCGCATGTCGGCCATGCGCTGTTTGCAGGTCTTGGCGTTTCCATAAACGTGATCGCTTGCAACAGATTAGAGATCATTGTTGCGCTGCCGAAGGGCTTCGCGGGCGCAATATGCGGTTCAGGAGGTCACACGTGTAACGAGAGGCGCTGTGAAACTTCAGCCCGACTCGAAATCTACTCCCGGTCGGACTTTTCGCGCCGGGCATCGTAACGGAACAGCTTGCCGTCGAGGGCGCCGCCAAAGCTGGGGTTGAGAAGCGTTACCTGCACTTCTTTGTTTTGGGCATCGACCACCCGCCATTGTCTCATCTCAAAGGGATTATCGCTGAAGACGAAAGTCAGGCGCCCGGCGGCGGGATCTTTTGCCTGGGCGGCTGTGATTTCCACGGTTCCTGGCCCGAGATGGACGCCGAGGAGTTTCACCGCCGGATCGCCGAACGAGAGATTCTGCTTCAGCAACAGGCCGGCCGGTGTGTCGTTCAGGTCCACATGACTGACGTCGTCCATCTCCTTGTCGACGTAGATCAGGAAAACGCCATCGGCAACCATCAACATGGGCGTCGGCGGATCGTAGACCAGCCGCATCTTGCCCGGCCGCGAGAGATAAAGATCGCCCTCGTGGCTGCTGCCGTCCGCATCCACCTGCACGAAGCGCGCCTTCATGGTCGTGATGGCGTTGAGCGTCGCCTCGGCTTTTTTCACGGCGGCGGTTTCCGCATCCGTGAGGGCGAACGCGGGATGCGCGAAAACGAGCAGTAACGCAAGAAGAAGTAACCGTCTCATTGGACCGACCACATGAAAACGAGGTTCAGCAATGTGGCCGCACACTATGGCGGGGTTATGTCCGAGTCCACCGGCACATTTTCTATGTCGGTCCCCGTGGCGCGGATTTGACATTCGCTGCCCAGAGGACCACTCGCTCACATCTCCGCCCGTTCCGGCAGCAGAACCTCGCGCTTGCCCACGTGATTGGCTTTGCTGACCATGCCCTGGTTCTCCATCTCCTCGATGATCCGCGCCGCGCGGTTGTAACCGATCTGCAGGTGACGCTGGACAAAGCTGGTAGAGGCTTTGCGTTCCCGCGCGATCAGCGCCACGGCTTGGTCGAATAGATGGTCGCCGCTTGACGTATTGCCGCCGCTGGCGAAGCCAGGCACATCGTCGCCATCAATCTCTTCGGTGACTTCCTCCAGATAGGACGGCTCGGCCTGGGCACGTTGGTGCTCCGTCACACCTTCCACTTCCTTGTCCGAACAGAACGGTCCGTGGACACGGGTGATGCGACCGCCCGCCGCCATGTAAAGCATGTCGCCCTGCCCCAGCAACTGCTCGGCGCCCTGCTCGCCGAGGATGGTGCGGCTGTCGATCTTCGACGTGACCTGAAAACTGATGCGGGTCGGGAAGTTGGCTTTGATGGTGCCGGTGATGACGTCCACGCTCGGCCGCTGCGTCGCCATGATGAGATGGATGCCCGCGGCACGGGCCATCTGCGCGAGACGCTGCACGGCGGCTTCCACATCCTTGCCCGCGACCAGCATGAGGTCGGCCATTTCGTCGATGATGACGACGATGTACGGCAGCGGCGTAAGATCGAGCGCCTGTTCCTCATAGATCGGCTTACCTGTCCCCGGATCGAACCCGGTCTGGACCGTGCGCGTCAACGACGCGCCCTTGCGCGCGGCTTCCATCAGGCGTTGGTTATAACCGGCGATATTGCGCACGCTGAGCTGGCTCATGGAGCGGTAGCGGTTCTCCATTTCGCGCACGACCCACTTCAATGCCATCACCGCTTTGCCCGGGTCGGTGACCACCGGCGCCAACAGATGAGGAATACCGTCATAGACCGACAGCTCCAGCATCTTGGGATCGATCATGATGAAGCGCACGTCGGCCGGCGTGTTACGGTAAAGCAGCGACGTGATCATGGTGTTCACCGCCACGGATTTTCCCGAACCGGTGGTTCCCGCGATCAGCAGATGAGGCATGCGCGCGAGGTCCGCCAGAATAGGCATGCCGCCGATGTCCTTGCCCAACGCGAGAATAAGCTTGGCCTCGCTTTTTTCGAATTCTTCCGACGCCAGCATCTCGCGCAGATAAACCGTTTCGCGGGTGGCGTTGGGCAATTCAATGCCGATCACGCTGCGTCCGGGGATGACCGCGATACGCACGGCCACGGCACTCATGGAGCGGGCGATGTCGTCGGCCAGGGACACGACGCGGGAGGTTTTTGTGCCGGGCGCGGGCTCAAGTTCGTACAGCGTGACGACCGGTCCCGGCCGGACTTTGACGATCTGGCCCTTGATGCCGAAGTCGTCGAGGACGGATTCCAGCATGCGCGCGTTCTGTTCAAGGGACTCTTTGCTGATATTGCGGGTCTTGGACTCCACCGGCGGCGCGAGAAGATCCAAGGGCGGCAGCTCAAAACCATTTGCGGTGCTGGGCAACAGTTGCCCCTGGCGCGCTTCGATTTCACGCTTGGACGGTTTGGCGGCTTTGGCGCGGGGAACCACCACGGCGATTTCTTTCGCGCGTGTCGTTTCGTCCGTATCCACGATTGCCCGTGGTGCAACGGGCGCCTCCTCCTCCATATCGTCCGGCGTGTGGGCAACATCGGGCCCCAGACTCGGCTCGGTGCGTTCGCGCTGGTGCTGGCGACGTGACGCGATCCAGTCGAGAAGGTTGGCCGGTGCGCGAAGCGCAACGACACCGCCGGCCGCCATCGCCCGCATGAGAATTGCGACACATGTTCGCACTGTGACCGGCCCCACGGTCAGGGCCCACAGCAGAAGCGTCGCGCCCAGCAAGGCCGCGACGCCGCCGACCGCAACGCGTAAGACGTCGCCGACCAAGTGAAGTCGCGCCATCAAAGCACCGTGCCGCACGCACAAATCCACCAGCACTTGTCCGGCGGAGCCGCCGAGACCGGCTTGCACCGGCCACCACGGCGCGGGAATTACTTCCAGGCCCATGGCGATGAATAATGTCGCGGCAACCGCCGCCACCGTGCGCAGCCACAGCCAGCCCACCGCCTCGCCCCGGGCAAGACGCAGGCCCCATGCCGTAATCACGGCAAGTAAAACGCCAATGGCAAGACCGACGGTTTGCAGCGCGCTGTCGGCGAATATGGCGCCGGGGAGTCCAAGAGCATTCTGAGGCGCCGTCGGCGTCGCGGTGTCGAAGGAAGGATCGCTGGGGGCGTAACTCACAAGCGCCAGGGCTGCGGCCGCACAACCTGCGAGAATCACGGCACCGCCAAAGCTATGCAGCGTTCGCTTCAATATTGCCGCCCATGCAGGCGGCAGGAACGGGATGTCTTGAGTGCGGGTGGCTGATGGCATGGTCATGTCCTCGCGGATCGGAGCGAAAAAGCGGTGTGGATGTGGAAAGCGATATTCACAGCGTCTCCAAAACCTGTTTCATGCGCCGCAAAGCAGAAGTGGCCACTTCCCGCTCGTGCACGACGGCGACGCGAATATAGGGCGCACCCGGATTGCGTCCGGCGGCATCTGGCACCGCCAGATAGGCGCCCGGCAAAACCTTGATGGCCGCGTCGCGCCACAGGATCTTGGCGGCGCGCTCGCCGTCGCCCACGTCGAGCCAAAGGAAAAATCCGCCGGCAGGGCGATAAAAGCCAAAGCGGTTACCGAAAACCTGGGCGGCGTCGTCGAACTTGGCGCGGTAGAGAGCGCGGTTCGCCGTGACGTGGGTTTCGTCGCGCCACAGGGCCGTCGCCGCGCTCATGACCGGCATGGGCTGCACGGCGCCGCCATGGGCGCGCAAGATTTTGAACTTGGCGATCAGGTCCGCGTCACCGGCGACAAATCCCGCACGCAGTCCAGGCACGCTGGAGCGCTTGGACAGGGAGTTGAACACCAGCACATTGCGCAGTCCGTCGCCCAGGGCCGCACAGGCTTGCAACGCACCGGCGGGTGGCACCGTGTCATAGATTTCCGAATAACATTCGTCGGACACCAACACGAAGTCATGGGTGCGCGCCAAGGTGATGGCGGCTTTGAGCTGTTCGAGATTGGCCACGGTGCCTTGCGGATTGGCGGGTGTGCACAAGTAGGCCATGGCGGCGTTTGCCAGGTGCCGTCGCGCGACGGCGGCATAGTCGGGCAGGAAGCCGGTTTCCCGGGTCGCCGCGACGAAAACGGGCGTGGCCCCGTTCATCACGGCCGCGCCGAAATAGACTTGGTAGAACGGGCTTGGCATCAGCACCGTTGGCGCAGCACCGTTCTTTGTCGGCGGTACGCACAGCTGGGCGGCCATGAACAGGCCCTCGCGGCTTCCGGCCACCGGCAGCACATGACGCTCACTGTCGAGAAATCCGGACGGAAGGCCGTACCGGGCATTACACCAGCCGGTAACCGCTGTCCGGTAATCCGCTGTTCCAGCATTGGGGGGGTACTTGCCCCAGTCCCCGGCGGCGGCACCCAGGGCCGAAAGTAGCAAGTCCGGGGCCTTATGCTGCGGCTCGCCGATGGACATGATCATGGGCGTTTGCCCACGGGGCGGCTCGACCCCCGCCAACAGCGCCGCCAGGCGCTGAAAGGGGTATTCGGTCAGGCCGTCCAAACGCGTGTTGTACATCCGCATGCCCACACGAGCGCGACCATGCCGGTGCATGGCAGCTTGATCCTCGTTCTAGCCCCGTGAGCCTATACAAAAGGTAAACGAAAGGCAAAAAGCTTCGGTATTTCAGTTGGGTCTGCCAATTAGTTAACCCAAATCGTGAATTTAGCGTCTTGCGGCCACTATTTCACATGAAGAGCGATGATTTTAATAAATACATCAATGCAATATATATTTATATCAATCGGATACATGAACGGCCGGCCGCCGGAGCTGTCAGATCAAAAGCTCCCGCAGGACGGCGTTCAGGGCAAGCTGGCCTCGGGGCGTGGCCACCAGCCGCTCTGGGCTGTCGGTTAGGAATTCTCCGGCCACCAGCCGTTCCCGGGCGTTGTTGTCGACCACCGCCGAGAGGGGTTGCCCAGCCAGACGGACAAAGCGGCGTTTGTCCAACCCCTCCGCCGTGCGCAACCCCACCATGATCAACTCTTCCGCTCTGGCTCTGGCAGACAGGGGTGTTTCCACCTGGGTGCCGTGGCCCTGGTCCCCGACCCGTTTCAGCCAATGGGCCGGGGTCCGGTATTGGCTGACGGCGCGGGTGACCCCGCCCTCGGTCAAGCGGCCATGGGCACCGGGCCCCACGCCCACGTAATCGCCGCCGCGCCAATAGGTGAGATTGTGCCGGCACGCGGCACCGTCCGCCGCGTGATTGGAAATCTCATAGGCGGGCAAACCGTTCTCCGCGCACAGTTCGCGCGTGCGTTCATAGAGTTCCGCCGCGGTCTCTTCGTCGGGCAAAGCAAAATCGCCGCGGGCGTGGGCGGCGTGCATGGCCGTGCCCTCTTCCATGGTCAGCTGATAGAGGGACAGGTGCGTGATGCCCTGGTCTCGAACTTCCCGCAGCGCGTCGTCCAATTCCGTTTTCCACGCGGCAACCGTCTGGCCGGGGCGGGCATAGATGAGATCAAAGGACACGCGCGGAAAAATCCGTGCCGCCGCGCGCCATGCGATGCGTGCCTCGGCGACGCCGTGTTTGCGGCCGAGAAAACGCAGATCGGAATCATTGAGAGCCTGAACGCCCATGGACAGACGATTGATCCCGGCGGCGCGCATATCGGCGAACCGCGCGGCGTCCACCGTGCCCGGATTGGCCTCGAGGGTGATTTCAAGATCGTCGTTGGTGTTCCATGAACTGCGCGCGGCATCGATCACCGCGGCAACGGTGGACGGCTCCATGAGCGACGGTGTTCCGCCGCCGAAAAAAATACTCGAGAGGGTTCGTCCCGGCGTGCGTGCGGCGAAGTGGGACAACTCACGCAACAACGCGCCACGCCACGCCGTTTGATTTACATCGTCGGACACGTGGCTGTTGAAATCGCAATAGGGACACTTCGACAGACAGAACGGCCAGTGCACATAAAGGCCGAAGCCTTCATCACCGGTGATGTTCGCGTCCGTCATGCGGCGAAACACGCGGCCACAAGCTGACGGAATGCATTAGCGCGATGGCTCATGGCGTGCTTTCTTTCCGGTTCCATTTCACCAAAGGTGATGTCATGGCCCGCCGGCATGAAGATGGGATCGTAACCAAAACCCTGCGTGCCCCGTGGCGGAAAAATCAGCGTGCCGTTCACGATGCCTTCAAAGGTTTCAAACGTCCCGTCGGGCCAAGCGAGACAGAGCGCGCACACAAAATGCGCCACGACTTTTTTCTTGCCCGTCAATTTTTGCTCGACACGCTTCATCGCGACTGTGAAATCCTTGTCCGGGCCGGCCCATCGTGCCGAATAGATTCCCGGCGCGCCGCCAAGCGCATCCACAACAAGTCCTGAGTCGTCCGCCAGCGCCGGAAGATTTGCGGCGGTGGCGGCGGCACGGGCCTTGAGTTCGGCGTTGGCGCGGAAGGTGGTGCCGGTTTCTTCCGGCTCCGGCAGACCCAGCGACCCAGCGGAAATCACCTCCACCGTGAAGGGCGCCAGCAGCTCGCCGATCTCCCGCACCTTGCCGGCATTATGTGTCGCCAGCACCAGACGATCGCCGGCGAAACGGCGTGCCATGTCACAAACCAACAGTTGCTAAAGCGGTGCGCTGCAAGGTCACCAGTTCGGTGATGCCCTTGCGCGCCAAAGCCATAAGCGCGTGAAATTCGGCCTCATCGAAGGGATGCTCCTCGGCGGTGCCTTGGATCTCCACGATCTTCCCCGATGCGGTCAGGACGAAGTTGGCATCGGCCTGGGCGCCGGAATCCTCTGGATAATCGAGATCGAGGAGCGGCACACCCTTCACCAGCCCGCAACTCACCGCCGCCACCGGTTCGCGCAGCGGATTGCGGCTGATGGCGCCGAGGCGCTTCATGGTGGCGAAAGCCTGTGCGAGGGCGATGTAGCTGCCGGTGACGCTCGCGCAACGGGTGCCGCCGTCTGCCTGAAGCACGTCGCAGTCGAGGCGAATCTGCACTTCGCCGAAAGCCTTCAGATCGGTGACGGCGCGCAGGGCGCGGCCGATCAGCCGTTGAATTTCCTGGGTACGGCCCGATTGCCCGCCCTTGGTGGCCTCGCGGGGGGTGCGGGTGTTGGTGGACCGGGGCAGCATGCCGTATTCCGCCGTCACCCAGCCCTTGCCCGAACCGCGCAGCCAGGGCGGTAATTGCTCGTCAACGGTGGCCATGCACAGCACATGGGTGTCGCCGAATTTCACCAGACACGACCCTTCGGCGTGCTTGGACACTCCGAGCTCGAAGGTCACGGGCCGAAGGGCGTCGGCTTTGCGGCCGGCGGGGCGACGGGTTACGGCTTCGGTCATGTCGTCGCTCTCTTCAGGTTGTTAATCTGCCGCGAAGGCGGCATTTGTAATGCGGGGGCTGCTCTAACACCTGACCCGCCGGGGGTCAAAGCATCCCCCCGGCGGCTTCCGAGGCCGGACGGCGCCAGGGGGGATACATTGACGGACCTACACCCTAGGCTTACATAGCTCAAACACTCACCACAGTTACAAAAACAAAGGCCATGGCCGCCATCGACGCCCACAGTGTCGCTGCGCTCAACGAACGTTCGCGGGACATTTTCCGCCACATCGTCGAGTCCTATGTGGAAACCGGCGAGCCGGTGGGCTCGCGCACCATTGCCCGGCGCATGGGCGGCAGCCTGTCGCCGGCCACCATCCGCAATGTCATGGCGGATCTGGAATATGCCGGGCTTCTGTTTGCGCCTCACACCTCCGCCGGCCGCCTGCCCTCCGACGCGGGGCTGCGCCTGTTCGTGAGCGGGCTGCTGCAAGTGGGCGGCCTCGACACGGATGAACGCAAGGCCATCGACGCCCATTGCCAGGCCGCCGGGCGCTCGGCCGAAGAGGTATTGTCCCAGGCCACCGGCGTTCTCGCCGGCCTTGCCCAGTGCGCCAGCATCGTCCTGACGCCGAAGACCGAAGCGCCGCTCAAGCACATCGAATTCGTCAATCTCAAGCCCGGCCGCGCTCTGGTGGTTCTGGTCACCGAGGATGGCGCGGTGGAAAACCGCTTGATGGAAGTGCCCCGCGACCTGCCGCCGGCATCGCTCATCGAGGCCAGTAACTTTCTCTCCGCGCGCCTCGCCGGCAAGACTCTGGGCGAAGCACGGGCGGAGATTCTCGAAGAGCTTACGTCGCGACGCGCGCAACTGGATGAACTCACCAGCCGCGTTGTTCAAGACGGTATGGCCATCTGGGGCGGCGAGAACAACAGCTCGCTGATCGTCAAAGGCCAGGCCAATCTTCTCTCCAATGTGACGGCGCTCGAGGATCTGGAACGCATCCGGCATTTATTCGCGGCGTTGGAAACGCGCGAGCAAATCGTCCGCGTGCTCGATCTTGTCGGCAAGGGCGACGGCGTGCAGATATTCATCGGCGCGCAGACCGAATTGTTCGGCGTGGCCGGCTGCTCCATGGTGGTCGCGCCGTTTCAGAACAGCCGCGAGCAGATCGTCGGCGCCATCGGCGTCATCGGTCCGTCGCGGCTCAACTACGCGCGCATCATTCCCATGGTCGATTACACCGCCAAGTTGGTTGGGCGCGTGCTTGGTCAATAACCCCTATTCTTCCGTTGAAGGTTGTTTGTCATGAATTCCGATCCCGCTTCCGACGTTCCGTTCGAATCATCCCCTGACAACGCGTATGACGCGACGTCAGCGGCCATTGACCAGGGCTTCGCGCGCATCGCCGAGTTGGAAGCGCAGCTGGAAGAAGCAAAGAAGGACCGCCTTCTCGCCCTGGCCGAAGTCGAGAACGCAAACAAGCGCGCCGACAAGCGCATCGCCGACAATGCCAAGTACGCCGTCTCGAACATCTGCAAGGCGTTGCTGCAGGTGGCGGACAATCTTGGCCGCGCCATGCTTGCCGCGCCGCCGGAAACACGCACGAGCAATGAGACGATCAAAAATCTCGCCGTCGGCGTCGAACTGACGGAAAAGGAATTGATGACGGTGCTGGAAAACAACGGCGTGCGGCGGGTCAATGCTTTGAACCAGCCCTTCGACGCCAACTTCCATAACGCCATTCAGGAAGTGGAAAACACCGCCGTTCCAAGTGGTACGGTGGTGCAGGTGTATCAAGACGGTTATGTCATTCACGATCGCCTGCTGCGCCCCGCCATGGTGGTCGTATCAAGGGGCGGTCCGAAGCGTGCACCGGCGACCGCAGGCGACGGCCAGAATAATTCAAACAAAGGCGATCCAAACGCGGGGATCAATACGTCCGCATAAATATCCATGTGCGAGAGTTCCGGGGTCGCGCGCGGCACCAGGGGAGACAGGCGTGATCAAAACCAGTGGGCTGATGGTCGCGTTTGTGTTGGGATGTTTTGCGGCGATCACGCCCGCGGTTGCTATCGGCACCGACCAGGAGCCGGGGCAGAAGATCCACGTGGATCTGGGCGCACTGCCGGTGCCCTACGCACCGCCGAGCGGGGCTAATCCCTCGCGCACGATTCCAAAACCCGCCGATGCCACGTTGAAAGTGCCGCCGGGTTTTGTGGTCAACGTGTTCGCCGACAACCTGGGCAATGCGCGCAATGTGCGCGTAGCGCCCAATGGCGACGTGTTTCTGGTCGCGTCGGGCGACAATAAGATTCTGATCATGCACGACGGCGGCGGCACCGCCAAAGCGGTGACGATCTTCGCCGATGGATTCAACGCTCCCTACGGTCTGGCCTTCATCAATAATGCGATCCTGGTCGGCGATCTGGATGGCGTGTGGAAGCTTCCCTACACCCCCGGCGACGCCCATGCGCGCGACCGCCAGGTTCGGATCACGCCGGTCGGCGCCTTGAGCGATCCGGGCGGCCATGGCACGCGCAACGTCGTCGTCTCGCCCGACGGCACTAAGTTCTATGTGGCCATCGGTTCACGGGGAAACGTGGCCGAGGACCCTGAGCCGCGCGCGACCATCCAGGAATTCGCCATGGACGGCAGCCACCAGCACACCTTCGCCAGCGGTCTGCGCAATCCGGTGGGGATCGCGTTCTATCCGGGCACCAACGATCTCTATGCGGTGGTGAACGAACGGGACACCTTGGGTGATGAGTTGGTGCCGGACTATTTTACCAAAGTCGTCGACGGCGGTTTTTATGGCTGGCCCTACGCCTATCTTGGCAATCACCCGCAACCGGCTTTTGCCAGCCGCCGCCCCGATCTGGTGGCCAAGGCCATCGTCCCCGATGTTCTCTTCCGCTCCCATTCGGCGCCGGTGGGAATGACATTCTACACCGCCATGCAATTTCCGTTGGCCTACCGGGGTGGCGCCTTCGTCGCTCTCCACGGGTCGTGGAACACGTCAACGCCGCGCGGCTATATCGTCGCCCATGTACCCTTTGTCGGCGGTAAGCCCGCCGACTCTTACACGGTGTTCGCGTCGGGCTTCTGGGCTAGCGGCGAAAAGCGGGCGGAGGTCTGGGGCCGCCCGGCGGGCGTCGCCATGGCCAAGGATGGCAGCCTGCTCATCGCCGACGATATCTCCGGCACCATTTGGCGCGTGAGCTATAAGGGGAAGTGAAACGCGGCGGCTCCACGCCAATTATCATCCCGGATCCCTGCCTTCGCTAAAGCTTGGGTGGGTCTTGAACAGGGGCCGCCGAAGCTGCGTAGCCGCATAGGTGGAAAGTCTGGGAAGGCGGGCTGATATTGCGGCAGTCGTCGCCGTGCGTTCCGAAACGCGCGGCTGCGGCATTCCTGAATCCCCGGGGATCGGGCTTGTTTCTGGTCGCCACTTATGGCGGCGGTCCGCCTGAATCGTCGATCTGTCTTACACATTGATGTCCGCAGAAGCCGGGCACTCAGAAGCCTATATATCATTGATTAGATTGCAGTATTTGAGATTCTAAAAAAAGGCGGACTGTCAGAATTTCTTACACTCCACGCCAAAAGATAGCTGTTGAACTTCCCCTAATCCGTTGAATTTACTGGTCGTTATATCTTCATCCCCCAGCGGCACAACTATTGCATGAATTTTGGAGAAAACTTGAATTTGGCTGTTAGTCAGATCAACAAATTGGGGGATGACGATGTTGAAGAATTTGGGCACGACGTTGGTACATGGAGCGCTGGCCGTCCTGGCTATCGGGGCGTTGATTGCAGCAGCGCCTGCCGCGAAGGCATCGGTCGTCACCTTTGGCGGCACCCCGGCCCTTACCTTTGCAGACGGAACTTTTTCGAGCGGTCTGTCCGGTGACTACCCTGACGGCTTCTACGGGTTCCTGACCCAAGCCGTTGATGGCTACGGTCAAAACGGTGAAGCAATCTATTTCACCAATCCAGCGGAGTTTAACTCCGTTGATGTTGCGAGCTGTACGGGTTGCGGATTTCCGGCCGACAATCTGACGGTGTCGTTGTATGACGCGGCATCGAACCTGCTAGCCAGCCAAACCGCGACCGGCCTCACCAGCGCCTTCGATACGTTGGTTTTCAATACCAACGGTGTAAGCTCGGTGGTGTTCACCTTCTCCGATGGCGCGGATATCTATCGCGATGGTCGGATCGACGCTTGGTATTACGTCAACAATGTCACCTACGGTGCAGGCGTTGCCGCCGTTCCCGCGCCGGGGGCCTTGTTGCTCTTGGGCTTCGGCCTCATCGCTTTGGTTTGCGTGCGCCGCCAGTTTCAGACTTTATAGCGCCTTCCGGAACGTCAGACTGTAGCGGCCTTGGAGTCCTGTGATCGGGCTGGTGCCTTCGTGCACCCGCCGCACGCCGTGGAACAGCATCCGCCCCTCCCCGCCCATGATCAGCACATCGCCGCTCCGGAACTGAAAAGCTTGCGTCTTGTCTGACCGGACGCCGCCGCCGACCATGAAATCAGCGGTGTCTCCCAGGGATACGGTGACGATGGGCTGGGCGAAATCGCGCTCGTCCCGGTCCTGATGCAGGCCCATTTTCGCGCCGGGGCCATAAAAATTGATCAGGCAGGCATCGGGCGCGAACCGGGGCCATGGCGTTCCGGCCATGACCCTCGCCACCGTATCCCGGAACGCCTGGGGTATCTCCGGCCACGGCAACGCGCTCTCAGGCTGGGCGGGGACGTAGCGATAGCCGCGCTGGTCGCTCCACCAGCCGACGGTGCCGCAGTTGGTGATGGCCGCTGAAAACGCGCCCCTGCCCGGCGTCCGGGGGTGGCGGAAGGGCGCGCGCGCGGCGATATCGGCCACCGCCCTGGCCAGAACGGTCTGCGTGGCTGCGTCCACCAATCCCGGCCGGTACGACACGCCCGCCGGCAGAAAGCCTTCGGTGGACTGGCTATCGTGAGCAAAAAGGTCGGCCATGAAGGGCAAAGCGGGCACTCAACATGCTCCCCAGGATGGTTTCGGCCCAAAAACCATGATTTTTGAGTCGGTTCTCTGGTTGCGGGGCCATTCGCACCCCCTTATATACCCGCGCAGGTTCAAGGGGATAAATCCGAACCACACCCATTGGGG
>SCTM01000123.1 GCA_004297485.1 Rhodospirillaceae bacterium
GGCGTGTTCCCGGCGATCGATGCCAGGCACATCCCGCAGGCGCTAAGTGATTTCGGTTTCGGCCTCGAAACCCAGCATCCGATCGCGCGACGGATCCTCGACGATTCCGGCCTGCCGGTAACCTATTTCAATATCGGCGCGAGCTTCATGGACAACCTGCTCAAGCCGGCGAGCTATTCCCTCGGGAAGCGGACGTTCGCGTGGCCGAACCGCAAGGTCCCTTACATCGACCCACGCGAGATCGGCGAGGCCGCGGCCCGGATTCTGCTCTCCGACAATGCCCGGCACATCCACCAATTGCACACCCTCAACAACGGCGCCGACCATCTCTACCAACATGAGGTCATCGAGATCATGCGCGACGTTCTACAGGTTGACATCGCTTACGATCCCAGTCGCGAAGCGCTCCAAGCCATCTTCGCCCCCGCCGTCGCGGCGGGCGCGGTCCCCACCGCCATGCCCGATTATCTGTGGGAATTCTTCCGCTACGAAGACGCCAACGATGTCGCCTGGGTCCTCAACCAGTTCCTGGAGAACATCCTCGGCCGCAAGCCTAACACTCTGCGCTCGTGGGTGCGCGAACACGGCAAAGTCCTTCTCAAGAACTTGATCGGGCAAACCTAGGATATCGAAAAACAAACCATGTCCACAAACCGCAAGAAAATCCCCAAAACCATCGGCATATTTGGCGCGAGCGGCCATATCGGTGGTCCAATGGCCAGCTGGCTGCGGTATCACGCGCCGCAAGTGCGCTTACGGCTGATTACCAGCCGTAAGGACGGGATCGCCGGGTTGCGAGCCCGCTTTCCCGGGTGCGACGTGACGGTGGGTGACTACCGTGATCCGGCTTCGCTGGTGCGCGCGGTGGCCGATATGGAAGGTCTCTTCGTGATCACCACCAGTGGTACAGACGAGGCCGAGGCGATGGGCAACCTTGTCTCGGCCATCCGGCAGGCCGGGTGCCTTGTTCACATGATCCGCACGGTTGGCGAACTACCAGGCGCCAACCTCCGCCGGATTCCTGACGGCCTGACCGCTTTCAGATTGGGGATTGAAACCCAGCACCCAATCGCGCGGCGGATCATCGACGAATCCGATCTGCCCAATACATATTTCAACATCGGCGCCAGCTTCATGGACAATCTCCTGCGCCCGGGCTTTTTCGATCCACGCCAGCGCAAGATCGTTTCAGTCGAACACCGAGTGCCCTACATCGACACGCGTGAGATCGGCGAAGCTGCAGCGCGTGTCCTGCTCGATCCCGATCATCGACACCTCTACCAATTCCATACGCTCAACAATGGGCAAGATTACTTGTTTTATCGCGATGTCGCGCAGACGATGAGCGACGTACTCATGACTCGGATTGGATTTGACGACAGCGAAGAAGGGTTCGCCGCAGCCTATGGGCCTCTTGTGGCACAAGGAATCCTGCCCGAATTGATCCTAGACTTCCTCCCTATGTACCATCGCTATGAGGAGGAGAATCAGGTTGGCTGGTCGCTAAACGACTTCCTTGAGCGGACCTTGGGTCGCACGCCTACGACCCTTCGAAGCTGGCTGATGGAGCATCGCGAATTATTCGAGCAAAGGCTGCGTATGGCCGCGTGAGCCCATGCGGGCCGCGCCGCAATCTCTACGCTGCGGCTGGAATCAATACGGTCATGGTCGGCGATGATGTGAGGAAATCCAATAATGAGTTTTACGCATGAAACTATAACCAGGCTCGCGCATCAACTTGCCGAGGCCGAACGATCGCGCGAACAGATAGGTCATTTCTCGCTGCAGTATCCCGAGATGACGATCGAAGACGGCTACGCCGTCCAACGCGCCTGGAACGCCATGAAGCAGGAGAGCGGGCGCCGCCCGATCGGGCGCAAGATCGGCCTTACAAGCCGTGCGATGCAGCGCGCGTCGAACATCGAGGAGCCCGACTACGGCCTGCTTTTCGACGACATGCTGTTCGCGAACAACAATGACATTCCCTTCGACCGGTTCATTGTGCCACGAGTCGAGGTTGAGCTCGCCTTTTTGCTCAAGTCACCACTTGAGGGACCGGGACGGACGCTGTTCGATGTGCTCGATGTGACCGACTATATCACTCCCGCGATCGAGATCATCGATGCGCGGATCGTGCAGGTCGACAAGGCCACCGGCCGCACCCGGAGGGTATTCGACACGATCTCCGACAACGCGGCCAATGCCGGTCTGGTTCTGGGTGGGCGCCCCATCCGGCCGCTGGACGTCGATCTTCGCTGGATTTCCGCACTGATCCACCGGAACGGCGTGATCGAGGATTCGGGCGTTTCCGCTGCTGTGCTCGGACACCCCGCCAATGGTCCCGCCTGGCTCGCCAACAAGCTTGCCCGGCATGGCGAGCGGTTGGAAGCGGGCGACATCGTTCTCGGCGGCAGCTTCACCGCGCCGGTTGCCGCGAACCGAGGCGACAGCTTCCACGTCGATTTCGGAACAATGGGCTCCATCTCGGTGCGCTTTGCATGAGCATTTTCGGAGACCTCGTATCGCGCGATCGTCCCCTGATCGGATTGTGGCAAGCCTTCGCCAATGCCTATACGGCGGAGATTTGTGCCGGTGCCGGCTATGATTGGCTGTTGTTTGACGGCGAACACGCGCCGAACACACTGCAGACCCTTCTGTCCCAGCTCCAGGCGGTTGCTTCCTATCCGGTCCATCCGATCGCGCGACCGCCGGCAGGTGACCCGGTCATCATCAAGCAATATCTCGACATCGGTTTTCCGACGCTGCTTGTTCCGATGGTTGATACGGCGAACCAAGCGCGGGAGCTGGTCGCCGCCACGCGCTTTCCGCCTCTTGGTACGCGCGGCGTGGCAAGCGCGACGAGTCGCGCGTCGCGGTTTGGTGGGATTCAGGACTATCTGGCAGCGGCGCACGAGCGCACGGCGCTGATCGCGCAGATCGAGAGCAGGCGGGGTCTCGATGCGGTGGCTGAAATCGCCGCTGTCGTGGGTGTTGAGGCGATCTTCGTGGGCCCTGCCGATCTGGCCGCCTCGCTGGGGCATCTTGGCAATCCGGGCCACGGCGACGTGCAAGCGGCGATCGCGAGAATCCTGGAAGCGGCCAAAGCCGCGGACAAGCCTTGCGGGATATTCGCCGTCGATCGCGACGACGCGAGCAGGCGAATCCAGCAAGGGTTCAGGTTCGTCTCGATCGGCACCGACGTCGGACTGCTCGCGCACGGCGCCAAGGAACTGCGCGGGGCTATCGCCTGACCTGTGTCATCACGACGCACAAGCGACAAGGCGCAGGGAGTGAAACCTCAGGAGCTTCAAATGTCCGATACGGTCGATCCTCCACCAATCATTAGGACGTCTTTTGACCATCGCGGGTCCTTGCCGCTCAGATCCTGTTATTTCTTTTCTTTGTATACGCCTGATATCTTAGGCTCACTTCGTCAATCGAGACCTTGACCGCCATGTTCCCATGGACTGGGGAGCGGCCCCCGTTCTGTGTCCGCGCGACCGGATTCTTCGATCTATCCTGCTGCCGACCATAACCCGCATCAAACCGGGCGTCGCCGTGCACGCGACAATCGGCCTCATTGCCCTGCAGGTTTGCCCCTTATCTTCCATCTCTCGCGTGGAGAGACCGCGGCGACGCCGCTTAAGGTCCATTTTGCGAAACGACGCGCGCTTGGTATCACGCCACCGCAGATCGTAACGCAGGCTTTGCGAATTTTCACCGAGTTGCAAGCGCCATTCGGCAAAAGGCTTCAGCGGTTCGGCATGTACGGGACCGATGGTGAAATGTGCACGTTCGGTTGATAAGGCACGCTGCGCGCGCAGCGTTGTCTGCCGATTGTCGCAGACCAGAAGGGCATAGCCATCAGCGGTGCCGAGATTGGGATAAAAGCCCATTCCGGTCACGAGCAAGAAAGAGGCATCGCGTGCTTGAGCCGTGAACCAGTAGCGCTCGAAGGCCCGTGGATCGATGGTTTGCACATAGCGGATCGGCGACACCGCCTGATGGATTGGATATTCGTCCCATCGCGAGAGCGGGGCGTAATCTTCCAACATTTCCGACATGAGCAGTCCATTCGGCGGTGGGTGGGTCTGTCGTTATATTTGACGACAAATTCGTCAATAAACTTCTCGTCGGCTCTTCTCCGGGCGCTGGTTTTACCCCGTGAAACAGGCCTGCGGCGGATGCCTCGCTCGAACGCGCGAGCTCCTGGCTGCATGTTTCCGCACGGGGCACGTGCTAGGCCATCCGGGGACGACGCTCCGCGCGAATTTGGTCTTGCACGTATCTCCTGCCTTGCATGGCGACGCGATCGACTTTGGCGGAAATTTCGCGTGATGGATTCCCATAGTTGCTCAGCATCGCTTCGACGGCTTCGATGCCGGCCTTATCCTGGGCGATGGTATTCATGATCACCTGTCGTACGTTTTCGTTGATAGCCTGATCCGCCGCGGCAAAATTCCGTGCGAAGCCCCAAAAGTAATGCGTGGTTGTCGGAGTGCACGGCGTGACGCCGTGAAAAACGCGCAATGTCCCGAAACTGCGGCCGGGATCAACACCGCCGCGCGAGGAGCTGACAAACTCTGCGCCGGTCGTGTGCAGGGAAGGTGGAAAGAACTGCTGCGATTGCTTGCGATCTACAGGGCCTTTGATCGACATCGCCTTTCCAAGGCCAGAGTGCTCCAAGTGTTCCCCCTCCACCAGGCGGTTTGCTATGATTCGATCGTGCAAGGTCTCGATCGAGACGGGCGTAGCAGCAACGCGAGGGCTGCCAATCGTATCGGCGTGAAGAAATGTGATGTGGGATAGATCGAGCAAATTATCGTGGAGCAGTTGATAACGCCCCTTCAGTTCCTCGACGCCGCCAACCGTTACGCACCAATTGGCGTGATCGACGATGTCGCTCATCGGATCAGGGATTAGGTTTGGGTCAGCAAGATCGCCGTTTCCCATCCAGATCCAGAGAAAATGCCAGCGCTCCGCAACGGGGTAGGTCCGCGAACGATAGTTCTTCGGAATTTCAGCTTGTGACGGAATGCGTATGCATTGACCGGAGGCACCGAAGGTAAAGCCGTGGTAGCCGCATTGGATCGCGTCGCCAATGAGATCGCCTCGAGATAGTGGGAACCCGCGATGAGGGCAGCGAGCATTCATCGCAACCGGGAGCCCTTCCGCCGTCCGATACAGGACGATTGGTTCGCCAAGAATGGTCCGCGCCTTCAGGCTGCGTCCGATCTCGTTTTGCCACCCAGCAACGTACCACTGATCGCGCGGATAATCTTCGTCACCCTTGAACGGATACATAGCATGTGCCCTTTCTAGATCGAGGAGATCGCGGCTTAAGGCAACCTCTCAGCACCCCGCGGCCCGGTAGTTGTCTCTCAAGTACTGCGGCACACGTTCATCAACGCCAAAAGCGACGCGACGCGCCTCGGCTGTGTCGCTCGGGGGAAAACCAACATCGGCGCGCGGCGCGGGCCCCGCAACGATGTGGTTGGTCAGGCGGCCAATGTTTGTGATCTCTACTTCAATGGTGTCACCAGGTTGCAGCGGACGCGAGTGGCAGGGCGTCCCGGTCATGATCACATCGCCCGGCATGAGCGTAATATGGCGCGAGAGATCAGCGATCAGAAAATCGGGCCCCCAGATCATCTCGTCGCCGATCTTGGCTTCCTGCACGATGCGCCCGTTTCGATAGGTGCGGAGTGTCTGTTCATAAAGGTCGACACCCGATACGACGCCCGGCCCGATCGGACAGAATCCATCGCGCCCCTTCACGCGCAGCATGGCGCCCGCATCGGTGTCACGGAAATCGTGGAGTCCCATGTCGAGCGCCGGGGCGAAGCCGGCAATGCAATCCCATGCCTCTTCGCGCGACACGTTGAGCGTAACCTTGCCGATGATCGCCGCGACTTCGCCTTCGTAGTTGAGGAATTGGCAGTCGGATGGCCTGATGATCTCGCCGCCGTGCGCATTGAGCGAGGAAACCGGTTTCATGAAATATGTTGGGAACGGTATGGCGGTGATCGAATTGCGCGATTCGATCGCCCGTGACTTATAATTCAGGTGCACGCAGATAATCTTGGTGGGATTGCTCGGCGGTAGATAGCCAACGCTGCGGCCGTCTAACTTCCGCCCATCGTCCAGCAGGAGTTCACCGTCACCGCCAACGGTGCACCAATAGATGCTCCCGTTGTGGATGGCGCGCCTGCGTTCGCGGCGTGGTCCGCCAGACAGAGTCATCGTTTGCCTCCCGGAATTGAAGTTAGAAACGCGCCCGGAAGACGCCCTCGGCAATCAGTGCTTCCAGCGTTCTTGGGGAGATATTGATGGAGGGGAGCTGCGGCTCCTGTCCGGTGAAACACGTCGCCTCGAAGAACCAGCGCTCGAGCGCCGGCATACCCCACACATCCGTTCGCTTGGGATCTCGGAGAGTCCAGCGGATCGGCGGCTCCAGATCGATGGTTTGATAATGCGCGTTAAACAACTCTATGCGGTGTCCGTCAGGATCGCGGAAATAGAGGAAGAGGGCGCCCCCGCCCATGCCGTGGCGTCCCGGCCCGCGCTCCACGGTGGCGCCGAAGCCCAGACTGCCTGCCACATCGGCAGCGCGGATCAGATCATCGCCGCCGCGCACCGTCATGCCGAAGTGGTGCATGCGGGGGCCCTTGCCATTAGTGAAGACGATATCGTGAGGATTACCCTTGCGATGGAGCCACACCCCCCAAACTCGATCGTCCGCATCACCGGGGCACACGTATTCCGTCAGTCGGAAGCCTATTTTGGTATAGAAATCATAGGCTTTTTGTACATCATAGCAGACGATCTGGTAGTGATCGAAACGCTGCGCCGCGCCGCCGCGATAAAGGTGATAGCTGTGGTTCTGCCGCGGTTCGACGGGCATAGAGGCGCAAAATTCCAGTTGTGTCCCTACCGGATCGGTAACGTGCAAAGTTTGGCCCTGATATGGGCGCTCGACCCAAGCAACCTCAATGCCTTCCGCACTGAAGAAATCGAACGCGCGGACAAGGTCCTCGTTGGTCAGCATGCGCATTCCGATTCGATCGCACCGAGGGGCACCGTCCGCCTTGCGCAGCACGACGCTGTGGTGGCAACCCTCCTCCATACCGCGCAGGTATACGGTATCGAGATCGCGCACGGTTTCGTGAAAACCTAGCACCTCGCGGTAAAAGTCGCGGCTGAGATCCAGATCCTTGACAGTGAGGACGATGTGGCTGGCGCGAGTGATGTTGAACGCTGGATTGAGAACCGGTTCGTGAATAGGCATTATGGTCCTCCTCTCGGGCTTCCCAGCACCGGCTGCGCAGCACCGTTGTCATCCCTCTAGTAATGGCTTCTCGTGTAATGATCGCAACTGGCTATGAATGTTTCCCATCTTGACTAGGAATGTCGGCAACGCCCGGTGGGGCGAATTGATCCGCCCGGCAATCCGGCACCAAGACGCTGTTGGTCCAATCGAGCAATTCCTCCGTCTCCGGACGGGCGCCACATGGGAATCAGCGGATCTCAGGCTTTAGATATAGGCAGCGGCCTTCGGAGATCAGGTAAGCGCAGGTAAGCGCAGCTTATCAGTCACGAGGGCGATCGAGCTGCTAAGAATTGGCGCTGGGAATGCCCCTGAACGCAGCACGACCGCGCGGGCGAGTCGCGCGGTAAGCGTGAAGGGCTTCGTCACCGGACTCCCACTCGCCGCGCATTTGTCTATCTGGCCCAGCGGGTGTTCGCGGATCTGGCCAGCAGATCGACATGGCGCTGTTGGATGTGATGGTCGGAACGCTCGCCAATCAGGCGATGAATTATCTCGTCTCAGGCACCACGCCGCGCCGGCTCGGCAATGCGCATCATAACATCGCGCGGCCAGATGGCGCATGCGAAGTCCCGGGCGTTCCTTACTGCGCGACGAAATGACTCTGCGTACCCTCGTTGGTACAGTTCGTGATCAACACAAACAGCGCCTTTGGCTGATCCGCATGGGCATCGGTGGGCTGGCGGCGGGTCTGGTCCTGTCCTATGTGCTCGCGCGCGCTTTACCGCTTGGCGTCAACACATACATTGCGGCCGGGATCGTCGGCGAGAACCGTTGGGATGCGGGTCTTGCTCTCCTGCGGAAAAGCAATCCCGAGAGCTGTCAGAAGATTATCGACGACACCAGTCTCGTCAGCGCCAATCGTGATAGGACTGACGCTTGCCGGAGTGCGGCCGCGAAATCGAAGAAGGATGAAAGCTGTACGATCAACGTGCCAGCCGGGAAATAGCCACAGTTTTTTTGCCTTTTGCCAAATGAGCCTACACAATACCTACACAAGCAATAATGGGCTATTTTATGAAAGAAAAATTATATACTTACAGCTTCAACGGCTCCCCTTGGGGGAGCGAGTCTGCTTTGGCGGGGCCACCATGAGCGAGAAGCTCTGACGAACCATTTCAGCAAACCGCTTGGCTGCCGAGCTACGGAACACATGACGAGACCACATTAGAGCCGATGTGCGCGTGGGGGATGGATCGGCCAGCCGAATCACCTTGAAATCCTCTTCATGGCTAAGCGCACTTTCTAGAACGATCGTTCCTACATTCGACGCCTGAACCATCCCAAGCATGACTGGCACGGAGTTACTTTGAGCTATTATTTTTGGAGCAATCCCCGCCTTCTTGAACAAATCTTCCAGCACTATGCGGGTGGTGTATTCTCTCGGAAATATTACGAGCGGGATTCCCTCGAGTTCAGCTAAAGTTATTTCGGCGCGGTGTGCTAATGAATGCCCATGCCCCACTACTAGTAAAAGGTGTTCTTCGAATAAAGGTTCAAGCTCTGTCTCAGGTGACAACGCGGGCGCGTACCCAATGGCTACGTCGAGATCACCTTTGTAGAGTCCATCTTCAATGCGCTGGGCCGTCATCTCGTAAACTTCGATCGCGATGCCGGGGTACTCCTTCGTGAAGGTGCCCAACAGCGGCGGTAGTAAGCGTCGTACAAAAGATTGACTGGCACCAATTCTCAGTAATCCCCGGCTCAGGCCGTGGAGTTCTGCAATGGCGGTCCGTCCGGATTCAATCTGCTTCAGAGCGGCTTCTGCGAATCCGAGAAACAAGGCCCCAGCCTCGGTGAGCCGAACCGCCTTTCCAAGGCGGTCAAAAAGCGGGGTGCCAAGCTGTCCCTCAAGGTCTCCGATTTGATGGGACAGAGTGGGTTGCGTAACGTTCAACAGCTCGGCCGCCTTGGTGAAATGTCGAAGCTCGGCGACGGCCAAAAAGTATTGCAGCTGCCGGAGCTTAAAGGGGTGGGCGTGAGTGATCATGTGTCTATTCTATTATCTGAATAGAAAAAAGCAATTTTATCTATCGCTACTATCTCGCTACGCAGGAGGGTGAAAGGGATGGAAGACGAATATGGCAGTCTATTTCGTATGCGCGCGAGCGACAGCGACTTTGCTGGAGTGGCCCGTATTAATTTCCGCGATGCGGGAGGCTTATTCAGTCCCCCATCAATCTCATACAAGTTTCCGCGCCGTTGCGCGCGGGGAAGGTGTGTGGCTGCGGAGTCTGGTGTCGGTTCCGCCATCAGCAGGTTATATGGGCGTGAAGAGCTTTGGCCGGACGGCAGATCGCAAAGTTTCTTATCTCGTCTCATTGTTCTGTAAGACGAGCAGCGAGCTGGTGGCTCTCGTTGATGGCAAACACCTAACCTCGATGCGTACGGCCGCGACCTCCGCTGTGGCAGTGGATGCCATTCTCCCGCAGACTCCCGTTTCCGTTGGTTTGCTCGGGAGCGGAAATGAGGCCAAGGCTCACGCTCAGGCCATCGCCGCGGTCAGACCGTTTACAAACCTCGACGTTTTCAGTCCCACGCCGGCCAAGCGCGAAAAGCTGGCCGTAGAACTTGCGGTCGAGCTGAATATCCCGGTGCGCGCGGTCGATAGCGCCGAACTAGCCGTGCGAAACAAGTCTCTTGTTATAGCCGCGGCCCGTTCGTACGACGAAAAGCCGATACTTCTCGGAGGCTGGTTGAAGCAGGGCGCTATGCTTGTCTCCATCGGGTCGACCATTCCCGAGCAGCGCGAAATTGATATCGTGTCGATCGAACGATCAGACCTGATCGTTTGCGATATGGTGGATGAAGTACTGGATCAAACCGGCGACTTCCTTGCTGCCCGCGCAGCGGGTATCGAATGTAAAGCACGCGTGGCGACCCTTAATGCCCTTGTGATGGGCGAACTGAGTGGTCGACTGAAGAGTGCGAAGAACGTCATGTACAAATCTGTCGGCGCCGCTGTCCAGGATGTAACGGCGGCCGCACTTGCCCTAAAGCTGGCGCAGCAGTCCGGTCAGGCCATCACCATTGCAGCGGACCTCGAGATTCAGAATGTATAGATCGGATTAAAAATGGCGCGTTATAGCAAAGGCGAAGCACGTTCCTGGGCGCGCGAACATCTCAAGGGCGTCTCTAATGTCATACACCCCTCCTTTTCGGCTAACCTGAAAAGTTTAAACGAGCAGGGCATTCGTCACGACGTCCGTCTCGACGAGACTCTCGGGTTCACAGGAGCGCTGCTCATTTCCGAAGTGGCGATCTCGATTCCCGAGTACCGTCAATTCTTCCAAATCGCTAGGGATGAATCATCTAAGAATTTTCATCTCGTCCACCATGCGTCCTGGAATACGTTTGAGGACAACATCGAGGCGGTACGCATCGCCGAAGAAGAGGGAGCCGACGTCGTGCTGCTCTCTTATCCGTCGAATTTTTGGCCGAAAGGTCCGGAAGATATTTACGATTATACCAAGAGATATTGCGATGCCACATCGCTCGGCGTGATGCTGTTTCCGTTACCTTTCTGGGGGTTTGACCGATTGCATCCATCCGACATTCAGGCGGACATCATCCGGCGGCTTATCGATGATTGCCCAAATATCGTGGCGATCAAGGCCGAAGGCGCCATGCCGGGCATCATGGGCTTTGTCGAATGCTACCGCAAATTCAATGAAGACGTAGTAGTTACCTATCCGCTCGAAAGCGAATTCGCGGCTCTCGCTCAATTTATGCCAATGCAATATAGCGGAACTTCCAATACCGAATACTTTGGTGCCACATTTCCGAAGGTGTTTGAATTGCTGCGTGATGGCAACTTCGATGAAGCCACCCGCATCTATTGGCAACTGCATCCGGCGCGCAAGGCGGCGCAGGCAAATTCGGCTTATCTGCCGCACACATTATTTATCCACCGAATGATGTGGAAATATATGGGTTGGCTGCAAGGCTTCAACGGCGGGCCATCGCGCGCACCGACAATGCGGCTCAACCAGCGACAGCTGACCGATCTCCGCCAGGGACTGATCCGTTCAGGGCTCGAGCCGACCGTCGATGCTGATGCGGCCTTCTTCGAAGGGCGTTTCCCTTGCTAAAACTTTCTGACACCGGATTGTTTCGTACAGAAGCCTATGTCGCAGGTGTATGGACAGGTGCTGCACAACGCTTTGCAGTATTCAATCCAGCGACCCAGACTGAAATTGCCACCGTTCCTAATATGGGACCGGGTCATGTCAATGAAGCGGTCGCTGCCGCTGCCGCGGCATTTCCGGCATGGCGGGGTCTCACCGCTCGTGAGCGCTCCAGAATTTTGCGCCGCTGGTTCGACCTAATCATGGCACACCAAGAAGATTTGGCGTGTCTCATCACGACCGAACAGGGCAAGCCCCTGGCCGAGGCCAGAGGCGAAGTTGCCTATGCAGCATCCTTTGTCGAGTGGTTTGCAGAGGAAGCCAAGCGAGTTTATGGCGACGTCATCCCTCATCCGGATCATGGAAGCCGAATCGTCGTGCTGAAGCAACCGATTGGGGTTTGTGCTGCGATCACACCGTGGAATTTCCCGGCGGCAATGATCGCCCGCAAGGCTGCGCCAGCTCTTGCTGCCGGTTGCACCATGGTTGTCAAACCTGCAGAGCAAACGCCACTGACGGCACTTGCCCTGGGTGAACTTGCAGAGCGAGCAGGTATTCCGGCCGGAGTTCTGAACATCGTGACCTGTGATGCCGCCTCCGCACCTGCGGTGGGAGCGACCCTCACGGGTCACGAAGATGTTCGCAAAGTTACATTCACCGGCTCAACCCAAGTGGGCCGAATTCTGATGCGCGATAGTGCTGTCTCGATCAAGAAGGTCTCGCTCGAACTGGGTGGAAATTCACCGTTCATCATTTTCGATGACGCCGACCTTGGTGCTGCTGTCGAGGGGGTGATGGCGTCAAAGTTCAGGAACAGCGGTCAGACCTGCGTATGTGCCAACCGCATATTCGTTCAGGCCGGCATCTATGACCGCTTTGTCAAACACCTTGGCAAGGCAATATCGCGACTGAACGTTGGAAACGGCCTTGAAGTTGGCGTTAACCAAGGTCCACTTATTGATATCGCCGGTGTGGAAAAGGTAGAGAGTCATATCGCCGACGCTGTAACCAAGGGGGCGCGCGTTGTCATGGGTGGTTCACGCCACGCAAAGGGCGGCACTTTCTTCGAACCCACGGTTCTTACTGGCGTCACGCGCGAGATGCGTCTGTTCGATGAGGAAACGTTTGGCCCGGTCGCACCGCTCATGCGTTTTGAAACAGAAGCGCAGGTGATTGTGCTCGCGAATGATTCACCGTTCGGGTTAGCCGCTTATTTGTATAGTCGCGACATTGGTCGGGCTTGGCGTGTCGCCGAAGAGCTTGAGTCGGGCATGGTGGGTGTCAACGCCGGCTTTATCTCTAATGAGGTTGCTCCTTTTGGCGGCATCAAGCAATCCGGTCTTGGGCGTGAAGGTTCTTACTACGGCTTAGAGGAATATCTGGAGATCAAATATCTGTGCATGGGCGGAATAAGCCAATAACGTAGGAGAGGTGACGTGATTATCGGCATCGAACGACTGATTTATGGGGTTGAGAACGTCGCGGAGAGCACCCGCTATTTTGCAGACTTTGGGTTGCCACTCGTTGAACAGGCCGATGACAGTAGCCTATTTATCTTACCGGAAGGCTCGCGCATCGAGCTGCTGAGGCTTGATTCTCCGCGCTTGCCGAAATCCGATCTTATCGGGCAGGGCGTCAGGGAATTGGTCTGGGGATGTAATTCCCAGCAGAGCGTTGATGCGCTCGTCGCCAATTTGAAGACTGATCGGGAGGTGCGGGTAGACGAGCGTGGGGTCGCACACTTTGTTGCAGATGGTGGTGTGGCGATGGGTTTGGTGCAGTTCACGCGCGCGCCGGTCGTTTTCGCGCCCGATCCGGTGAATGCACCGTTCAACACGCAACGACTCAATCAGACCCGGAAATGGCGTCGTCGGTGTTTCCCCAAGAACATTCAGCACGTTGTCTTCGGAGTTAAGGACCATGAAGCCGCCGGTCGCTTCCTCTGTAAACGCCTCGGCTTTCGGCTCAGCGATGTGATGCGCGATTACGGCGTGTTTCTGCGCTGCGAGGGCAATAATGATCATCATCAGATCTTTTATGCCGAGGCTGATGCGAAGCTGGAAGGTCTTGATGGTCAGCCACGGTTTCACCATGCCAATTTTGGTGTTGAGGACCTCGACGAACTTATGATTGGCATCAATTATATGGAGCGATGCGGCTGGCCAAAGTCCAGTGTCGGTCTAGGCCGTCACCGACTCAGTTCCGGATTGTTCTGCTATTTGCCGTGTCCGGCGGGGGGGCAGGCCGAATATGGCACCGATTTCGATGCGCTCGACGACAATTGGATTCCGCGCATCTATGAGATCAAATTCTCATTCTCTGTATGGCTGAGTGTCTTGCCGCCCTTTCTGATGGACGAACCTGCATGGGACTGGTGCTATCACCCTGACTATCTGCCGGGCGCTTCCAAGCCGGTCACCAGATCCGCCTTGAAGAAGTAATCTAGAATGGGGGCGCTATCCCATATCAAGGTACTCGATCTCTCACGTATATTGGCGGGGCCTTGGGCCAGCCAGCTGCTGGGTGATCTTGGCGCAGAAGTGATCAAAATCGAAAAGCCGGGCGCGGGTGACGACACTCGTGGCTGGGGACCGCCCTTCCTGACCGACAAGGAGAAGGGCGGTGCCTTCGATTCCGCCTATTTTCTCTCGGCTAATCGCAACAAGGTGTCTGTGACGATCGACATCGCGACGCCGGAGGGGCAGGCAGAGGTGCGTCAACTTGCCACTACGGCAGACGTAGTAATCGAGAACTTCAAAGTTGGTGGCCTTGCTGCGTATGGTCTTGATGCCGTCAACCTTCGCACGCTTAACCCGCGCCTGATCTATTGCTCGATTACCGGCTTTGGCCAAACGGGACCTTACGCCGCCCGTGCCGGCTATGACGCACTTATCCAAGCAATGGGCGGACTCATGAGCATTACCGGGGCTCCTGATGGCAGTCCTGGGGCAGGGCCGCAAAAGGTCGGCGTTGCATTGGTCGACATATTGACGGGTCTCTATGCAACAACCGGTATTCTTGCTGCACTGGCTCACCGTGATCGCACTGGAGAGGGGCAAGAGATCGACGTTGCTTTGCTCGATGTGTCGGTGGCATGCCTCGCCAACCAGGCCCTGAACTATCTGGTATCAGGCGTGGCGCCGAGCCGTATGGGCAATGCACATCCCAATATCGTCCCCTATCAGGATTTTCCCACTGCCGACGGCGCCATGCTTGTCGCTGTAGGCAACGACGCACAATTCGCGCGCGCCTGGGCAGTCTTTGGCCTTGAGCCTGACCCTCGTTTCAGGGCCAACGCCCAGCGTGTGGAGGGCAGAGACGAGGTAATAGGAATGATCAAGGCACGTACGATTCTGCGACCCACCAGCCACTGGATTGCGGCACTTGAGGAGGTTGGGGTGCCGTGTGGGCCGATCAATGGCATCGCCGAGATATTCAAAGATCCGCAGATTGTAGCCAGGGGAATGCAGATTTCCCTCGATCATCCTATTGCGGGGGAGATTCCTCTGGTCGCTAATCCGCTTAAGCTTTCTGCCACACCAGTCACCTACCGCAAAGCTCCGCCGCTATTGGGCGATGGCAATAGCGACGTTCGTCGATATCCTGAAAAGAGTTTCTAAAATGAATGACTTTGTAACCTTGGCAGTGGCCGATCATGTGGCCCTGCTTACGCTAAATTCACCGGCTACGCGCAATGCCCTTGGGTCCAATAAGCAATATGCCGACATAGCTAGCGCCTGCCTCCGCATAGAAGCAGATATGTCTATTCGTGCGGTCGTTCTTACCGGTGCCGGAAAGGCATTTTGCGCGGGGGGCGATGTCAAGGCGATGGCGGCGCGAACGGCAGACCCGACCTTGGAACCGGTTGATGACCGTTACCATTACAAGCATGGTATCCATCGGATTCCAAACGCGGTCTACCAGATGGAGGTGCCAATAATCGCGGCCGTCAATGGTCCAGCTATTGGCGCTGGCCTCGATCTTGCGTGTATGTGCGATCTCCGGATCGCAGGCAAAAGCGCGCGCTTTGCGGAGAGTTTTGTCCGACTCGGAATTATCCCAGGCGACGGTGGCGCATTCCTGCTGCAGAAGCTTGTCGGGATTTCGAAGGCGTCCGAACTGACTTTCACTGGTCGCACGATCGACCCCGCCGAGGCGCTTGCCTGTGGCCTCGTGTCAGAGGTCGTAAACGATGAGGAATTGCTGCCGCGGGCTTTGGCGCTCGCTGCAGAAATTTCTGCAAACCCGCCGCAGGCATTGCGCATGGCAAAACGGTTGTTACGCGAAGCTCAAACCGCACGCCTCGAAAGCATCCTCGAGCTTTCCGCGGCCTTCCAGGCGCTTGCCCATGCGACAGGTGAACATAGACAGCGAATAAGCACTGCCGTGGCTGGGTTGGCGGAAAGAAAATGATTGAGAGACGGGCCAACATCACATTGGCCGCCGGATTCGGTGAGGAGGCTATCGTTGGCTAGTTCGCACGCTCGCGTCCAATCCGCTTCTCACCAATCCACAACATCCCAAGACACGTCACGCACTGACGCAGGTCGGCTGATTCTGCCATACTCGACACCTGTCGGGAGTCCGTGAATGATCCCCTTGCCTTTGGGGATGTCGCCGATATTTGTATCGGGATTCGTTTGGCGCAGCTTGAGATAACCCCCACCCTGGATACGTTGATGCCCCTGTGAAATTGTTGGGGAGACAAGACGTCTGGTCAGCAATTTGCACGCGGTTTTCGTAAGCCGGGGTGTGACGGATTGCATTATAGAAAATATGCATCAAATTGATGCCTTAAAACTATTTTCCTTATGATGACGAACCCCTCATGAAAGGGACAGAAATCCAAGGGAAGGGGGGTTCCATGTCGCGATTTGTAACTAAGGCGGTGATTCTTTCGACATCCATACTGGCTTCGAGCACGGCATGGGCTCAATCCGCTCCTGGCCGGGCATCATTGGACGCCGGTGCTTCATCAGATGAATTGAGGGGGATCACCGAGATTATTGTTACCGCGCAACGTCGCGCTGAAAATCTCCAGGACGTGCCGGTCTCTGTTGCGGCCGTATCGGGTAGTCAGCTCGCGGCTGCCGGGGTGTCCGATCTGGAAGGCCTGCGTCAAGTCGTTCCCGGATTGACCTTCAATAGTATCCAGCTGAACGTTCAGCCGCGTTTGAGAGGTATCGGTTCGTCGACAGCAGGTCCCGGCATCGAGCCAGGTGTGGCGGTATATGTTGATGGCGTCTATTACGCGTCCGCAACCGGCGCACTATTCTCTTTTAACAATGTGGATCAGGTAAGCGTGCTCAAGGGACCGCAGGGCACCCTTTTCGGCCGCAACGCGGTCGCCGGTCTGGTTCAGATCACCACTAAAACGCCGGGCCAGGACTTTCAACTAGAGGCGCATGCAGGCTACGGGAACTACGACACCAAGAAGGCTTCATTCTATGTCGCCGGCGGCCTGACGGATAACCTAGCGGTAGATCTTGCGGCCACGGGTGTATTCCAGGGGAAGGGCTATGGCCGGAATCTGACCCTTAATACCGAGACAAATCGCATGAAGCGTGATGTCAACCTGCGTTCTAAGGCCGTCTACACTCCGGGTGAGGATACTAAGATCACTCTGACTGGGGATTACTCCAACACCTATGGCACCATGGGCGCCATTCATCTGGAACGCGGAACGGTTCCTGCTCCACCGACCGGGCCCGCGTTCGGTGGAAGAGTTTGGGATGTCACGGCGGATTATCCCGGTTTCAACAAGGTAGAGAGTGGTGGTGGAAACCTGAAGGTCGAGCATAAGTTCGGATCGGTGAACTTCCTTTCCATATCTGCGTATCGGAGTCTCAGATACAACAATGCACTTGATCTTGATGTGACGGGGACGCCATTTCAGGGCATTCGCCAGACACAGAGTGACCGGCAGTTTAGTCAGGAACTGCAACTTCAATCCTCGTCGAATGGACCATTCAAATGGACGTTGGGCGGGTTTTATTTCAACTCGCGCGATGCCTCCGACCCACTCCGCGTGCAGCTCTTCGGGGCCGCAGTCAGTCCGTTTTTCCCGTTGGTAGAGGTCAACACATTCGGTAAACAAAAGACACGTTCTCCAGCCGTTTATGGGCAAGCAAGCTACCTGCTTCCAAGCGATACAACGATAACTCTCGGCGCGCGCTACACTAGCGAAAGGCGGGAGGTTTATACGTTCCAGGTCCTTAAGCTGGTGAGTCCGATTCCACCCGTTCCCCTGCCGCCTTCTCAGGCCCAGGCAACCTTCAACAAGGTTACCTTCCGTATCGCGGTCGATCAGAAGATCAGCGACGATGCCATGGTTTATGGATCGTTTAACCGTGGGTTCAAGAGTGGTGGTTTTAATGCCCAACAGCTCGGCGCGCCGGCATTCAGGCCTGAAGTTCTGGACGCCTACGAAGCGGGGTTCAAGACGCGGCTTTTCGATCGTAAGGCGACATTGAATGGCTCGGCATTTTACTATGACTACAAAGACATTCAGATCCAGCGCATTAACGCGGACGGTTCTCTAGGTATTCTGAATGGGGCAAAGGCGCGCGCCTATGGCGTGGATATCGACTTTGCGGCCAGTCTAACAGAGGATCTGCAGATCACCGGGGGACTGGAATATCTGAATACCAAGTTCTTGAACTTCCCGGGAGCTCCGCTCTCGACCGCGACGGGCGGTACACCTGTGTTGCTGGGGCCTGCCACCGGGAACAGGCTGCCGATCGCGCCAGCATTCACGCTGTCGTTATCGCCCCAATATACCTATCACCTCCCGAACGACGGCACGATCACGCTCAACTCGACGCTTTCGTATAATTCGGGCTGGTTCACTGAGCCCGATAACCAATTCCGCCAACCGCGCTTCGTACAGTTGAACGCCAAAGTCCGCTGGAATTCGCCGTCAGAGCGCTACTCCGTCGACCTGTGGGCAGAGAACATCACAAACTCTGAGGTTCGTACCAACGCGGGGACAATCGCGAATGGCAATAAGTTTGCGTCGTTCGCCCCCCCGAGGACATTCGGAATTGAGGTCAGCTACAAATATTGAGGATGCTGTGATGAGCTATGTTCGCAATATGTGGTACGCGGCGGCCTGGAGTGATGAAGTGCCGCCAGGAGTTCTGTTTCATCGCACCTACCTCGAAGAGCCTGTGCTGATTTACAGGAGAGGGGACGGAGTAGCCGCAGCGATATCAAATCGCTGTCCGCATCGGTTTGCACCCCTACACATGGGCAAGCTGATTGGTGACAATGTTGAATGCCCCTATCATGGACTCGTTTTCAACAGCCAGGGTGCTTGCGTTGGCAATCCTCATGGCTCGGGCGTAACCCCCAAAGCCGCGACCGCTCGCCCTTATCCCTTGGTTGAACGGCACAACGTCCTCTGGATCTGGATGGGAGATCCGGCGATTGCTAACCCTGAACTGATCGTCGACTTCGGCTTTATGACCGATACCGAAAACTGGAGCACGATCTACGGTTACATACATCTCAAGGCAAATTATGAATTAGTGATCGATAACCTCACTGATCTTAGTCATGCGCCTTTCGTGCATGAGGGCTTGTTGGAATCCCGTGACGTCTGCAAGGGAAAATTCAAGTTATCGCGTGACGGTGACCACGCTAAGACAGTGAATTGGTGTCCAGGAATAGCTCCGCCGCCGTTCTTCGAAATGCTCAAGGGTACTCAAGAGTTTAAGGATGAAAGCGGATTAGTCGATCACTGGCAGGACATGACCTACGATCCTCCGGGCTGTATGAATACGCTATACGGTATCACCCGGCGCGGTCGACCCCGCGAGGAGGGAATGGCCACCCTGAATCCCAATTTGGTTACACCGGAGACGTCTAAGAGTACGCATTATTTTTGGGCAGGATCGCGGAATTTTTCGTTGAACGATAGCGTTGTAAATGAGCAGTTCCGACGTGGCTACGACTACGCATTTCAATTCCAGGATAGGCCCATACTTGAAGGCGTGCAGGCCAATATGGGTGATGCCAGCCTGAACGATCTCGAGCCAGTCTTGCTCATCAACGATGGGTGCTCCGTCCATGCTAGGCGTGTGATGGAAAGGCGGCGGAAAGAGGAAGCGCTCGAACGTACTCACGGTAAGTGATTCGTCTCGGTTTAGCCGAGCTCTCGTTTACGCCGCTCAGAACCCCAATAACGGTTGATAGCGGCTATTAGTCAGCCCGGAGGAAAATGATGAAGGCGGGGCCCGTAGCAATCCAGTTACGTGACGGAAAGATGGACAGCTGGCTGGCTGAGCCCGAGGGTGCCCCGAAAGGAGCAATAATTGCGATCATGGAGATATGGGGCGTCAATGACACGATGCGTCAGCACGCGCGTGAATTTGCGGAAGCGGGCTATGTGTGCCTGGTTCCCGACCTGTTCTGGCGCGAAGAACCGGGCGTAGAACTCTCCGACCGCAATCCGGATGACGTTGCGCATGCGTTCGACCTCTACTATGGGTTCGACTATGATCTCGCGGTCAAGGACATGGAGGACTGCGCTGCTTGGCTGAAGGATTGTGGTGGCCTTAGCCTACCGGTCGGCGCCGTTGGGTACTGCCTGGGCGGCAAGCTCTGCTACTTAATGTGTTGCCGTACGGATATCGGCTGCGCGGTCGCATATTACGGCACTTATATTGAACACGCGATTCGGGAAGTCGGCAATCTCCACCGGCCCTTTCTGCTGCATATGGCCATGAAGGACCGCTGGGTTCAGCGTGAGGTGAACGAACTCCTCATGCGCAAGCTAAGTCCCAATCCTCTCGTGAAAATCCATCAGTATCCTGAAGCCGATCATGCGTTCGCTCGCCACGGCGGGGTTACTTATCGCAAGAAGGAGGCTGAGGAGGCGCTGGCGCTGACGCTCCAGTTTTTTGATCGCTACCTAGCGAATGCCGGCGTTGCATGACGGAGACCACGAGGCGGTCGTCGTATTCAAGCTGATGAAAAGCGCGATGTGAGAACTAGTGGGGCGGGCGTGAAGACACGAGCAGCAGTTGCATTTGAGCCAAGAAAACCGTTGGAAATCGTCGAAATTGACCTCGATGGTCCGAAGCCGGGCGAAGTATTGGTCGAAATCATCGCGACCGGAATTTGCCATACCGATGCCTATACGCTCGATGGATTCGACTCCGAAGGTATTTTTCCTTCAATTCTTGGTCATGAAGGTGCGGGGATCGTGCGCGAGGTTGGCTCTGGCGTAACCTCGGTCAGACCAGGCGACCATGTGATTCCGCTTTACACGCCGGAATGCCGTCAATGTAAAAGTTGCCTGTCGGGTAAGACTAACCTATGCACAGCGATTCGTGCCACGCAAGGCAAGGGGTTGATGCCGGACGGCACCACCCGCTTTTCTCATAGGGGTCAGCCGATCTTTCACTATATGGGCTGCTCGACCTTTTCAAACTTCACCGTGCTGCCAGAAATAGCGCTCGCGAAGATTCGCGAAGACGCGCCGTTCGATAAGGCCTGCTATATCGGATGTGGCGTGACGACTGGGGTTGGCGCGGTGGTCAAGACTGCCAAGGTTGAGCCGGGTGCAACTGTGATCGTGTTCGGGCTGGGTGGGATTGGCCTCAACGTTATTCAGGGCGCCAAGATGGTGGGCGCGGACATGGTTGTTGGCGTCGATATCAATGACGACAAAGCCGAATGGGGGCGTAGGTTCGGCATGACCCACTTCATCAACCCGACGAAAGTCGACGGCGATATCGTCCAGCACCTGGTCGGGCTAACCAACGGGGGCGCGGACTATACGTTTGACTGCACCGGCAATACCACTGTGATGCGTCAAGCACTGGAAGCCTGTCACCGCGGCTGGGGTGTCTCAACCGTGATTGGGGTTGCCGAAGCCGGCAAAGAAATTTCCACGCGGCCATTTCAGCTGGTGACTGGGCGCGTATGGAAAGGCTCTGCCTTCGGAGGAGCGAAAGGGCGGACCGACGTGCCGAAGATCGTCGATTGGTACATGAACGGCAAGATCCAGATCGACCCGATGATCACCCATGTCCTCAGTCTCCAAGAAATCAACAAGGGCTTCGACCTGATGCATGAAGGCAAGTCAATCCGCTCGGTCGTCGTGTTTTAAAATTGATTTAGAGGGAAAGAAGAATGGCTGTCTCAATTCACCCATCAGTGGACCGCGGGGTTAAGCCGGGCTCGGGAAATTTTAGCGGCGGCACATTGAAGTGTGGCTGCTCGGACAAGGTTGTCAAAATCGAGATTAAGGGCGATGTGGCTCATAATCACGCCTGTGGCTGTACCAAATGCTGGAAACCAACTGGGGCGACCTTCTCCATTGTCGCGGTGGTGCCGCGCGACCATCTTTTGGTGGCCGAGAATGGTGACAAGCTTCACATTGTCGACCTTTCAACGGCAATTCAACGCCATGCCTGCCACCAATGCGGCGTGCACATGTTTGGACGCATCGAAAATAAGGACCATCCATTCTACGGATTGGATTTTGTGCATCCGGAATTGTTTGAGCAAGCTGGCTCTGCCGCGCCGGGTTTTGCCGCCTTTGTGTCGTCGGTAATCGAATCAGGCGTTGATCCTGCCGATATGCCGAGAATTCGGACTAGACTGAAAGAGCTGGGACTCGAACCATATGATTGTCTATCACCGCCGCTGATGGATGCAATTGCGACACATGTTGTTAAGAGTAAAGCCTCCTGAGGTTACTGGAAACCATCTCGACCCTTTTAGCACATGATGGCGTGCGCATCATATTGTAGTCACGGCGACGAGATGAACGTGCTGCTGACGTCCGGCGATACTGAGTCGCCCGTGAAAAATGCGTGGGCCTTTGAGGCAAAGTCCTATTTGGCTGGCGCGGTGGTTTTGAGATTGCGAGATTTTGGGGTTTGAGAAGCCGAAACCTTGCAATTTTTTTTGAGGCTCGCGATTCTCAGAAGCGGCGGAATGTGATTCGATTCCAGTGCAGCGAAGCAGCATCGGGGGAATTCATGCGGCTACCAAAGCAGCTTGAGGCGGGGCAGTTCGCCATGCTGCGGTCGCGGCTGGATCAGATCATCAACCTGGAGCATGAGCTGGTGCGGCTTTGCGCCTACTGCTGGGGGCGTTCTTCGCCAGCATCATGCCGCCACGATCCTCTATTTAGCACCGCCGGTTTTGCCTAAGCGCCAGGCTTCGTAATGCCCCATCAACTCGGTGGGGATTTGTTGCTCGAATTCGCTGTCGAGC
>SCTM01000124.1 GCA_004297485.1 Rhodospirillaceae bacterium
TGAAATCGAAAGGCGACCGATTGTGGTCGTCAGCCGGCGGAACCGCGCGATACTCAACGGTCGGAACCCAAAAGGGCTCATCACCCAGCAGATAGGTAAAGAAGTCATGGACAGGCTTCTCGGCGACAAAAGGCTTCCAGGGTTGGCGCGCGACTAGCGGCTCCATCCGAAAGGGGAATGTCTCTAGGCTGGCACCGGTGTATCGCGCGTAGGGATCATCTGCGGTGACGACGCCATGCTCAGCGAGCAATTCGATATACACCGACCGGAAGCGGGTGACGGCGTTCTTGTCCAGGACATCCCGGAAAAACCAGTAGCCGTCACGCTCCCACGCGACATCCAGCGCTTTTCGATCGCCAAGTAGATGATTGGAGACTGTCAGCTCACGCATGACGGGCAGATCGGACCGGCTGATACTGGCTACTCGGTCTTCGCTCACGTTCCCCATCCCATTTTTGGTTTTCCGCTCTATTCCTATAATCGGCCTCGACGGAACGCACGGCCAGTGCCAAATTTCCCATTAATAGAGGGGATATTGGACAGGAAGCAGACAGATGCCCGAATTCGCGATCGTTATGGTTGACGGCTTCCACCTCTCGGCACTCGGCGCCTTTACCGATGCCTTCTGGCTCTGCCGCAATCGCGTTGACAACGGCTATCGCGCGCAGGGTGACGAATTGCGTATGGAGAGCAAGGTCCTGCTCCTCTCACCCTCGTCTCAGGTGGTTACCAGTGCTGACGGGCGTCTTCTGCGAGCGGATGTTACACTTGCCAACGCACCACTACTTCGTCTGATCCAAGTGGCCGGATTCGCGCTTGAATCCGAGGAGCAGATTGCTGCACTGCTCAAGCGCGAACAGCCGCTGATCCGTTGGTTGGCAAAGCGAGCGGCAAGTGGCGTCCCTATCGGCGGTGGCGGCGCGGCAGCATTCCTCCTCGCAGCGGCCGGCCTTCTCGACGGGGGCGTTGCCTCCGTTCCGGTGAATTTGTTGGGTGCCTTCAGGAAGAGATTTCCAAAGGTTCGCATCGAAACTCAGGAGGTAATCGCTGAGTATCAGTCGATCTATACCGCAGGGACCTTAGCCGCCCAGTTCGGACTAGCTGCGCAGCTTGTCAGTGTCGCCACATCGATCACGCTCGGACAGTGGGTCGCCAGCTCCGTTGGACTCCAGCGGGAGGCACTGAGTGAATGGAAGATTTCGGGCGATCCCTTGGTCGCAAGCGCACAGTACTGGATGTTGGAGCATTTTCACCAACCCTTCCGCGTGGTTGATCTCGCCGCGATGTTGGCAGTGAGCCACAAGACACTCATTCGCCGATTCAATTCAGCGCTTAACACGACGCCGCACGCTTATGCACGGGGGATACGGATGCACTCGGCCGCTAGGATGCTCCACCTCACTCGCCTTTCCGTTGAGCGCATCGCGCTAGCCGTCGGATATTCCGACCCCAGTTCATTCCGTCGCCTATTCACCGAATACTACGGCTGCAGCCCACTGGCCTATCGGAGTCTCCCTGACCTTACACACGCTGAACTCGCTCAGGCCAGATCGATGGTTTGAGCCGCAAGAAGCTTTAAGCCATCTACCGCAGAACCGATGCCGTTTGAAATTCGAGCGAGTACGAACGGCGTCACAGATTCAACCAGAACCTAATGTCCGATATCCGTGCCCAGCTAGTGAAGCGGATCTTATCGCCGTCGGATGCTCTATACCGGCGGATTCCGAATGGTCCGTAAAATCCAGGCAGACGCCCTCAATGGGCGCCCAGCCTTGGGAAAAATTTATCTCACCAACCTCGAATGAAATCCGGGAGCCTAAGCATGAATCCGTCCCGGTGCGAACCTCCAGGACATCACTTCGGGCGCATCATATACGGTGCAAAACCAAGGGTTTTAATTTTTGAATTTGTGTTCTATATTCCTATTTGTATCAGAGCCTCGCTCCGGGTCAGTTTTGGAGTAGTTAGATGAGTATCGGAGAGCACTCGTGACCACGATTCCTCGAATCCTGGACTTTGACGATGCCTCCTACAATCCGTTCACCGCCATGAAAGGCCTCGGGGGTGAGGGACGGATCAAGGACTTCTATCCCGAGCTGCGTAGACTGAGGCATCAGAGCCCCGTTTATGACGGCGATATCCGTCGGCATTTCGGGCTTTCAGGGGATTTGACTCTTGAAGGCGTCCGCCATGTCGCGATCCTTGGAAACAAGGAAGTTAGAACCGCATTGACCGACACGGGCGCTTTTTCGAACGTCATATATCGACACAATCTCGGCAAAGCATTCGGCCGTTCGATTACCACGATGGATGCCCCTGAACATACGCATTTCCGGCGTCTGTTTCAGGTGGCCTTCTCTCCGCGGATGGTCGCGACCTGGGGTGAGGACATCATTCCACGGATGATCAACAGTCTGATCGATAAGTTCGAAAAGTGCGGTGAAGCTGAACTCGTGAGTGAATTTACGCTGTATTTTCCGTTTCACTTCATTCACGAACTGATGGCATTGCCAATCGAAGATCGGAACATATTCCATAAGCTTGCCTTCGCTCAAATCGCAGTTAGCTTCGACAAGGATCACGCGACGGACGCGATCGAGAAGCTAAGGTGCTATCTGACATCGGTTATCCAGGACCGTCGCGCCCACCCGCGCGAGGACGATTTCATTTCGACCATCGCCACTGCTGAAATCGACGGGGAGCGCCTTCCGGATGAAGTCGTTATCAGCTTCTGCCGCCAGCTGATGAATGCCGGTGGAGATACGAGCTACAATGGCTTCTCCACCGTTCTTTGTGCGTTACTCAACCATCCGGATCAGTTCAGGGCCGTGAAGCAGGATCGCAAGCTTA
>SCTM01000125.1 GCA_004297485.1 Rhodospirillaceae bacterium
TCGCAAGCGTGATCCGCTCCGGTTCACTGATGTCATCGAAATAGGCCAGCGCCTTAAGGGTCAACATCGATGGAACCGGAACGTGTCAACGATTCTGAGACACTCGCCGCACGAGTTTAGGCAGCGGTTCTCTCCGAGTTTTCAGGCGGGTTGATCCAAGCGGCGGACGGGAGCTTGGGGGCCCTTGGCGCGGCGTTAACGAAGCGGCTCGGATGGCGGGCGTAGACGGCATCAAGCACCCCTTGGCGCCCATGGCGGACCTGCTCGGCCTGCCCCGAATGAACCTGGGCCGGGGTCAGCAGGCCGATGCCGCTGTGATGGTGGCGGTTGTTGTACCAGTCGAAGAATTGACGGCAGAAGGCGCGGGCGTCCTGGATGGAGCCGAAGCGGTCGGGGAATTCGGGACGATATTTCATCGTCTTGAACTGGCTTTCGGAATAGGGGTTGTCGTTCGAGGTGTAGGGCCGGGAATGGGTCTTGGTGACACCGAGATCGGCCAACAGGTGGCCGGTGGCCTTGGCGGTCATGGAGGGGCCGCGGTCGGCGTGCAGGGTCAGGGTGCCGGGCGCGATGGCGTGACGGTGACAGGTTTCGCGGATCAGTTTGCTCGCCAGGGAAGCGTTTTCGCGGTCGGCCAGCATCCAGCCGACGACGCAGCGGCTGTAGATGTCGATGATGACGTAGAGCTGGAAATAGCTCCACTTTGTTGGCCCCTTGAGCTTGGTGATGTCCCACGACCACACCTGGTTGGGGCCGGTGGCGAGCAATTCCGGCTTGGCGTAGGCGGGGTGGGCCAGCAGGTCGCGGCGCTCGCGGACCTGTTGGTTGGCGGCCAGGATCCGGTACATGGTGCGGATCGAGCAAAGATAGACGCCCTCGTCGAGCAAGGTGGCGTAGACCTCGGCCGGCGCGCGATCGACGAAGCGGTCCTCGCTCAGCACGGCAAGAATCAGGGTGCGCTCGGCGGCCGTCAGGGCGCGGGGCTGACGGCGGGGCGCGGGCGGACCTTGACGCGGACCGTGGCGAAGACGATAGAAGCTGGACCGGGCCAAGCCCAGGGCGGCACAAGCGGCTCGGCGCATCCGGCCAGGGGCTTCGGCAACAAGCGTCGTCAGCTCTCGTCGTCGCTCTGATCCAAGTCCATCTCCAGCAGTTGCGCCGCTTTTTTTTGGATTCCGATAATCAACTCAGCCTTGGCCAATTGGCGCTCCAGCCGGGCGTTCTCACGGCGCAAACGAGTCAGTTCGGCGGTGTCGCCGCCGGTGATCGCGGCGGGCGGTCCGCGCCGGATGGGGGCCTCGGCGCGTAGCGCCCCTTGCTTGCGCTGGCGGCGCCACTCCACCACCGACGACGTATACAGGCCCTCGCGGCGGAGAACCGCCCCGGCCTCGCCCGGCTTGGCGCGGTCGAGTTCGTCGAGGATCGCCAGCTTGTAGGCAGCCGTGAAGGAACGCCGACGCGCTTTCGCCGTCACCTCCGGATCCGGAGGTGACGGCGAAAGCGCCCCCTCAACTGCAAACGCCGTTTCTGCTGTCGTCATTGCTCACTGCCCCCTGTGCCACGCTCACTAAACGACACGCGTCATTGTGTCGCAAGCACGTTGGCACAGAGGGGGCGCGCTGTCCTCCAGCATGTTGG
>SCTM01000126.1 GCA_004297485.1 Rhodospirillaceae bacterium
GCCTTGCGCACGAATTGCGCCCAAACTTTGTTCCCGCCGAAGCGGCCGCCACGGCCGGTTTGCGCGTGAAAGCAGCGGAGTAACCGTCATGACCGACATGAAACTCACCGAAGCCCTGTTCTTCGCCAAGACCGGCATGAACAAGAATGCGGTCGATCGTATCGTCGGCGACGCCCTCGCGGGGTGCGACGATGGCGAGTTGTTCCTGGAATATGCCCAGTCCGAGAGTTTTCTGTTCGACGACGGCCGCATCAAGAATGCGTCCTTCGACACGTCGCAGGGTTTCGGCTTGCGCGCCGTGTCCGGCGAAACCACCGGCTATGCTCATTCGACCACCCTGAGCGAACAGGCCATCGCCCGCGCCGCCGCCACCGTCAAGGCCGTGCGCACCGGCAGCGGCGGAACCTTGGCCGAGCCGCCCCAAGGCACCAATCAGCAGCTCTATACCGACGCCAATCCGCTGCCCCTGGTTCCCTTCGATATGAAGGTCGAAACCCTGGCGGCCATGGATGCCTACGCCCGCAAGAAAGAACCCAAGATCAAACAGGTGAGCGCATCCTTGTCCGGGTCCTGGCAGGCGGTACACATCACCCGGCCCGGCGGATCTGCCGTGGCCGACATTCGCCCCCTGGTGCGACTCAATGTCTCGGTGGTGGTGAGCGACGGCGTGCGCATGGAGACCGGCTCCTTCGGCACCGGCGGCCGCCTGACCTACGGCGAATTCCTCAAAACCGAAACCTGGCAAAAGGCGGTGGATGAAGCCATTCGCCAAGCGCTCGTGAATCTTGAATCCGTCGACGCACCCGGCGGCGAAATGCCGGTGGTGCTGGGACCGGGCTGGCCCGGAATACTACTGCACGAAGCCGTCGGCCACGGCCTCGAAGGCGATTTCAATCGCAAGCAGACATCGGCTTTTTCCAATCTCATGGGCAAGCGCGTGGCCGCAAAAGGCGTCACGGTGATCGACGACGGCACCATCGCCGACCGGCGCGGCTCGCTGACGGTGGACGACGAAGGCACGCCCACGTCACGCACGACGCTGATCGAGGACGGCATTCTGGTCGGGTATCTGCAAGACCGCCTCAATGCGCGACTCATGAAAATGCGTCCGACGGGAAATGGCCGGCGCCAGTCCTATGGCCATCACCCCATGCCGCGCATGACCAACACATTCATGCTCGGCGGCGACAAGAGCCGCGAGGAAATCATCGGGTCGGTGAAGAAGGGCCTCTACGCCGTCAATTTCGGCGGCGGCCAGGTCGACATCACCTCCGGTAAGTTCGTGTTTTCGGCCACGGAAGCCTACATGATCGAGAACGGCAAGCTCGGGCGCCCGGTGAAAGGTGCCACCCTCATCGGCAACGGCCCCGACGTCCTGACCAAGGTCTCCATGATCGGTAACGATCTCACCCTCGATCCCGGTGTCGGCACGTGCGGCAAGGATGGACAGGGCGTACCCTGCGGTGTCGGACAACCGACCCTCAAGATCGAGAGCCTCACCGTCGGCGGAACGGCGGTTTAAGATCGATAATTCTCCCGATGGTTGCGAGCGACTCACCGCACACGTGATTTCCTGTACGGTGAACACCCGACCCTCGGCCGTCCCTGCGTTCATGTTTTCTTGGGAAATCGCGGCGCATTCTCGCGCCGGCCCCACCCCCTGCACGCCCGGCGCGTGCGGATAGCCTAAGAATGTACCCGCATGGCGCGATGGCATAGTTTGTGGCTGACTCCGGTGCTCGCCCCGGAGATCGAGCAAGAGCTGAACATCGAACGGCTCATGAGCGTCGCTCGCCAGCAACCGATCGCGGCGACGGCACACGCGGGCGTATCCCTCGCGCTCGCCGCAGCGGTGGAAGCACCGGTCGGACCGTGGGGGCTTCTCGCCTTGGGCGGATTTCAGATCATGGCCGCCCTTCAACTCAAAGTCTGGCTGCAGCATCGGCGCAAGCCACGGCCGTTACAGGTTTCAGATGCCACAATCGGCCGCATCATCTTATGGACTGCCGTGCTCGGGTTGATGTGGGGCGTTTTCACGGCCCACTTACTGACCGTCTCATCTCATCGCGACTGCGCGCTCTTGGGCGTGGTGATCGTCGGCATGGCCGCCAGCGGCTCGACCATGCTCACCGCGATTCCAGCCGCCGGAATGATCTTCGTGGCATTCGTGATTGCGCCGATCGTCACGGTCTCGATCGTCATGGGCCTTCACGCCGATATCATGGGCACCCGAAGCGATATCGTATTCGGCATGTTCCTCGCCGCGACAGGCGTCTTCATCGCGATCGCAGGATGTTACAACTATTTGGGTTTCTTGAACATCTTGCGCTTACGTTTGCGCATGGCGCAGCTTGCCGAAGAAGCAGGCGCCGCAATTCAGGCCAAGACACGGTTTCTTGCCAACATGGGGCACGAGCTGCGCACACCGCTCAATGCCATCATCGGCTTCGGGGAGATGATCAGCGGCGAGATGAAGGGTACAATCGGTAATCGAGACTACGTCGAGTTCGCCGACGCCATCGTTCATAGCGCTCAGAATTTGACCTCTGTCATCGACGATATTTTTGATCTCTCCCGCATTCATTCGAGCTCGGACAAACCGAGTGACAGCGATGTCGCCGTAGCGACTCTCATAGATCACGCGCTGGTGACCATGCGCCCACAGTTTATGAAGGCAAATATCGGGCTGGAAACCAATATCGAGCCCAACCTTCCCGTCGTCCGGGTTAATGCCAATCGCATTCACCAGGTGCTGATCGGTCTGCTCTCCAATGCCATAAAGTTCTCCGGGCTCAATGGAAAAGTCAGCCTGGAGGCATGCTTCGTACGGGACGACTATAACGTCGGCCCCTCGCAGATCATGTTCCGTGTGACCGATCACGGACCGGGTATTCCCCCGGCCGAATTGCGCGAAATTCTCCGGCCGTTTGTATGGACCCGGGAGGCCGAGCACAATCAAGTGCCCGGCACCGGCCTCAAATTACCGCTGGCGGATCAGATCATCCGCGCTCACGGCGGGACCCTGCACATCGCCAGCATCGAAGGACAAGGCACGGTCGTAACGGTCACCTTGCCGCCGGAGCGCATCGTGGGGTACCAATCCCCAGGAGTTGTCGGCAGTCGCGGCATTACCGCTGCCGGCGCGGCACATCAGGAATAATCGCGGCCATGCCCGAGACATCGCGCTCCGTCGTAAAAAGCAGAACGGAGCCGCAGAGTGGAACTCGACCCCGACCACGTCCGATCGCCGGCGTGATTTTCGATCTGGACGGAACACTGATTCACTCCGCGCCCGATATCACCGCCGCGCTCAACGTCGTTCTCGTGGAATGCGGCCTAGAGGCGTTTGCGATCAAGCAGGCGTGCGGATTCGTCGGCGCCGGAGCCAGACGGCTTATCGCCGATGCTTTCACGGCGCGCGGGCATACGTTGACCGAGGACGAAGTTTCGCGCCTTACAGCACGCTATCTTGACGTTTATGCGCGCAGCGGATCGCCGCACACGACACTATATTCCGGTGTGCGGGAGACCTTGGAGACCCTGGGCAAAATGGGTGTCGCGCTGGCGGTCTGCACCAACAAGGCCGAAGCCATAAGCCGCGATGTATTGGCGCAGCTGCGGCTTGATACCGTTTTCGCGGCGATCATCGGCGGCGATAGCGGTTTCGGCCGCAAGCCCGATCCAGGTCCGCTCAATGAAGCCTGTCGGCGCATGTCGACCGCCGCCGCCGACGTGCTGATGGTCGGGGACACGATCATGGACGTGGGTGCGGCCCGAGCGGCGGGCAGCCGTGTCGCCGTCGTGCGCCACGGATATAGTCAGACGCCCGTGGAAACCATCGGCGCCGATCTCCTGCTGGATGACCTTTCGCACATCATCGCCTTGGTGACGCCCGGATGATCGGTGTATTTGATTCCGGCCACGGCGGGCTGACGGTGCTCCGTGCCCTGGTCGACCGCTTTCCGCAACGTTCGTTCCTCTACTACGGCGATCATGCTCACATCCCATACGGGGACCGGACATCAGCCGAGATTGTGACCTTCACCCGCGCCGCCATGGACCTGTTGTTCACGCACGGGTGCCGGTTGGTCATTCTTGCATGCAACACAGCCGCAGCCGTTGCACTGCGGACACTGCAGCAGGAGTGGCTGCCGAAGCATTACCCCGATCGCCGCATCTTGGGTGTGCTGGTGCCGACAGTGGAAGCGATCACCGGCGTACCCTGGCTCGCCGACGTGACTGCGGGCCAGCGCGCCGGCCAGCCCCGGACGATCGCCGTCTTCGCGACGCGGCGGACCGTGGCGAGCAATGCCTACCCCGAGGAAATCGTGAAACGCGCGCCGGAAGTGACAGTGGTCCAGCACGCCTGTGTCGGCCTTGTCGATATGATCGAGCGGAATGCTTCGCGTGCCGAATTGCGCAGCGCCATTGCGGAACACGTGGCCGCATTGACGAAGGTCCTGGCGGGCCGCCCCCTCGACGCGGTCATGCTCGGGTGCACCCACTATCCCCTCGTGGCGGACATGTTCGCCGCCGCCCTGCCGCGAGGCGTTGATATTCTATCCCAACCGGATTTGGTCGCACGCAGCCTGGGCGCCTACCTCGAACGCCGCCCCGCGTTCGATACGCCGGACGGGCAGCGTACGATCCGTTTCCTGACCAGCGGCGATGCCGAGCAAGCGAGCGTTTTCGCCTCTCTTTATTTCGGGCGGGACGCGCGGTTCGAGACCGAGGGACTTCCGTCCGACTAAATTATTGCGGCCCGCTCTTGCGCTCGATCTTGCCGCGCGCCGCCGCGCGGGCATCTTTGCATGCTTGCGAAAGTTTAGCCTCATTGTCCCGCAGACAGCGCACGATGCGGCCTTGGCCCGGCTCGATGCCCGCGCAGAGCTGCTTGATGTCGCCGTCGCAAGCGGCGTGCAGGGAATCCATCACGGGATGGCCGGACGTTGGCGGCGCCGGATCGGCCGCCTGTACCGGCCACGACAACAGGGCGATTGCCGCGATGGAAGCCAGGTATGTCATCCGCATGGGGGTCCTCCGACCTGTGTTGCGCACGTAGTCTCGCCCTCAAACCAGGCCGTTTCAAGGCATCAGCGTGTGCGTGGGGGTCCCTCTTCTTTTGCCTCACTCCGCCGCGCCGGATAAACTGCCGCCATTACATTGGTTACAGCAGGGGATACTGCGCCAATGAGCGACATCATAGAACTCCTTATCACCGACCGCCAGCGCGACCTGGGCGGT
>SCTM01000127.1 GCA_004297485.1 Rhodospirillaceae bacterium
CAGGCGCGCCCTGGGCGATAACGCGGCCGGCTTGGAGAACGATGACGTGATCGCAAATTTCCGCCATGGTGTAGCGATGGGTGATCACCAGCGTTGTCGGCCGCAGGCTTTGACCAAGCAACGCATGACGAATTTCAGTTTCAGTCGCATAATCCAAGTTGGCGGTGGCCTCGTCGAGAATCAGGACACGCGGCTGACCGACCAGCGCACGCGCGATCTGCAATCTCTGCCGTTCGCCCACGGACAAGCCCACGCCGCCTTCGCCGATTTCTGTTGCGAGCCCTTGCGGCAGTCGCGCCAGCGTATTGGTTAGACCCGCCGCCAGCGCAGCCGCATGCACCTCCTCGTCTGTCGCCTCGGGCCGTTTGTAGCGAAGATTGTCGGCAATCGACCCGCGAAAAATCGCGCCGTCGGCGGCAACCACGCCGAATTCGCGACGAACCGCGGCGGCATCCAAATGGCTTAGCGTTTGTCCATCCATCAGGATTTCGCCGGAATCCAGATCGAAGAGTTTGAGCAACAAGTCTGCTGCGGTCGTTTTTCCCGCCCCCGAGGGACCGACCAGCGCCGTCCTTTTTCCGGCTTCGAGAACCAGCGATACATCCGACAACACTTCACGTCCCGGAACATAGCTGAAGTGTACATGGCGGAACTCTACGCGCCCCGGTCCGGGGCGCGGCATGTCGCCATGGGCTTCCTCGCCCGGCACCTCACGCAACTTGGTCGCGCGTTCCAGCGACGCAAAATGTTCCTGTAGTGTCACGAAGAGGGAGGTCAGGGATTCGATCGGCGCGTACAAGCGCTCAAGATAGACGACAAACATGACGACATCGCCGGGCGTCAGGCCCCGTTGGAAAACAAGCCATCCTCCGTAACCAAGCACGAGCGCTTGGCTTAAATAGCCGAGCGATGTCTGGAAGAAGACATAGCGATTCGCAAGCCGGTTGCGCTCTACATAGGTATCGTAAGCTTGTCGGGACTGGTGAAGCAGATGTGCTGCTTCACGCTGTTCCGCGCCGGAAAGCTTCACCGTTTTTATGGCGCCAACCGCCTCCTGAATACGCGCGGACACGCCGTCCCACATTTCGTAATACCGCGCGAGGCCTGTTTCCAGGCGCTTAGACGAACGCAACACGATCCACGCATAGGGCGGCAGCGTGACAAGTGCGACGAGCGACAGCCTCGTGCTTTGTAGGAACATGATGATCATCACCCCGGCCATCGTGATAACGGCAGGCGCGATCTCCTGTGCAAACGCCGTCACGATGGGGGCGATTTCGTCCGACTGATCGATTTGTTTCGCGAGACCACCGCTGGCACGACGGGCGAAGAAGCGCAGAGGCAGACTCAATACATGACTGAACGTGTTGTGAATGAAGTCGGCCTCGATACGGCTGGCCAGCTCCACCGTGCGCTGGTCGGCGACCAGCGAGCAAAGATGGGAGAAGACGTTGATGGCAAACAGCGAGATGACCGCCCACAGCAACGTCGTTAAAGTTTGGTCCGCGGTTCGGGGAGCAACGTAGTGGCGGCGATGCGGCTCGCGAACGGCCTTTCCCTTGGGCTTGTCTTTAGAGTGGGCCCGCGCGATTTCCTTTGAAACTGCCTTTTGCGCGAGGATCGGGCTCGGCGATGATTCGCGTTCCTCGGATGTCGTTGCATCAAGAGGAGAGTCCGTATTCTTGGCGGACGTTCCGACGAATAGACCGGCGATGTCGTTCACCGCTTCGCGGTAAATCAATGGCGCCAACAGATCGGTTCCGGTCGCGAGCAGCGCGAAAATGGCTACGACAACAAGCGATCGCCGATAGGGCCACACGAGCGCAGCTACGGTTCGCCAGCCGGAACCGCCAAAGTGATCTGACATAGTCTTCCTCAAGGGATCGATGCAGCCCGACGAATCATATACGCCCTGCGCCCTACCGTCCTTGCTCCCAACACGAAAAGTTTAGCATCGGCGTTCTTCGTCTTGAATGGCTGGCATTAAGCGGTCTGGAATGCCGCCAGGGGCACGCACGCAACCGGCTCTCGGGGGCGAGCCTATATGGTCCCGCGTGATCTCAACCCGGTGCCGGGTTCATTGTGGGTCGTTGTCGCCGCAGAGCGATTGATCGACGAATCACGAAACTTGCGTTGCCGGGGATCGGTGCGGGGCGCATGCAACTAACAGAAGAGCATTGTAATTCCAGGATCGCCGCCTGGCGCTGGGCCGTCAAAGCGTTCTCAGGAGTGGGCTGGCGAAACCTCATGCACCTGAGCGGGCGCCGGCACAAACTCGATCGGAAGGGTTCGAATGCCCCAAACACCTGTAAACGGTCGCCACGTTACCTCGCCGGCCAACTTGGGCTTGGTGATGCGCTGGGCGATGACGTGGATGCCTTCCTCGATTTGAATTTTGGCGAGGTGTTGGCCAAGGCACATGTGTGCGCCGCGTCCAAAGGCAATATGGCGGTTTGCGTGATCCCGCTCTGGCCGGAATTCCATAGGGTCGGAGAACGTGCTCGGATCGCGTCCCGCAAGCGGTAGCGCGAAGACAAGCAAAGTACCTTTCGTCAATTTGACGCCATCATATTCAAAGTCTTCCGCGACTGTGCGATATGGACTGGCGACCGTGCTGAAGCGGAAGATTTCTTCCACGACCTTCCCGCAATACGCCCTATCCACGGCGCACCGTTCCCACATCTCCGGATGTTGCAGCATCGCGTGCATGATCAGGGTGAGGATGTTCTTCGACGTGTCGTAGCCGGCGAGGAATATGAAAACAAGCAGGGAGCGTAGCTCTTGATCGTTGATCACCCCCGCATTTCTGGATGCGATCAGAGAATTAAGCGTGTCTTCTTCCTCGCCGCCGCTGTTCTCTTCTCGTTCGCGAACGAGCTTGTCGACGAAATCCTCGATCAGGTTGTACGACTCCTCGAACGCCGGCAGCAGCGAGGGGTCTAGGCTGAATTGAACGCCCAAAGTCTCCATCGCCTTGCGCAGCGGCGAAATGGCATCAGGGGATGCGCCGACCACCGCGCAGGTAATGATAATCGGGAAGTAGGAGGCGAATTCAGCATAGTCGAACTTCTTCTTCGGCGCCCATTCATCGAGCAAGCGCGCGACAACGTCCCGCATCGTTGAACGATGCCGGTTGATATTGCGCGGGGTAAAAGCTTGCGCGACGCTGGAGCGCACACGGGCATGTTCGGCCCCGGACAGCGCAAGTATTTGGTTGTCAATAAAACGGCCCCAGTTGGTGTCTTTCGCACCCATGATCTCCGTGACGGAATCGTTCGATGTCCGCAGCTTATCGTCCATCCACATCAGGTCTTTTGTCGCCTGATATCCATGGATGACGTACCCCACACTGCATTTGGCCAGCCATGGATGCTGACGCCGGGCGGCCTCAAGGTACGGCATCGGATCCACCGCGAAGTCGGACTGTTCGATAGGCAGATGCGGTAAAGTCATACTCGTGACCGACTGAAACGCCGCGCGTACCGCGTTGCTCATGCCTTCCTCCCTCGACTGAACGATATTCTTCCGGCGGCACCGTGCTCCATAGCCGTGGGTGCCAGGCTCTCGACGGAGTTACCACTCGGGCCGATGTGCGGCGGCGAAGAACTGAGGTTATGAGCCCGAGATCAGTCCTGGCGTCTTCCTTATCGGGAGCGTTCGGGGCGCCGTCCCATTATGCTGAGCAGTCGCCAAAATTCAAGCCGGATTCGGCGGGCGAGGCGCGGTTCTTAGTGAGAAGCGGAGCCGCCGCCTGTCTTCAGAGATGCAGCGCGGCGCCCGTTTTAGAGTTGCTTCTCAGACATGACAAGGCACCGCGGGACGCCGGGAACACCCCGCGTCATGGCACGGCCTTCAATGCCTTCTGCCCTTTAGCGCGCGCTGCGGATGTTTAGGCGGCACCGCGAATGTAGGCGTCGATTGTTCCCGCGCAGCTGATCTTGTCTCCACCGGGCAGGTCGGAGTACCGCACGATCTCGCTGGCCACGGTCGGTCCCTCATGGCCGCAGGCGCATTTGCCGTAATCGACGCGCACCTTATCCCCGGTGATGAGACCGCACCAACGGCCGTCGAGCGACAGATCAAAGAACGCGGCGCGGCCTTCAATTTCGCCCTTGCCCGGCGCGATCAACTGGTCGCCGGTCTGATCGAGGACAAGCAACATCAGCCAGGGCGACACGTGATAACGCCCGGCACTGCAGCGCGGCATCACCGTGTTGATTTCCTGCATACTGTAGAATTGATAGGTTCGCTCCGGCTGCACATTGAACGTATCCACCATCCGCTCACGGTAATCAGCCGGCAGCTTGGCGCCTTTCAGACCACCGCCGGTGATGAGCGCATTCTCCGGGTGAAAGTCCTTGCCGCTGTAGCCCATGGCCCGGACCATTTCAGAGATCTGGAACATGGTCGCGAGCATGCCTTGAAACAGCATCCTTTCGCCGCGGTTTGCGACGATCGCCTCGGCCGTGCTCGTCAAGGCATCATTCATGGTTTTCTCGCGCGCGGCGGACGTTGCTTCAAAGGCGGCGATATCGCCCGGACGCGCGGTACCGTCGGCGATGCTACGGCGCAATGCCACCATCCTGCTGATCTGGCCCACAGTGATCTTGTCGCCCGGAAACGGCCGGTCGGTATTTGAAAAGGCTTCGGTGAGGGATGTCCGTGCATCCTCATTCCGGAAGTTCTTTGCCACCGCCGTAAGGCCGAAGGTCTTGTACTGACGGCTCGGCTCTATTCCCGTAGCCCAGGTGAAGCTCGTGGCCATGTTACGTCTGATGATCTTCCGATCCTCCATGCTGGAGGGGATGATCGAGCATTTGCCGGTGGTGCCGCTGGAACAGGAGAGATAGTGGCCTGCGTCCGCAACCCGGGTGATCCAATCATCGACGTCCTTCACATCCTTGGTATCGACGCCGCGCACACGCTGAGACGTGATGGTGTCCAACCACTGGCCCATGCGGTCCCATTTGCCCTGGGTGAACCACGTTTCCGGATAACTCTTGTAGCTCGTGTGGGCGAACAGAAGCGGCACGAGATCGGCCGGGTCGCGAATCGTTTTGATGCCGCCGGTCTCGGCGCGGTTGGCCAGGAGTTTGATTTCGCCAACGCGCTCTTTCAGCCGCTCGTTGGCGGCCTCGATTTGCATCGGCACCAAATCGATCCACGGAATATCGTGACGATCCTTGGCCTCGACCAGATCCGTAAGCCGTTTGACTGCAGCGCCCATTGGTTGCCTCCCGTGCATACTGGCGTGGTGTGGGCTAAGCCTATATAGACACCTCGGCCGTTTCAATATCGCATTTTGCCCCGGATAAGTCGCAAGGACATCCAGGCGGTTGGTGAATTCGTCGCGGGCGACGGCCCGCCCTAGCCCACCATGTACTCGCCGGCATCGACGTTGATCGATTGTCCGGTAATGGTGCGCGCCGCGTCAGAGGCGAGGAATAGGGCGAGGTTCGCCACATCCTCCGTCGTACTCGCGGTTTGGAGCGGTACACCCGCCAGCATCTGCGCGCGCTTCTCTTCGTAGGAGATGCCCTCCTCGCCGGCGGTCCGCTTGAAATAGTTGCGGAGCAGTTCAGTATCAATCTGACCGGGAACAATGCAGTTGCACCGCACACCGTAGGCCGCTGCCTCCATCGCAACGACTTTGGTAAGCGCGCGCAACCCCGCCTTGGCCGAGCAATAGTGGCTCTTACGCGGAACGCCTTTCCAACCGGCGACCGACGAGAAATTGATGATCACGCCCGATTTTCGCTCGATCATCGATCGGCGCAGAACCTCTCGGCTGCAGAGCATGGCCGCGGTGAGGTCGATGGCGAAGGTCGCATTCCAGTTCTCAAGGGTCTGTTCCCAGATGTATTTGTCCACGCCAGGGGCGGCGGCGTTGTTCATCATGATGTCGACCTTGCCCCAGCGGGTCATGGCGGCATCGACCATGGCGGCGACATCCGCCTCTTTGGTCACGTCCGCGTGCATGGCAACGGCCGCTTCGCCGATTTCAGACGCGGCCTTGTCCACAAGTTCCCGCCTGCGCGCCGCCAGCACCAGCTTGGCGCCTTCGGCTGCCATCATCTTCGCCATCACCGGCCCGAGGCCGCTGCTGGCGCCGGTGATAATGGCCACCTTATCTGTAAAGCGCGCCATCATTATCTCTCTCCCGACATGGCTAAACGATCTTCCGCGCCCATGCGCATTCCGACTCATTGCCACAATTTGACGATCGCTGACGAATAGAGACTCCCGGCGTTCTTCCAATCGAGGCGCACCTTGCGGTGGGAGATGAGCCAACGTTCGCCGGTCTTCCGGAAGGCATCGACATAGTATCCGCAGTGATCCGGACCGATGTCGGTGTAGGCCACCCAGTAGGTGCGCGCTTTCGCCGTGTCCGGACCGGTGAGTTCAATTTGGCAGGTGGAGAGATGATGGCGGATGAACTTTGCCTGGTGCACCGGCTCGGCCTCGCGGGACCCGCGGCCCCAGCGCGTGAACCACGCGCGGATCGCTTGGCTGCCGACGTGGCGGAAGGCGTCCTTCTCCGGCACACCGTCGGACTCGAGGATCGCATCCTCGGTGAAGACCGCGATGAATTCGTCCATCCGCAAACGATCGCCGGCCATGTTGTAGCTTGCAATCGTGTGTCGGATGCTCTCGCGTGCCAGAAGTTCTTCCACGGTCATTGGATTGCCTCTCTGTGTTTGAACCGCCGTTAAAGCCGCACGTCAGCGCAATACCTTGCGCATTGTGTCGTGCGACTCTTCCGATCCGTCGACGGTACGGTTGTAGCGTTCGACGATACGCCATCCATCATGCGTTCGCGTGAGCGTCCAATGGTTGACGGACGCGCGAAAAACGTTCCAACCTTCGCCGCCCTTCAACACGATGAAGGAATATGCCACGGCTTCGGCCGTGTCCCCGTTCATGGTGATACGCGGGGTCGCAGTGAGATGGGCGCAACCCTTGTGAATCATGTCCTGATGTATTTGACTGACGTAGACCTCGGCGATGTCATCAAAGCCTTTCGCGCGACGTAACCCGCCCATGTCATAGACGCCACCCTCGATCCACAGATGCGCAGCCGCCTCGCCTTCGCCGCTGTCGACGGCGGGTCCGTAAGTGTTGAGCAGGCGGATAATCTCAAGTTGGTCCTCGGCCACGCGCACTCGTTTCTCCAACGCGGCCAGTCTTTCTTCCACGCTCATCGGGTCCCTCCTCCAATATGCGATCGTCTTCGCGCCATTCGCGCGCACGTGACGGGATTTATGGTTGGCAAGATTTTGTTACACTAGGCGAGTGCCCAGCACACGCCAAGGGGCCATGACGGAAAGCGTTCTTAGACACCGGGCCTATCGGGCATTGCGGAGATGTCAGTTCAAATGCAACGCGTTGGCCGCATGGTGAGGACAACACCCATGGCCGCCCGCGATGGACTGACACCACAACGTGGTACGTTCATTACGAATCTATTGCGATGGAGCGGAGGTCGATGCGGATGCTGCTCTGCACGCCCCTGGTCGAGACACCGATGCTCGGCTAACCTTCGTCCCGATCATTTTCGCGGCCGTCGGGGCTATGGAGCACGGCCTAAGCACCCAATCCAAACCCGTTACATGAGGAGCACGCATGCCAAGTCACACGTCTCGCCCGGATGACGCGGTCGCCGCGGAGTCGGAGTCCGCGTTCGATGTGCGGGCACGGCACACGCTCATCACGGGCAAGCCGCCACGCATTCCGCCGCTCGCGCCCGATGAGTTCGGCCCAGAGGTCTACGAGATCTCCGCGAAACTCCGTCCTGCCGGTACAGCCACGGATACGCCCCAGCCTGCGGTCGAGGTATCGGAGATGGCCGCAACACTCATGCATCATCCCGCTGTAAGCCGTCAGCATTTCGAGCTTGGACTTCAACTGCTGCGCAGTGGCACGCTCTCGGCGCGCGAGCGCGAACTCGCCGTCCTGCGTACGGCATGGCTGTGTAAGGCGCCGTTTGTGTGGGGCGAGCACGTCAAGCTTGGAAAAAAAGCGGGATTGACGAGCGAGGACATCGAACGCATCACACACGGCTCCGCGGCGACAGGCTGGGAGGAGCACGATCGCGCAATCGTTGGCGCGGCGGAGGAATTGCACGCCGATGCGATGATTTCCGACGCGACCTGGGCTGTTCTGTCGCGCAGGCTGGATAAGAAACAGCTTATCGAGCTGCCCATGCTGGTCGGACAATATCACACGGTCACCTATTACCAGAACACGCTGCGGTTCAGGCTGCTTCCGGGCAACCCCGGCCTGTCGGCACGTTGAGCGAGGGACGCGAGTTCAGGCCGGCGCGGTGTTTTTCGCCGCGAGCTTCTGTTCGGTCGCGGCGATCTCGGATCGCAGCCACATTGTTTCGCTGAGGTTTGTGCCGCCTGCTTGTGAAAGCAACTGCTGCAGCACGTCCTTCTTCACGGCCAGGGCATCGCCGTGCGCCGGTTCCGCCCCGAGCGCGATATCCAACAGGTGTATCGCCTCCAGCGGCTGGCCATCCGTCAGCCTTTTCCGCGCCCGCGCGGCAAGGGCGCCGGCACCGCCGGCCAGCTGTACCAGGTCGGTGTCGATGCTGGAGCGCGGCACGCCATAAAGCGACGTGGTCGAATCATGGTGGAACCAGCCGGAGTATTCCTCCCAGATCGTTCGCACAGCCCACGAGACCTTGCCGTGAAATTCGCCGATGCGAATCTTCTCAGGCAAGCTGATCTCGCGCATGAGCGTGTGCACGTCCTTGCCCGCATTCATCCCGGCAAGGGTCGCATCGCGCACGTACGCAACGGCGTCGTGCATCTTGTCCAGGTCGGCGCGGATTCGCGCGGCGCCACGGATGGGATCGCCATGGCCCGTGATAAGGATTTCGGCGCCCAGATTGCGCACCCGATCGACCGAACTCAGATAGCTTCGTACCGAGCGGGGCTTGTCGCCACGCAATGTGCAGAGGAACGGCATCGACAGGAACACCGGCCCGAACAAATTGCCCGTGAAGGCGACGCGTTCTTTGGGCATCCAGACGGTCAGTGAGTCAGTCGTTTCGCCATCGGGCGTGGAGAGAATTTCGAACCGGCGCCCGCCCTGCTCGAAGGAATATTGGCCATCGACGATGATGTCGGGAACAATGTCGGGTGGCGGCGCGACCGGTCCGGTACGCTTGACCGTGGTACCCCACAGCTTGAACGTGCGCGGGCCGAAATGGGGCATGAGCTTCACGGTATCGTGGGCGTTTTCGATGAAGCGTCGCTCGGCAATCGCCTTCGTCTCCGCCTCACGCAGCAGCGGCACACCGCCATAATGATCGGCGTGACTTTGCGTCAGGACAATCTTGCGCAACGGCCCGCTACGCAACGGCGCGAACAACGCCTTGGTGCGCGCGGCATTGTCCATGAAACCAGTATTGACCAGCACGTCACCGTCGGCCGTCTTCACCAAGTAGGCGTTGGATAAATCCTTCGCCATGTAAATGAAGTCGGTGATCGCCACCGCTTCCGTTTGTCCATCACCGGCGAGGACGAGGCTCGCGAGCGGCGGATTTCCGTCCTGCTTGACCTCGTTCATGGGCGCGCGCTTTCGAAGTTGATCATCACTTTGGCGGAGCCGCTGGTGCCGGCGACACCAAGAGCCTCGATAACCCTATCGAAAGGAAAGCGATGGCTGATCAAAGTGGTAAGCTTGTCGCGTAACCGGGGCAGCGCGGCAACCACGTCCGGCATCTCGGTTGGATAGCCGACCGCGGTCGTGATCGTCATTTCTGTCGTCAACATCGCGCTGAGATCGAGCGGGACCGGTTTCGTATAGACCGCCGTCACCACCAGACGCGATTGGAACTTTCCCATCCTCACCACGTCGGACAGGATATTCGGCGCGCCGGCCGCATCGATAAAGGCGTCGGTGCCCACGGCTTCCCGGTTAAGCACGCGGGCGGAGCCATGCAGTTCAAACAACCGGGCACTCACATCTTCCCGGGAGGGATTGATCGTTGCGCGCGCACCAAGCGCCATGGCGCGTTCCAGCCGTTCCGGCGCCAGATCCAGCGCGACCACGTCCTTCACGCCGCGGTCCACCAGCCATAGCACCATGCTGAGCCCGATTGGACCACAGCCAAACACGACGACTTTGTCGCCCGGCTTTGCCCCAGACCGGTTGACACCATGGAGCGCGACCGCAAGCGGCTCGGCAAGCGCGCCGACTTCGTAGGGCACTTCCTTCGGGATCGGGAGCAGGCTATCGCCCACCCGCGCTTCGGTAACCAGAACTTCATCGGTGAAGGCGCCTTCGGGGCCGCCGCTGCCGATGTAACTCGGCGTCATCATCGGGTTGATGACGACCCGCTGTCCCACCGCGACGCCCGTTACGGCGGCGCCGACGGAAATCACCTCGCCCGCGGCCTCATGGCCGAGGGGCGTAACGCCGCCGGGCTTGCGAAGAATGCCGCCCCATTTGATGTAGCTGAGATCGCTGCCGCAGATCCCACAGGCCTTCACCTTCACCACCACGTCGGCGGTCCCTGGAGAGGGCGGATCAACCTGATCCAGCCTTACGTCGTCGACTCCGTGAATATTGAGAACACGCCGCATGTCATCCTCCTCTGGGACCTGGTGGTCTGATTCTCATATTCGCTTCGCAGTCCCGCGGCGACCGGGTCGCGAATGTCAAATCCGCTCCACGCGTGCACCAGGTGCCGTCTACATATTGACCATCCAGCCGCCGTCGATGGTAATCGTATCGCCGGTGTGGAACGACGAAGCGTCACTTGCGAGATAGACGGCAATGGCTTCGAAATCCTCGATGTAACCCGGCCGCTCAATCGGAGTTCGCGAAGCAAAGTACTTGTCGATCTGAACCATCTGCTCAGCGTCGGCACCCTCGCTCATGCCGGTTTTGATGTACCCGGGCGCAACCACGTTGGCGCGGATACCATACTTGCCGAACTCAACCGCCATGCAGCGGATTGTGGCGGCAACCGCCGCCTTCGAGGCTGCATACGGTATCTTGCCGGCAAGCCCTTTGAAAATCGACAGGCTGCCGCAGGCGATGAGTGATCCACCGCGATCCCCAGTCTCGGCGCGCTTGACCATGTGCCGCGCACCTTCGCGCAGTGTGTAGATGGCGCCATGCATGGCAACGCTGAGGAAGTCATGATATTCCTTGGTCGTCTGTTCCAAGGTGCCGGTCATCGGCGGCGGCGGACCGGCGTTCGCGATCACGCAATCTATCCGGCCGAATTCGGCCATCACCCCATCGAACCCGGCGATCACGTCCTTTTCGGATGACACGTCGACTTGGCGGGCGTCCACGCGGCCGCCATAAGCCTCGAGTTCCTTCTTGGCGGCGGCATTCCTGTCGGCCCGGCGACTCCAAATCGACACGGCTCCGCCATGCTTGGCGATGCCGCGCGCGAAGCCCAGACCGAGGCCGCTATTACCCCCGGTCACGACCGCGACCTTACCGCTCAGATCAAAAAGACCCTTCGCCATCAACCCCTCCTTGTCCCGCCGGATCATTGTACCGGCTCCTGTTCATACTGTCTCCGCCAGAGCCCTGCCACACCGCAACTGTCCATGGTATCGACGACAGGCCACAATGATGATAGCGGGACGCAAAGCCAGTTCTCGTCGGCTTGTCCATGCGATACATTATGGCCGGAACCGCCAGTGGAGCGGATTTGACAATCGCGAGACAGCCCGCCGAACCGGGGTGCGAATGTTAGAATCGGACCACGAGGCTGGCCAGGGAGGACAAGGGTATCGGCACCGCTGATCGCCCCGATGATGTAATGATGACGATCGAGGCGGAAATTCGTGTGCCCGCCGCGACGGTCCAACTCGTCCGCTTTCATCTGGCGGAACCGGGAAATCACGTCCTTCGCGACGAGAAAGCCCATTGGTTGGACCTTTGCCTCACGCCACGGCCGAGAAATGCGCGCGCCTGTTATCGAGACCGCTGGAGTCCGCATCGTTTCGAGCCGATCGGTGATCTCTTTATGGTGCCCTCGGGCGAGGCCATGCACGCCAGAAGCGATTGCGGGCGCCAGGCCTCGGTCGTGTGTCAGCTGCGGCCCGATCTGATCCAGGGGTCGCTGGACAGCGCGGTTGAATGGACCGACCGGCGGCTTGAGGCGAGCCTCGATATTGCCAATCCTGGTATCCGAAACCTGCTCTTTCGGCTGGCTGGAGAGGCCCGCCATCCCGGGTTCGCAAGCGGCATGCTTGTCGAACTGATCGCAACGCAGATGGTAATTGAGCTTAGCCGTTATTGGACATCGATCGCCGAGGGGCCGGCCGTTGGCGGCCTCGCGTCCTGGCGGCTCCGGTTGATCGACGAACGTCTGCGGGAAATCCGCCAGGCGCCGGCCCTGACCGAGCTGGCCACGCTCTGCAATTTGTCGGTGCGGCAATTGACACGCGGCTTCCGCGCCAGCCGTGGCTGTTCGATCGGTGATTATGTGGAACAGTGCCGCATAGAGAATGCCAAGCGGCTGCTCGATACCGGCGAAACCATAAAAACGATTTCCTATTCCATGGGATTTGCCTCACCGTCCAGCTTCTCCTATGCCTTTCGCCGGGCCACCGGGGCAACGCCCCGTCAATTCAGGCAACGCCTGGTCCGCGAGAGCCGCTGACATTTGTATGCCGGACAACTGCGCGACGGCCGGAATACGATAGTCTGGCCGAGCTTCGAAAATGAATCACGTTGCCAGGCCGCCGCGGCCAACCCCAAAAGTTGGGTGCAAAAAAAGGCCTGGCCGGCACAGCCAGATTAATGCGGAGAGGGAGTAGGGGACGATGGCGCAAAAACTGGTCGCGGATAAGTTGATTGAGGACGCGCGCCGCGCCACCGGGCTCGATCGCTTTGACAGCGAGAGCTTTCGCGAAGGTTTGGAAATTCTGATATCCGACGTCAATCGCGACAACCGGCCGGACGCCGGGGTAGAGCAATTCGGAAAAGACATGGTTACGGCAATGGCGACGCGGCTGAAAGTCGTCGCCTATCTGGATAGCCGCCCGGAATTGCTCGCTCGTCCCGTTAAGCGGCCGGTATTTGTCCTCGGTATCCCGCGGACCGGCACGACATTACTCAGCAATTTGCTGGCCGCCGATCCGGGACGCCGGTCAGCACTCACCTGGGAAATTGACGATCCCGTGCCACCGGCGACCAGCACAACGCTCTACACCGATCCCCGTGCTGTGGCCCGGTTGGAAATCGAGCGGCAAATGCTCGCCGCGCATCCGGAGATGGGCAAGCTTTACCGTAATTCCGCGATCTATCCCAATGAGTGCGTCTTCATCATGGCGCACGACTTTAAGACGCTGATGTGGGAATCGCGCGGCAAGCTGCAAACATATCGTGACTGGATTTTTCAGACGGACGTCACGTCCGCCTACGAATATCATAAGCGGTTCCTTCAGCTGCTGCAGGCGGACGCCCCCGGCACCTGGAACCTCAAGATGCCGTCCCATGCGCTGTATATTCCGACCTTGCTGAAGGTGTATCCCGACGCACGTCTGATCTGGACCCATCGTGATCCCTATACCGCGGCAAGCTCGCTCTGCAGCCTGATCTCGAACGCGCATAAACATTTTGTCGGCAAGGTGGACGTGGAGTGGCTTGGACAGAACTATCCCTGGCAGGCGGCCGAACATGCCAACCGGGCGATGGATGCGCGTGATGCGATTGGCGAGGATCGCATCATCGACGTCCACTACGCGGAATTGATGCGCGATCCGATCAAGACAATGCGCGGGCTCTATGGCGCACTGGGTGACGAATTCACGCCGGCGGCCGAAGCAGGGATGCGAGCCTGGATCAGCGACAATCCCCAGGGCAAATTCGGAAGACACGAATACAAACTGGCCCAATATGGATTGAGCGTGGATAAGCTCAAGCCTCTTTTCGAGCGCTATCTCTCTCGTTACGACGTCGAACTTGAGGGTTGACCATATGGATGCCTGCGCGACGGGCGATCGCGTGGAGCGGATTTGACATTCGCTACCCGGGTCGCCGCGGGACTGCGGAACGAATGTTGGAATCGGACCACGAGGAGGACATCATGATTGAAGGCCGCCACTACCAGAACGCATATATAACGCGTGACATCGACAAAGCAGTCGCCAGCTTTCAGGCGCGCACCGGCGCCAAGGACGTCATGCGCTATGAGGGGCCGGTCGAAGTCACGACACCGCGCGGTCGCGGCATTGCGGTCAATAAGCTTGCGTTCATCTGGATCGACAAGCTGCAATACGAATTTATCCAACCGGTTTCCGGCTATGTCGATGTGTATCAGGATGCCTTGCCCGCCGATGATTCTCTGCTGTTCCATCACGTATGCATGATGGTGGATGACTGGGACGTTTTCCGCGCGAAGGTCGAGCGCCAGAAATATCGGGTCGTCGTTGAGGGCGGGGACCAAGCCCTCAAGTTCCTCTATATCGATGCCCGCGATCTGGTGGGACATTATCTTGAATATACCTGGATGATACCGGAGCGCTGGGCGGCCATCGGCGGGCGCTAGTGGCGCGGATTCGACATTCGCCATCCAGGTAACTGCGGAACCAATGTTGGAATCCGACCACGAGAGTCCTTGCCGGCTCCGCGGAACCCCCGTGCCGCATAAACAAGTCTCCCATTTAAATGTTCAGGGTATGGTCCGATCAGAAAATCGGTTCCCGTCTTTCCGCAACATGCTCTAACCTCCCTCGACGTGCGCCGGATGGAAAGGGCAGAGTGTCACCGGCGGCTGAGATCACAACCGGAACGAACACTGAGGAGGGAACGGCATTGGCTGGGGATCGCAAACGCATGACCATCGGGTTCATCGGCCTTGGCGACCAGGGCGGACCCATAGCCCACCGGTTGATCAAAGCCGGACATCCCGTCGTCGTCTGGGCACGCCGCGCCGAAGTGCTTGCGCCCTATACCCAGGCCGGAGCCACGGCCGCATCCAGCGTCGCCGACCTGGGCGCGCGCTGCGATCTTGTCGGCATCTGCGTCGTCGATGATGCGGGCGTCAACCAGGTCTGCGGCGAGCTTATCCCGGCGATGCGGCCGGGCAGTTGCATCGCGATCCATTCGACCATTCTTCCCAACACCTGCAAAGCATTAGCCGCACAGGCAGCGACACGCGGCCTCTCTTTTATCGATGCGCCGGTGAGTGGCGGCGGCGGCGCGGCGGCAGCGGGGAAACTGACGGTGATGATCGGCGGGGATGCGGACACCGTGGCCGCCGCGCGTCCCATTTTCGAGGCGTTTGCGGGGCACATCATTCATCTGGGCGGCGTCGGAACCGGACAGATGGCGAAGCTCATCAACAACACGCTGCTGACCGCCAATATGGGGTTGGCCCATCAGGCGCTGGCCGTTGGCCAGGCACTGGGAATCGATCGCGCCGCCCTCGCCAACCTCGTGAACGCGAGTAGCGGCCGCAGCTTCGGCTTCGAGGTCTATGCGCGCCTGCCGGAACCGTCCGTCTTCGCCCATGGGGGAATGCTGCTCGCCAAGGACGTGCGGCTGCTTGGCGAAGTGATGGGCGCCGCGCCGCCCTACGCCGTATTGCGCGACGTGGCGACGCAGTTTCTCGATCTCGTAATGAAGAAATAGGGCGGGAGCGCGATTTCAAATCTCGACCCACCCTCCAAAACACCGCAACCTCATGACCAACATCAGCAACATGCCCGGCGCACCGGATTCAATTGTCGCCGATTTCGAACGCCGCGCCCGCCGCTACGAAACGCCGTGCGGCGATGGCACGCTTGTCTGGCGCACATGGGGTCCTGATGGGAATACCGGTGGGGGCACCGGTTCGCCGCTGCTGCTTCTCCACGGCGCGCACGGTTCCTGGGCGCATTGGATTCGCAATATCGATTGCCTGGCGGGCTTCCGGCAAGTCTGGGTGCCCGATCTTCCCGGCTTCGGCGAATCGGCCCCGCCACCACGCGTGGATGACGGCGAGAGCTTCGCTGAAATGATTGCCGCTGGATTGCACCAGCTCATTGCGAAGAATCTCCCGGTCGATGTCGTTGGATTCTCCATGGGCGGCGTGCTGGCCGGGCA
>SCTM01000128.1 GCA_004297485.1 Rhodospirillaceae bacterium
GGTCAGGTGCCGGCCGCCGCGATTCAGCTCAAGCCCGACGCAGCGAAGCCGACAATTGCCGAACTCGAGAAGCACCTGCGCGAACTGGTGGAGGCGCCTCACATTCCGACGACGTGGCGTTTTGTTGATACGCTGCCATACACAGCGATGCTGAAGGTCGACCGCGCGGCGCTGCGCCGGCTGTTCGAGACAACCTAAGCACCGATCTCCGCGCATCAGGTCTTTCAGAGAAGGGGTTGGCGACCGGGATCGGATAGCGCCCGGCCACGCCGCGCGAGGAAGCTCAGGTCGATATCGGAAATCTTGGTCGCGCCCATCAAGCACATGCCCCGTTCAACTTCGGCACGCAACAGAGCCAGTAGGCGCTCCACGCCCGCCTGTCCGCCGGCGGCCAGCCCATAAAGATAGGGCCGCCCTATGGAGCAAGCGTTGGCGCCAAGTGCCAGCGCCTTCAGCACATGTGTGCCGCGACGGATACCGCCGTCGCAAATCAGTTCAAGGGAATCGCCAACGGCATCGCGGATGGGTGCGATGCAATCGACCGACGCCGGTATGCCTTCGAGCTGGCGCCCGCCGTGATTGGAGATCATGACGCCGCTCGCACCGGCGGCTCGCGCGCGTTTTGCATCCTCAACCGACAACAGTCCCTTGACGAGCAACGGGCCATCCCATTGCTTGCGCAGCCACTCAAAATCCTTCCAGTTGACGCTCAAGTCGAACTGACCATTCATGTAGGTCAGCAAGGCCATGACGTCTCGCGCGGGAACCCGGTGCGCCAAATTAGCAAAACTAAATTCGGGATCGCGGATGTAGTTCATCGACCACCCGAGGGCACGGACGAAACTCATCAGATTGCGAAGACCAAACTTCGGCGGCATGGTCATGCCGTGCACATAATCACGCTCGCGCCATCCCGGCTTCGGCGTATCGGCGGTCAGGCACAGCGCTGTGTAGTTTGCGGCCTTGCAGCGTGCGATGAATTCCGCCGTCAATCCCCGGTCTTTGTAAACATAAAGTTGGAACATCTTCGGGCCCGACGAGGCCTTTGCAACATCTTCAATGGTGGTCGTGCCGACCGTCGACAGCGAATAGAGCGTGCCTGACTTGGCCGCGGCGCGCGCGACACCAATTTCCTTATGATGGTGGAACATACGCGACGCACCCGTCGGCGACAGGAACACCGGCCACTCCAGCGTGGTGCCGAGCACCTTGGTACGCGTGTCGACTTTGCTCACATCCACCAGCACCTTCGGCATCAGCTCAAGCTCATCGAAAGCGCTGGTATTGCGACGCATGGTGATCTCATCATCGGCGCCGCCATCGATATAATGGAACATGGGCGCCGGCAGCTTACGTTGCGCCAGTCGCCGGAAATCCGCGACGTTATAGCAACGGTTGATCGACATGATTTCCCCCAACTCCCGTGGGCAGAGAATATGATGACTATCCGGCGCTATTGTCTCTGCCGAACAGCGCAGGTCCACTGATAGTTCATAGTTCAAATATCGAGCATGCGACACTTCTGAAATTCATCTGTATGAATTTGGACTGAGTACACAGTGCTGCTAAAGTGCAGCGAGTTGGGTGTCGCAAGTGTGATATTGTCAGACCCCTACCCCGGCAATTGTTCTATCGTCAACTTTCCGCCCATCCATGACCACAAAGGACTGTGTACCGCCATGCTGCTCGATGCCGCCCGTTCTCAATTACTGATCGTCGACATGCAGGAACGTCTCATGCCGGCGATGCACCAGGCCGAGACCGTCATCGACCGCTGCGCGCTTCTGCTGCAGACCGCCGCCGAACTCAAGGTGCCAGCGCTGGTATCCGAACAGTATCGCAAGGGTCTGGGCGCGACCGTGCCGCGCCTTGGTAACGCCCTGGGCGACGTGCCGGTAATGGAAAAGATGCACTTCTCCTGCGCCGCCGATCCGGCCATGGCGGCACACATCAAGGGCTTGGCGGCGCAGGGACGCAACCAGCTTGTCGTTGCTGGCGTCGAAGCCCACGTCTGCGTTCTGCAGAGTGTACTCGGGTTCAAGGATATGGGGCTTGATGTCTACTTGGTCGCGGACGCTGTGACCTCGCGCCAGCCGCAAAGTGTGGCGCTAGCGGAAAGCCGCGTGCGCCACGCCGGAGGAAGCGTAGTGAATACGGAAATGGTTAGCTTTGAGTGGCTGCATATCGCCGGCACCCCAGAGTTCAAGGTCGTCTCGAAGCTTATGAAATAAGAGCCTAACGCCGGCCACCAAAAAGGGCCGAATTCCGGCCCTCAAGAATTCCATCGTCAACCGCCCTGATCCGGCATCGGTTTTTCCATTTCTCCGGCCGGCCGTGTTCGCGGAAGAGCCCGAACGGCGGAAAAGTTAAGTTGCCCTCACGGTGAAATCGGAGGATTCTAGGCTGGTGCTCCGGGAATCGAGGGAATCGCCGTTGTATGCAATGCTGCATGTGCGAGATAGAATAATACTCAGGTCTCTTTATTAACTCCCCAGAGACTTACCGGTGGGAGAGCGTAAATCATGTCTTATCGGAGCCATGATGTCTGGGTACCGAACAAGTCGGTAACCTTAAGTCCATTCGCGGTCTTCCGTGACAGAGGGCAGATTTACAATGCCGCGACCTCTGCTGTCCGCGCGCTCCACATCCTCGAACTCTTGGCAAGCGCGGAAAGACCTCTTCGCGCCGTCGAGATTGCCGTGGCCATGGGTCTCAGTCCTTCGAGCGCCAATCGGCTCCTTAAAACCATGGTCGATTCCGCGTATCTGATTTTTGATCCAGGCACGAAGCGCTACCACGTTTCTCCTCGCGTGACGAAATTCGGCTCTGCACTCGCTGATAATTATTTTGGATCTGGATTGATCGATCGCCTCATGCGATCAGCACACCTGACGCTCGGCGAGATGATCACGCTTTCAACATCGCAGGGCTCCTTCATGCAGCTCATCGATCTCGTTCGGCCTCCTCAGCCGGCACGACGCGCGCGATTGGTTCCGGTGGATTCAGGGATCGGCATGCGCATACCGCTATTCGGATCATGTACAGGTGCGGCTTGGCTTTCTTCCCAAAGCGAAAAGACTATTCGCGCTTCTGTTCGGTTGTGCAGGCGCGAACTGGGACGAGAAGCAAATGATGTTGGTCCTATTTTAGAGCGCGTAAAACGCGTTGCGGAGCAAGGTTACGCCTTTGGTGGTGTGAGCGCCCACGACGACATGAGAGGGCTGGCCGTTCCACTCCCGCCTTGTCCAAATGGAGTCGTCCTGGTTTTAGGAGCGGTTGGTCCGTCCCGCGAAATGGAGAAAAAGCGAGAGAGTATCGCCGACCTATTGAAGCAAGAGGTCGATCAGTTCCTGGGATCTAAGGCACGCGACTGATAACGGTTACCGCGCTGGGAATGAGGGGCAAGCATGCGATCCCGGGCCCGCATCGGGATGAAGGGCGTTAGCTGCTAAACCGGCAGCAACAATTGCCGGAGGCCATGGATAGAAATCGTGGATTTTTCGCTCACACAAGATCAACAGAACATCCGAGAAAGCATTCTAAAGCACTGTTCCCGGTTTCCGGACGAATATTGGCTCGAACGCGACCGGGAAGGTATTTTCCCCCACGACTTTTACAAGTCGCTGGTCGAAGCGGGCTGGCTGGGAATTGCGATACCGAGCGAATTCGGGGGCTCGGGGCTTGGCATCACCGAGGCCGCCGTGATGATGCAGGCGATTGCTGAGTCCGGCGCCGGCATGAGTGGCGCGTCGAGCATCCACATGCCGGTGTTCGGCCTACAGCCGGTCGCGCTGTTCGGCACCCAAAAGCAGAAGGAACGCATTCTTCCCCCTGTCGTGCGTGGGGAAGACCAAGTTTGCTTTGCGGTCACTGAGCCGAACGTAGGGCTGAACACGACTGAGCTCAAGACCCGAGCGGAGCGGCACGAGGGCGGCTATCTGGTGAACGGCGAGAAAATATGGATATCCACCGCCCAGGTCGCGAACAAGATGCTGCTCCTGGCGCGCACGACGCCGCTCGATAAGGTCAAACGCAAGACCGAAGGGCTCTCGCTGTTCTACACAAATCTGGATCGATCCAAGATCGAGGTGCGCCTGATTCACAAAATGGGACGGCATGCGGTGGACTCGAACATGCTCTTTATCCAAGACTTGTGGGTCCCGGAGGACGATAGGATCGGTGCGGAGGGGGAAGGATTCAAGCTCATCCTGCACGGCATGAACCCGGAGCGCATCTTGATCGGTGCCGAGGCGGTCGGCCTTGGCCGCGTCGCCATCGCCCGGGCCGCCCGGTACGCCCGCGAGCGCATCGTTTTTAATCGACCGATCGGCATGAACCAGGGCATTCAGCACCCACTCGCCAAGTGTTGGGCACAGCTCGAGGCAGCCAACCTGATGGTGATGAAAGCCGCGACCCTGTTCGACAAGGGGTTGGAGTGCGGTGTCGAGGCCAATGCGGGCAAATATCTGGCCGGCGAATTCGCGTTCGAGGCCTGCCATACCGCCATGCTGACGCTAGGCGGCATGGGCTATGCGCAGGAATATCACGTCGAGCGCTATCTGCGCGAATGCCTGATTCCCAGGACCGCGCCGATAAGCCCGCACATGATCCTGAATTTCCTGGCCGAAAAGGTTCTCGACCTTCCCAAGTCATACTGATGGCGGTGAAAAGTCTCAGATAGCCGTTGATGAAGGAATGACAATGCGGCGGGCAAGAAAGGCAAAATGCGTTTGAACCCACCGCACCGCCGCCAAGAGATAGCTGAAAAAGCTATCCCTTCTGTTTACGTCACCCGCGCCACCGGATCAGGAGCGCATCGTAGCGCCGCCATCGACGCTGATAACCTGCCCCGTGATGTAGGACCCTTCATCCGACATGAGCAGTGCGCTCAGCGAGGCGATATCGTCGGGTCGGCCGAGCCGCGACTTGATATGAGTGTTACTGGTAGCACGCGCCTCAAGCTCCGCCACGACCTCGGGCGACCATGCCGTCCAACGTTCGTGCCTAATGACTCCGGGAGCGATGCTGTTTGCCCGCACACCTTGGGGGCCAAACTTGGACGCAACATGACGCATAAGAGCCTGGCCCGCCGCCTTACTCATGGCATAGGCAACGCGCGTGGGCTCACCGGCATGGGCCGCACCAGAGCTGGTGTAAATGATAGCGCCGCCACCGCGCGCGAAAATCGCCGGAAGCGCATGCCGCGTACAGAGAAAGAAACCACGTGTGTTGACGCGCATCGTCGTATCAAAAGCGTCGAGTGACATATCGAGCACGTCGCTGTCGGAACTGATTGTCGTCAACGCCGCAAAGTTCGCGTGAAGACCGTCGAGGCCACCGTAATCCTTACACGCAAGCGCAACAGCGGCCGCGATTGACCCCTCGTCGGCCCCGTCCAGGCGTGTGGCGGTCGCCCGACCCCCTGCACGCTTTATGTCATCCGCCACGGCGCGGACACCATCCAGATCGATATCGCCGAGCACCACGCATGCGCCCTCACGTGCGTAGCGGCGCGCGAGTTCATTGCCGATGCCGCCACCGCCCGCAACAAGAATGACCTTGCCTTCAAGCCTTTGCATTGTGCCCTCTCGCATCTTATCGCCGCACCATCGGTGACACGGCTATCCGTCCCGGAAAGAACGCTAGGTAGATTTTGGAGAGCTGTCAATCGATGCAGCGGCCCTGCGCAACACCTGTCCGTAGCCAACCCTCACCTCAGATCGCCTCACATGCCCGCAAACGAAACCTGCACTTTGGTTTGCGTGTTGGGCCCGCGCAAATCTTCGAAAACGATCGGCAGCTCACCGAGCGAGATCACCGAGGTGATGATCGTTTTCGGATCAATATCGCCGGCCAACATCGTATCGGCGACGTATTCGAAGTCGCGCAGCCCATAACCGACAGGGAAAGAGAGTCGCGCCGCCTTCATTGATACCAGCGCCGGGATCACAGAATCCGGTGACGTACAAAAGCCCATCGACACGACCTGACCGAACTTGCGAACGTGCTGGACCGCCTGCGCCAGGAGACCAGGCGCACCCGCACATTCAAAAACGATTTGCGGCGCGCCTCCCAGGGCTTCCACGACCTTCTGGACTTCATCGTCACCGGTTTGGACGAAAGCGTCCGCCCCCATTTCCAGCGCCATTGGTTCGCGTCTTGCGGAACGCGACGCTATGACGACACGGCCCGCGCCCAGCCGCTTGGCCCAGAACGCTGTCGTCAAGGCAACCGTTCCCGCGCCAAGGATCAGAACTCGGTCGCCCGGCTGAATCGCAGCCACGCGCACGCCATAGAGTCCAACCGCATAAGGTTCCACCAACGCGATATCGCCGAACGTGAAACTGCTCGGCAGCTTGAGGGCCGCCCTGGACGGAATGCGCATGTACTCGCCAAACCCGCCCATGATCGGCTCCAGGTTATCGCACAGCGGCCATACGTGATGCGTACATCCGTCGCAGTGGCCGCAGCCCGCCGTCGGTACAGCGGTAATGTTGTCGCCCTTCTTGAACCCCTCAACCTGCGACCCGACTTCGACGATCTCGCCGGCGAACTCGTGGCCCGGGATGCTGTCGGGAGGATAAGCCCACGCATCTCCCGACGTCATATGCAGGTCAGTGCCACAAATGCCGCAGCGGTGAACCTTGATGATCACGTCTGTTGGACGCGGTTTCGGATCATCAAGGGTTTCGATGACCAGTGGTTTCCCGGCTTCGTGAAATACGGCGGCTTTCATGACTTCCCTTTCGCACGAACAGATTTTACAGGCCTGAGATCAAAACGATCCACATAGGAACCGAAGCTCTCACGGATTTCTTCATCGGTCAGGCCGAAGTCGGACACATGATAACGATGGGTGCCGTGGCTAAGTTCAGGCGCGGCGGCGATCCGCTGCGTCATGGCGGCCTCCACCTGAGGCGTAAGATTCAGGGCCAGGAATGCATAAATGCGTTTGATCACGCCGATAGGGTCAGCATGGAAGTCGCCGTGGACGACGTCCAGAATCTGGCCGCGGTGTGCCTGACGGACAGGTTCTGCGTCCCGCACGGCCTTCGCCCATTTTCCGGTCTCACGATGGCCCATAATGTGAGCATGCAATTGGTGTCGGCTACTGCCCTCCATCACCCCGAAGAACTGCATCATCAATGCGCAAAGCGATGGAACCGCTTTCGCCGGATCGCGGTGCGTCTGGATCACGAGCGCGTCGGGAAACATGGCGAATAATAGGTCGAGATTGGCGATATGGCCGGGATTCTTAAGGAGCCACCGCTTCTCCGGTTCGTTGCTGCCGATCATCTGAAGAATGCGACGCAGATAACGATAGGCCGGCAACTCGCTTTGCGTTTGCCACCAAGCATCATAGGAAGCTGACGACCAATTACACGCCCAGAGATTGGAGACGAATGAATGGCAAAGAATTCCCAAGCATTCGTCGACTTCCTCGGCAGCCATATTATGGGCGGCGCGCATATCCGGCGTCGTCTCAAATCGTAGCTTCAGCGACTCCACCTCTTGTTGAAACAGCGGGTTGCTTTCCCACGTTTCACGCGGTGGGCGCGGCATGGGTGCACCGATCAACCACGTTTGGAGGCCCTGAAACTGTGGATCGACCGCCATCAACTTATGCAGCGCCGTTGTACCGGTACGGGGGATGCCCGTGATGACCACAGGCTTGCTGATCATCTGCCGATCAAGGTCGGGCACCTGCGCCATTGCCCGCACAGCATGAACACGGCTCGACAGGGCGGATATAACCGTGCCCCACGCGAGTCTCCGGCCTCGCTCCGTATAAATCGGATCATAATCCATGGATTGCAGCAGAACACGCAATCCCATCAAATAATCGCTATCTCCGAAATCGGAGGATCCGACCTGGCGCGCGACGAGGTCGTGAAGTTGGTCGCTCGCGGCGGCGAACTTTGCAGGGGGATCGAAACGTTCTTCCATCAGCATGTGTTTGTCCCGCTACCAGCGGCGGCGACGCTGGGCCGCACGCACGCGCTCGCGGAGTTCCTCGTCCCGCTGTTCGGGCGTAACGACCGGCGTGTCTCGCGGAAGGTGATCACGTACCTTCGCGAGCGGTACCCGTTTGATGATCGGCGTAGGATTGGTGTCGCAATCATACCATCGGCCGTAGACCGTGCCCTGCTTGAACCCCGCGGGATCAAGCCAGTTTGGGACGCCGGGATCCTCTAGAGCGATAACAGCGCGCAACTTGCCGTCCGAGCTGATGGTAGCCATGGCGCCATTGGTACTGCTCAATCGATAAACGTATTCCACAGCATTGAAATATGGATCGTTGAGCTGGATGTTCCAGTAGGGTCTGATCTTCGGGAGTTCCGTCTCGATAATCAGAGCCTCACCGTCATCGAGCTCAAATACAGCCGGCCAGTAAATCTGTTTCAACAGGCCGCTCTGATAATGTACCGGCTCAAACACATTGATCCCAACACGCTCCTTGATCCCATTCTGTAGGGAGAAGAACATTTTGGCCATGTTTTCCGGAAACTTAGCCATCTGCCGAATGCGATTAGTGATCTCGTCCGGACTGAGCCGGCGCTTCAACGGAACCGGATCAACGCACTCGATCGTGAGCTGCGGATCGCGCTCCCGGCCCCAGTCCCAGCTCCGATAACGGACGAGCATCACATCGGCTTCTACCGCCATCCGCGCCCAGTTGCCCGTATAACCCGCCGGCCGCTCCGTACTGAACAGAAGCTCGAATTCGCCGTCCGAATCAATCTTCAGAGATCGGTCGTCCAAATCAGTATTATGAGTGATCTTGGACATATCGTCGACCAGGCCAGACGTACCGCGTGACGTGCTAAACGTCAGAAGCTTGACCGTGCCACGATTGCCCTTCACACGGTATTTGAGGTCGCCCCTGATCGGACAATAAAGATAAATATCGTCTGGGTTCGGCTGCATCACATAGACCGGGTTCCATAACGGCGCCCAGTCGGGATGTTCCGCATCGGCATGGAAATATACAAAATATGAATAGGACAAATTCATCATGATCTGGCGATAGACGTCGGCACGATATTCCGGATCATCGGGACGCCACGTATCGGCCAGTTGGTGAACAGCACCTTCAAGTCCGGATAAATATTTCAAAATCGTTGGGGCTATATCATTGCTCATGGCGGTTACATTACCTGAAGATTTCGTTGGTCCAGAATAGTCGAATTCGTGTCGTGGTTGTCGTTCGCCACAGCCCTGATCGCGCCGGGCTCGTGATACCGGCAAGTGTAGAGTACAGTATCGACGATCTCCACATCGTGCTGTCTTTTTCGCCCGACGTTCCGGCGCGGCAACGCCGTCTTTCCTCTCCCCGAGCCGATACCGCGATGCGGCAAGCTGCAGATCCTCGAGGCCATGTAGGCCGAGTTCGAACGGTCATCCCATACTTGTATTGCACCACGCCGCCCTCCCACATATTGAAACGCGGCGAACATGACGTCGGCCTCATATTGAAACCGAACCGTCACGAAAACGGACGCCGCACATACGGAGCTCATGAACGAGGAGAGACCGATGGACCTGGACACACCGCCGCGAAACGCATGAACCTCTTGCACGTGATGTGATCGAAGGCCATCGTACCCTGAACGAGATCAGCGAATGACCGCGCCCCCGATGTAGTAACCCTGGCGCCATAGATAACGAGAGGATGAAACAGGATGGATAGAGTAGGGATCGAGTTTCTTGGTGCTTTCGGACTGCCTCCCGTAGCGTTCGTCAATCTCGCCGCAGACCTGGGCTGCCAATACATCTCGGCCGTCCTGCAACCGCTTGAGTACAACCCGCACGGCTACCCAAGATATTCGCTCAAGGACGATCGCGCCTTGCGGCGCGAAATGATCGCCGCGATGCGCGACCGTGGCGTATCTATAACGCTCGGCGAAGGATTTGTGGTCATGCCAGACGTTAACGTGCGTGATGCTTATAGTATAGATCTTGATGCCATGTGCGAGCTTGGTGTCAAACGCATCAATACCATCACATTCGATCCTGACCTGAGTCGGAGCTTTGATCAGTTTGCCATACTCGCTGAGATGGCCGCGGCAGTGGGTATGGAAACCGTCACGGAATTCGCCCCATGCTTCCCGGTCGGCAACTTGCCGACGGCCCTCGCGGCGGTCCGTCACGTTGGACGGCAAGACTTCCGGCTTCTTATCGACACGATGCACTTGGGCCGGTCCGGCGGATGCGCCGCAGATGTGGCTGCTCTTGACCCCGACATCATCGGCTACATCCAGCTCTGCGATGTCCCGCTGGTGCCGAAAATTCCTGACTATATGGAAGAGGCCATGCTTGAGCGGATGGTTCCTGGAACCGGCGAGCTTCCGTTGCTCGATTTCCTTGCCGCGCTGCCGCGCGATTTGGTAGTTGGTCTTGAGGTGCCAATGCGCTCCGAGGCGGAAGCTGGAATCGGCCCGGACGAACGGCTTGGCCGGTGTGTCAAAGCGACCCGCAGCCTCTTAGCACACGTGAAGAGTTAACCAACCGATCCGGATCGGCTATCCCCGCCAATTTTATCAGGGATCACGGCGTTATTTTGGTCGTAGCTTCTACGGCGAGCCGGTTTCCATCTCGGCAGCATGGCTTCTTTCCGGCCTATAACAGCAGTTGCCTCCGCTTAAAGCCCCCGCCCCTGTTCGCTGCTTAGCGAAACGCCGGGATAACCTCTTTTGCGAAAACCTCCGCATATTCTGCGCATTTCGAGAGCGGCAGCCCGGCCGGCGCCAACATCGCGAAGTGTTCGATGGGAACGCGGGCGCGCAACCTCTCAAGCGTGTCGATCGCCTGGCTAGGGGTCAAGATGCGCATCGTGCCGCTGGCCTCGAAGGCTTCCAGAGTCATCGGTTTGAAAAGAGCGTCATATCCGACGCTTGCGGCGTGCTGATCCTCGCGTAGCCATTGTCCGTAGGCATTGTTCACGTAATGAAGATAAGGGGCCAGCTCGTGCCGAGCCTTCTCGGGATCCTTGGCGACAACGAAAAAGAGGTTCAGGGTCCGCAGCCGCGCGGCCGCTGGCTCTTTTCCAAGCGCGAGCACCTTCTCAAGGTATCGGTCGTATGCGCTCGCTTCACCATGAAAGCCGTCGCCGTATTTCGCGGCGCGCTCCAGGGCCTTATCGCTGAAACCACCGATGTAGAGCGGCACTTGGCCATGAATAGGCCTCGGCATGATCGACGCATTCTTGATGTTGAAATGCGCGCTTTCGTGCGTGACTGTTTCCCCAGCCCAGAGCCGACGGACAATTTCAAGGAACTCATCGGTTCGGGCTCCACGCGTCGAATAGTTGACGCCGTAAGCGTCGGTTTCATGTCGCCGATAACCCACGGCAACAGCCATTTCCAGTCGACCATTGGAAAGGATGTCAACAAGCGCGCAATCTTCCGCAAAGCGCACCGGGTGATAAAGGGGTGTCAGCGCGATCGCCGAACCAATCTTAATTGTTTTCGTGCGCGCAGCAATCGCCGCCAGTGCGATGAGGGGCGACGGTACATAGCCATCTTCGGAATCATGATGCTCAGGCACCCAGGCGCCTTCAAACCCCAGGCTCTCCGTCAAGGCAATGAACTCCAACGTTTCGGCGTAAAGTTCGGCCCAAGGTTTACGCCATTGTGGCGGATTTCTAAAATCATAGAGATAGCCAAATGTAAGCCGCTTCTTCACTAATGCCTCCGCGTGCGCATGATTGTTCGTCGTCAGAATATTTGAAACAGGAATTCTGTTCAGTAGCGGCCGGTCTCAAATTGTCTGGCACACCTTCATGTCATACTGATCGGTGAGACAATCCAGAATGGTTGGAACCGAGGCCTTGTAGTAATCCATGTTGACATGAGCCGCTTGCGTCGCCTGATCTTTGTAGGCCTCGATCAGAATGTAAGCGTGAGGAATATTAGGGTCTTTGCACAATTCATAGAATAAAACGCCAGGTTCGCGCGCACGCACCTTGGCAGCCAGATCTCTGAACGTCGCTTCATAGAGATCTGCCTTCTCGGGGCGCACCCGCGCATTCACGACCACGACGTACATCTCTTCCTCCCGCTATATATTTCGGCGATTAAGTTAGCGTTCGCTCGTGGCCACTGCAATGCGGAACCGTTGACATGGCATCGGTGTTTACCGCGATTTTCAGCAAGCGTGCCGCAGGCGGCCTACGGATAACGCTCAATCTGTTCAACATGCGGGACCAAGAGCCAAATACGGGTAGTGCGCCGCAAAGCTAATATGCTAATTTTAGCTACATAATATGTATGCATTTTCGCAAAGGAGACAGGCTATGGGCACTCTTTCCCACATAGAGAACGGCAAGAAGGTCTATGACGGCCCCATCTTCGACTGTGACTCACATATCTACGAGCTCAACTACGATTTCATGAAGGACTATCTGCCGAAGGCGCTGCAGGCCGAATACCTGGTAAGCCGCAAGAACGGCAACCAAGGCTTCGGCCTTTATGTCGGCGACCGCAAGGTCGAGAACACCGAGTGCGATCCTGACGGAAAAGTGCCGCCACCCGGCAAGTTAAAGGAGTGGTTGCGCGCGATGAAGGAAGGCCAGGGCCAGGTTGCCGGCTGGGTCAAGCCCACACCGGACATGTACGATCGCGATGCGCGCATGAAGAAGCTTGATGAGTTCGGCGTCGACTACACCATGCTTTTCATCGGTGAGTTTGTAGCAACCTTCGGCTGGTACCCGCAGGACAAGACCGGCGTCGCATGCATGAACGCCTACAATCGCTATATGAACGACCACTGGGGCCTCGCCCACAAAAACCGCCTGTTCTCGACGGGCTTGCTCACCCTGTGGGACCTTGAGGCCAGCACCGCTGAGGCGAAGTGGCTGGTGAAGAACGGCGCAAAGGTGGTGTGCATGCCGCTCGGGCCGGCCAACAATAAATCGCCAGCTGATCCCTACTACGACCCGATCTGGAATGTCCTGAACGAAGCCAAGGTGACGGTCGCTTTCCACGTGTCGGAAGCGAACTTCATGCACCCGCTCATTTACGCCTTCGGTGAGAAGCCGCTGCAGAGCCGCCGCATCGGGCAGACCGCGTGGCAATGGCAGTTCTGCTATTCGGCGATCCCGCTGCAGATGACGATTGCAAACATCATCTACAACAATTTCTTTGCGCGCTTCCCCGACATCCGGATCGCCAGCGTCGAGAACGGCGCGAGCTGGCTGCCGGCCTTCCTGGAAGGCATGGACAAGTCGCGCGGCATGGCCAAGAACGGGTATTGGCCGAACGGCCAGCTCAAGGAACGGCCGAGCAACATCTTCAAGAAATACTGCGCGACCGTTGCCTATCCTGAGGACGATGTGAAGAGCATGGTCGAGCGCCTTGGCGGCACCGCCGGCATTTTGATGGGCTCGGACTATCCGCATGCGGAGGGCGTGGCAGAGCCGCGTGCTTTTTATACTGAAGCCTTGACCGGGCTACCGGACGCACAGGTCCGCGAGATCATGTATGACAACGCCAAGGCTCTGGTGCGCATCTAAGCCTGGGTTGGCGTGCACGTTCAAAGTTCGCGTTGCGACGGGTACGGCAGCGGGTGAGAATCAACCGGCTCCGCTGGGCTTTGCGTGCTTCCTATCACATCAGAGACAAGCAATCTCGATCGGTAGAGCGATTAAGCCGGTCGAGGACGGCGAGGTCGGTCTGTTGATGACGAAGGGTTGGAACGCCGGGAGCTGCTATGTCGAATGATGATCTGCAGAACTTCGCCTTGCTGTCGACGCTGACGTCCGGTGGGCGGTTACTATTATCCGTGGCCGAGACGCCGGTCGAGATGCCCGGCACAGGCGAGATTCTCGTTCGCGTAGAGGCGTCTCCGATCAATCCTTCGGATCTCCTCACTATGCTGGGGCCGGCCGACCTTTCGACAATGGCAGTCGAAGGTTTGGGCAACCGTCGCGTCTTGACGGCGGCCGTACCTCAAGGCGCACTCGCGGCGCTCAAGGGGCGCCTGGACGCACCCTTTCCGGTCGGAACCGAGGGTGCCGGCACGGTGGTCCGCGCGGGGCCGGATACACAGCACCTTCTGGGCAAGAAAGTCAGCGTGCTTGCCGGCGGCATGTATTGCCGCTATCGAAAAGTTCCAGCGGCGGGCGGCATTACGCTTCCAGATGGCGCGACGGCCGCGGAGGGCGCCGCGCTGCTCGTCAACCCCCTCACCGCATTGACCATGGTCGAGACCATGCGGCGGGAGGGTCACAGGGCGCTCGTTCATACCGCCGCAGCATCCAATCTCGGACAGATTCTGGTCAGGATCTGTCAAGCCGACGGCATCGATCTGGTCAACATCGTCCGGAGCCAGGTACAGATCGACATCCTGAAGGGCATGGGTGCGCGATATGTCGTCAGTAGTGAGTCCGCCAATTTCCGTTCAGAACTCGCTGAGGCCATTGCCGCTACAGGCGCCACCATCGCCTTTGATGCCGTCGGCGGCGGTCATCTTGCACACCACATTCTTCACGCGATGGAATCCGTGGGAAGACGCAACATCAAAGGACTTACCCATGGCTCGGCGGCCAAGAAACAGGTGTATCTCTACGGGCGGCTCGATCGGTCGCCACTGGAGCTCGACTGGAATTACGGCACGGCCTGGAGCGTAGGGGTGTTCGTAATGACTAACGTCCTACAAGACGTAGGTCCAGCCCGCGCGGCAGAGCTGCGCGATCGAATCGTGCGCGAGATGAAGACGACCTTTGCCAGCCGTTACACCGCGACCATCGGACTGTCTGATTTGCTCGATCCACAGACACTAACCGCGATCACCAAGTTGGCAACCGGGCAAAAATATCTGCTCGATCCGAGCCGCCCCATCGGCGTGTAGGAAAAACCTGCACAGCGTTTATGATCGGGGCACCAACGATCGGCAACCCGCTGTACACCATATCCGGACTTTGACTTTTGTTCAGGATTCGGACTTAGTCTAGATATGGCTATAGGCACACGTATGAATGATGGGAGAAATCGCGATGGCTATGAGGGGTCTCGCCGGGAAGACGGCGATCATCACAGGCGCGGCCGGAGGCATCGGCGCGGCCGTGACAGCGCGTCTCTTGGAAGAAGGCTGCAAAGTCGTCGCCGTCGACTTGACTGAAGACGCCGTACGGCGCACGTGCCCGACGTCCGCCCCCGACCGCCTGCACGTCGTTGCTGCAGACATTTCCTCAGACAAGGGGGCCACGAGCTTTGTCGAGGCGGCGGTGCAGCGCTTCGGAGGCGTCGATCTTTTCTTCAACAATGCCGGTATATTCGGCGAGCCCAACCGCATCGTCCACATGCCGGTGGAGGCGTTCGACCGGATCATGGCCGTGAACGTGCGCGGCGTCTTCCTGTGCCTGCAAGCCGTGATGCGACAGATGATTCAGCAGGGACGTGGCGGCGCCATCGTAAACACCGCTTCAGCGGGCGGGCTCCACCCGCACATGAAGTGTGCGGCCTATAACTCGTCCAAGAGCGCCGTCATCATGCTGAATGCCACGGCGGCCCTTGAGAACGGCCGGCACGGCATCCGCGTGAATGCCATTTGTCCCGGTTTTATCGACACGGCCATGCTGGCCGAGGCGACCGGCGGCCACGCGCAGGAGGCCGCTGCCAAGTATCCCATCTCCCGGGTTGGCCACCCTTCCGAGATCGCCAGCCTTGTTACCTTCTTGCTCAGCGATGAAGCCAGCTTCCAGACCGGCGGGACCTACACAGTCGACGGCGGCATGCTCATTGCTTGAGTGAAGGCCGTTTCACCAAATTGATCGCACTTCCGCGCAATTCTTGAAGATGGTCTCCGCACGTCTCGCATAACGCCGGAGTGCGGATTACCAGCGCGCCTGAACCAGTGCCGTCAGCTTACGCATATCGACTTTTCCGCTCGACAGCAGAGGCATTTCGCGTTGCTGAAGGCGGAAGATTCGCCGGGGCACCTTGTAGCTGGAAAGCTTGCCGGCCAGCCCCTGTTTGAGAGCGGGCTCGTCGATGTCATCATCTGTCACGATCACGGCGGTGACGACTTGTCCGCGATCCGGGTCCGGTAAACCAAGAACGACCGAATGCAACCCCCCCGTCAGATCACTCAGGACGGCTTCGACCTCGCGTGGGGCCACATTGGCGCCCGCGCTTTTGATCATGTCGCCGAGGCGGCCCTTGAGATAATAGAATCCGTCGGCATCGAACATTCCGACATCGCCAGAGCGCCACCAGCCATCCGGCTGGAACACCTGGCTACGATGTTTTCCGTAATAACCCTCCATCATGAAGGCGCTGCGGATCCACAACTCGCCGATTTCCCCCACGCCAGATTCTTTCCCGGTTTCGACATCCACTATCTTGACCTCGAAGCCCGGCAATATCTTGCCGAACGATCCGCGCATATGCTCGGGCAAATCGCTCTCGTCGGGGCATGTCGCGAGCAGGCCTCCGACCTCCGTCATGCCATACTGGCCGTGACGCAGACTTGGATCGCGCGGGCGAACATCGGATGGCATGATCGGATAAAGGTTTCCGCGACGCATGGACGCGAAGTTCCGTTTTCCGAAACTGGGATCTGCCGCAAGGTAATTAACCGATTGCCAATAGCCACTCGTCTCGTTCGGCTGTTCGCGTTCGAGAAGATCGAGGACTTTGGCGGGAACGGTAGAATTCGACACCACGACACGCGCACCGGCGATAAAGCTGGCAAGCATCACGTAGGCGAAACCTGCGACCCAGAACCATGGCGCGGGTGAGAACATCACCTTCTCAGGATCGTATTGGCGAACCTCGTTGATATTGTTGCTGTGTCGAATCAAGGTGCCGTGTGTGTGTATCACACCTTTAGGAGCGCTGGTGGAACCGGAGGTGTGAATAATCACGAGACGATCCGCTGGCATAACGCGTGCCTCGACCATCTCCAGATATTTTTCGTCAATTGTGTCCGCCGAAGCTTCGAGAGATTCAATCGACCACCCTCTATCATGCCCTGCACGCGGGGGGCCGCTGAACCAAATGCGCCGCAGCCATGGCGCGGTGAGCGAGCGGAATGGTGGTGGTCGGGAATAATCCAACTCTGGAAATGCCGCCTGGAGAACTTGATCATAGCGGTGAGAGCGGAACTCCGGCGCCGCGAGCATGAAGCCCGTATCCGAATTGGTAAGCAGGCCGCGCAACTCGTCGGCTGTCGATAATGTGCTCAAGGGCAGAACCACCGCGCCGATCCGGGCTATCGCCAGGGTGCCGACGATAAAATCGGTGCCTGTCGGATAGAGCAGCGCGACGTGAGCGCCCTTGGTCACACCGGCAGCAAGAAGCCCGCGCGCCAGCCGGCGCGAACGCGCATCAGCTTCGGCGTAGCTTAGACGCACGTCATCACTGGCAAGAAAAATGTGATCCCCGTATTTTTGTGCCTGCTGCCGCGACAATGCCGGCAGGGTAAGGGGAAGGCCGTCTCCGGCGTCGATAACAGCCGAGATCATATTGTTGCGTCCCTATTTACGTTCAAACCACCCGCGGCGCACGAATAAAGCCCTAAGCCGGAGCGGCCACGACATGCCCTAAATTGACGACTGATGACGTCGGCTTCAAGGTCGAAATCTTCCAGCGCACGCTCGCATACCCCGGTTTGGTCTGGGAATTGCGCTCAACCGCCCTCCCAAGAAGGCTCTCGCACACAGCGAAGGTCATATTAGAAGTCTCTTCTGCGTTGCGGCAATTCTGTGCCGTCGGCGGTAGCCGCATTGGCCGCATTGCGATTGACTTGATAACAGATAGGCGCAATGGCAGACTCAAGAAGGCAGGAACGCGCCACAACGCGCTCGAAAGAATAATAGGGGCCATCTGCCCCGCTTGATGTCGAGCAATTCGAATTCGCTCAGGACGACACGGCTACGGGAAGGACAATCTCATGGAAGAACTGGCCCTTAAAACGCGCGACCGCGACCTCATCTTCCGAGGGATAGGACCATTCCCCGATAGAAACCCGGAAATGCCTTCCCTGAGCGGCGTACAGATCGTTTCCGCAGACAGCCATATTTGCCTGGGGGGTACTGATTTCTGGTACGAAAATGCACCGGCGCATCTTAAAGACCGGGTGCCCCGGATACGCTATGACAGCGAGAGAGGCCACTGGGACACGTATATTGAGGGCAAATCGTTTTACCCGCCCGGCGCGGAGAAATTGGCTAGATCGATGGAGGCGCGCCGTGGGGGCTGGGATATGGAGGCCCGCATTGTGGACCTCGACGCCGAAAATATCGCAAAAGAGATTGCCTTCCCGCAAAACCTGATGCGCTTGGTTCACTTCAAAGATTTCGAAGCGCGCGAATATATTTTCCGAGAATACAATCGATATCTTGCATCGTTGCAACGTCGCGCCCCAGGACGGTTCTATGGCGTCGGCGTGTTGGCTAATTACTGGGAGCCCGAGAAAGCAAGCGAGGTGGTACGCGAAGCGGCGGCGCTTGGCCTGAAAACGTTGATGCTGCCGTGCCACCCGGGCGTCTACGCCGATGGAAAGAAGATTTACTATACGTCCCGGAGAATGAAGCCGCTTTGGGATGCGGTTGAAGAAGCCGATATAGCGATCTGCTTCCACATTGCGGAAGGGATGATTTACGGGGGCGGGGGCGCGCTCGCCGTCACCGTCATGAACAGTGTAGCAGGACTCGATTTCCCGCAGATCTGGAGTGAGCTTGTCTTTGGCAGAGTCTTCGACAATCACCCGACTCTGCGCGTGGCGTTTGTGGAAGCCGGCATCCATTGGGTGCCAGGCCTGCTCCAAAATGCCGAGATCGTATTGGAATCCTATGCGCCGCTGCTCGACTATGTGCCGAAAATGAGCCCGCGAGATTATTGGGCGAAGCACTGCGCCGCCACATTCATGCACGATCCTGCCGGGCTAAAGCAGATTGACGTGATCGGTGTGGACAATGTCATGTGGAGCGTGGACTACCCACATAGCGAAGGCACTTTCGGTTACACAGGAAAGACCATCGACTACATCGTGAAGAGTGTCGGTATGGAAGCCGCCCGGAAAATCCTAAGCGAAAACGCCATTAAATTTTTCCGGTTATACTGAGACACCGAGCAACGGAACATGCCGATGATCTGCGGATCTAGGGTCAAATCCTAGAGCCGTTCGGCATTGTTTCCCCGGAGCGCAATAGATGCTCAAGCAAGTGTTTCTCCTCAAGCGTCGTGCGGGAATGACCATGGAGGAGTTCAAGAATTATTATGAGAACCATCATGCGAAGTTCGGAGAATTATTCCTGACGACGGCGCGGCGCTATGTGCGGCGCTACGTTAGGCCGCAAAAGAATCCGCTCACCGGGCAAGTCGTTGAACTCGACTTCGACGTCATCATGGAAATCTGGTGGGACTCAAAAGAGGACTCCAAAGCCGCCATGAAAAAGGCCACCGAAGAAGGGCTTTTCAAGTTGATCTATGAGGATGAGGAGAAACTCTTCAATACCCATGACAATCGTGTTTTCACGGTTGAGGAATACGACACGGATTTGCCGCGTTCCGTCATGCGTTCCCCAAGCTAGGCGAGCGCTTTGCTGACGTCGCGCCGGCCGCCGCCATGAAGGGCGCCACGCAGCCGAAGTCGCAGCGCAACGAGGCCACGCTGACCTGGGCTCGACCGGTTCTAATCGAGAGAAATATTATAGAGCTTGGCCGCGTTCAGGCTCATCACTTTCGCCCGTTCCTCGGACGTCAAACTACTGAGCCGAAGTTCCGTATTGTCTATCGGATACAGTCCGGTCGGATGCGGGAAATCCGTCTCGAACATGACGTTGTCGACCCCTACGCTCCTGATCATGTTGCTGATGTCCGACTTCTCGAACCAGAAGCAAGCATAAAAGTTTCGTTTGAAGTACTCCTTCGGCGTCAAGCCAAACTTCATATCCTCGGCGATTTCCGCCAGCTGATATTCCAGCGCTTCAAGCATGAAGGGAACCCAACCGATTCCGCTTTCCACCGATACGAACTTGAGCCCGGGATACCGGTCAAGCGCACCGCTGTATATAATATTCGACATCACGCGGCCATTATTGAAAAACAGCATCGCCCCGCCGAGACCGGCCTGGAGCGACCGCGATAGCGATGGCCAGCCCTGCTGTCCGAGCCAGTCCATGGACTGTTCGCTGGCGCCGATGTGAAAGTTGATTGGCAGCGCGAGGTCCTGGCAGATCTCCCACAGAGGATCCCAGTGGGGTGAAGCGAGGTCGGGGATCTTCTCGCCCTGAGCGTCAGTATGGAAATGTGGGTCTGAGTTGATATTGATGCCCCTCAGGCCAAGCTTGTACGCTCTTTCGGTTTCGCGAACCGCCTCCTGGATGTCCCACCACGGCAGGAGCGCCATCGGAAACAATCGCTGCCCAGACTCTTGTTGGAGTTCCGCCATGGCGTCATTGAATATCTGAACGCAGATTAGCCGCAACGCGGGATCGACCTTAGCCGAGGCCTGCCCGCCAAAGCCCAGAACGTTCGGATAGACGATGTGCGCCCAGATGCCGTTGTCATCCATGACCTTGAGGCGCGCTTTTACGTCGAAGGACCCTGGGTGGATGTCCTCGAATTTGAGGTGCATGAAATCGTCGAGAATCCGCACCTTCGAGCCATCTTTTCGGATTGCGCTGCTGGGGTGGGCACCTAGGCCAATCAACTTATCGCCGTCGATAATCCAGGACCGCTGGCCGTTATGCATCTTGACCTGCGGAACACGGTCCCGCAGCGCCGCAGGTGCGCGCTTGATCCAGAGATCATGCGGCTCGGTCAGATGAGTGTCGGCGTCGATGATCTTAAGCTTGCTTTGAACCTGGGGCCGCTCAAGCGTTTTTGTGCTCATTCCCGCCTCCGCACACCGGTGATTTACCAAGCGATTGTTTGGTCGTCTGCAATGTACATATCACGATGGCCCAAACCCGGGTAGAGGTAAATCGGGCGCGAACAGTGTATTGTTACGCGCTGTCCTGGCGCGGAATCGGTTGCGATATACGTTTCGGATGGCGAATCGCACCGAGGATAAAGTCCAGGTTGAAGGCCACAACTTTGTCGAGACTGAATGGGCCGATGCGATGTTCGTAAATGCGATCGTGATGGAACCAGTCCGCACAAGTGTTCAGCATCCGATTGATGGTAGAGATTGTCAGAAAAAGATCCAGGTTCGGCTTGAATAGGCCGGCCGCGACCCCATCCTGCAAAACGGCCTGCCAAGCCCTGTACATGTCACCTTTGGCCTGGGCCACATACTCAAATCCGTCCCTTTGCCTTAAGAGCCTTCGCTCATTGTACAGTATTGAATAGGCTTGATGGTCCCTGGCATGCACGTCGAGGGAAAGGCGTATGAGCGCCACGAGCTTGCGTTCGGCGTCGCACTCCGACTTCGAAATCTGAGTCGTGCTGTCGCGCAGAAACGTGACGGCATCGCGGATGACCTCGTGCAGAATTTCGTCTTTGGTGTCAAAATGATGATAGATGCTTCCGGAGAGGATGTGCGCTTCATCCGCGATTACCCGGATGGTTGTCGCACCAAAGCCGCATTCCGCGAACAGCCTGGCAGCGATCTGCACAATCTCATGACGCCGGCTCGCCACTTCACTCTCCTGGACTTTCGAGCCACGAGATGAGCGGCCCCGTCGCGCAACAGCAGTCTCACGAGCAAGCGAGACCGGCTTTGCCCTTAGGCGCTTTGATGCTTTGACCTTCGTCATCTTTCCCATCTCGAATACGGTTTCACCTACCGCTCAACGCCTGGCGGATTGAATTGCAACGCGATGCGTTCCCCTTAGCAAGTAATGCGTGAAATTGCGAGCAACTCCGGACGGCTTGCAGGGAATTTTAGGAACGCGCGCCTCCGATAACGTACAAACCAAGTGCTTGATTGCTTCCGATATTGAGGCCATAAAACCTCGGTCGGTTGCGGTCCAGCAAAATGAGTCGGTGGTCGGCGGCTGCCGCCGTTTGCGCGTCCCCACCGAGGAGCAATAAGGCCACTGTCCAGGAGAAGCCTCATGCATATCTGCCGGTTTACACTTAAGGCCGACGCCAAGACACGGCCGCGGGTGGGCCTCATGGAAGGCGACAATATCCGCGACGTCACCAGTGTCACGGAGGAGCTGCCGCCCCTGCACTGGCCTATACCACCCGGCGACCAATTCATTGCGAATCTCGGCCGGCTTCGGCCACGGATGGAGGCCGTTGCATCCGGGGCTCCAGTCATTCCACGCAGCGACGTGCGGCTGCTCTCGCCCGTGGCCAATCCTGGCAAGTTCATCTGCGGTGTCGGGAATTGGCCGCAGCATAAGGCGCCTCTCGGGATGCTAGGCTTTCTTTTCAAGATGACCAGCGCCATGGCCGGTGAAGGTGAAGGTGTGCAGCTGCGCTGGCCCGATCGCGTCACGGTGCACGAGGCCGAACTCGCCTGGGTCATTGGACGTGAATGCGTCAATGTCAGCGCGGCCGAGGCGCTCGACTACGTGGCGGGCTACACCTGTGCCCTTGATATGACGCTTAAGGAGGAAAAGGAATTCTTCACCTTCTGCAAATCCTTTGACACCTACGGCGTGCTGGGGCCATGCCTCGTCACCACCGATCAAATCCCCGACCCCGCGGAACTCGGCTACCGTTTCCTGGTGAATGGAGAGTTCAAACACGGCCGTAGCTTCGGCGAACTCACCGCCGGCCCCGCTCAAATGGTCGCCTTCGCATCCACCGTCATGACGCTGCATCCCGGGGACGTCATTTTTTCGGGCACATCGGAAGTAGGCCCCGTCGTGCCTGGTGATATCATGACGATTGAAATCCCGCGCGTCGGGCGCATGGACGTGCCGGTATCTTTGTCGCCCAAAGCCCGCAAGGTGTAACGCGCAACACCGGCAAGAGCGCGCAGAACGCAACTGATCACCTTACCTTCGCGCATTGACCGCGAGAAATAGCGTCCAGAACAATGCATTAGATGCGGCCCACGTAAACAACCAAGTGCTTGCTAGCTTCGCGGCCGAGGCCTATGCTTGATGAATGTGAGCGGCAATAACGTGCCGCCGAAATCGAGCGTTGGCCATTCGTGAGGAAGCTCGTCGCCAGCTGTTAGCTGGCGCTCCAGTACCCACAGAAGCCAAAGTGAGGCGTGCCGTGGGTGTTCGCGCAATAAGAATGCGACAGGAAGAGGGAGGCCTCTATGGCAGACAAAGCAACGACGGCTATTAAGGCGGATGCGGACGACGCCCGTCGTTATTGGCTGGAAGAAGGCTGGGCGGACGGCGGCTTTATCAAGAAGGTTGACTACGCGGCTAACGCCACAGGCGTCGACCCGCTCTTCAACGGGATCAAGATCGTCGATTGCGACACGCATTTCACGGAGCCGCCGGATCTGTGGACTGCAAATGCGCCGTCAGGACTGAAGAGCAAGATGCCGCACGTGAAGCGTATCAATGGCGCGGACCGCTGGTTCATTGGCGATAAGGACTTCGGCTCGCTCGGCGGCAACGTGATCGCCGCCGACCACAACAAGCTGCTCGGCCGCCTCGCCTTCCGGAACTACGATCAGATCAATGCCGGCTCGTATTTGATCCAGCCGCGCCTCAAAGAGATGGACGCGATGGGCGTATGGGCGCAGATCTGCTTCCAGAACGGCGGCGTAACGCAAGCCGGGTCCCTGGTTGGCCTCAACGATGAGGAATTGGCGATCACGGTAATACAAATGTTCAATGATGCGTGCGCCGACCGGATGAAGGACTCGGGCGGCCGCATCAATTGCATGGCCTCGCTGCCTTATTGGGATAAGAGCGTCCTCAACAAGGAGATGCGCCGCATTGTTGATCTCGGTATCAAAGGCATCGTCATGCCGGATCGGCCCGAGCGGCTTTCCTCCGGCTTCCTCGGACCGGACGGCAAAGTGTCGCCCTTCTGGGAAGAGGTCTTCGATATCTGCAACGCAACCGGCACGCCGTTGAATTTCCACCTCAACGGTGCGCTCGATGCAAACTCGGCGATCTGGGACAATCTTGGATTCGACCAGCGTCTGCCCATCCATGCCATGCTGCACCACATGGGCACTTGCGCCACCATGTCCAACTTCATGGTTTCAGGCATTCTCGACAAGTACCCGAATCTGAAGATCGGCCTGATCGAAAGCGGTTCCGGCTGGGTGCCATTCGTCCTCGAAGCAATGGAACACCAGCTCGACGAGTTCCGGACCGCTGAGAATCGAGGCCTTAAACTTCGGCCGAAAGAATATTTCAAACGGCACTTCTGGGTCACCTTCTGGTTCGAAACCTATGCGCCCAAGCACATGCTGGAAGAAATCGGCGTCGACCGGCTGCTGTTCGAAACCGATTTCCCGCACCCAACCTCGCTCTATCCCGGCGTGCAGGCCAAGCTGGTAGACACGCTGGGTGGCTACGATTACGAAACGCGCAAGCGCGTTCTCGAACGCAATGCCGTCGAATTATACAACCTGCCGTTTTGAGAGCCGCGCCCGTCTATGCAAGTACTGATGAGGCACGTCATTATTCGGCCGTGCCTGTGCGGGGGCTGCTTATGCAGAGCCTCTACCGGACGGGTGTCCCTATTTCGGCGCGTTGGTATGGATGAGAGCTAATGACCAACAACGCCGACCGCGGGACAGCATCACCTCTCGATCCACTCAATTGGGGAACCAAGACGGTCATGCTGACCGGCGGTATCGCCGTGTCGTTAACCTTGGGCCCACTCTTCCCCGTCCTGCCAAAGATCGACGCGGCCCTGGCACACAATCCAGGAGATCACCTACTGGTCAAGTTGCTTGTCACCGTTGTCGGCGTCACCATGGTGATCGGCGCACCCCTAGGAGGCCTTCTGACCGACCGTCTGGGCGCACGGAAGGTGTTGTTGTGCTCCTGCCTCCTCCTTACTCTGGCCGGAACAGCGGGCCTTTATCTTGATAGCCTGCCCGCATTGATCGCGTCGCGTCTGTTTGTCGGCGCGGCGGGGTCGGCCATCGCCGCCACAACCATGACCTTGATCAACTCGCGGTTCGACGGTCATGACCGCGCCAAATGGATGGGGGCTCACGTCTCTCTTGCCGCGTTAAGCGGCCTGATCCTGCAGCCGGTGTCTGGACTTCTGGGCGAATTCGGATGGCGCTGGCCGTTTGCGCTTTACTTTCTGGGACTGCCTCTTGCCGCCGTCGCCTTGTTCGGCCTAGGCAACGAGAGGCCGGCGCATCGCTTAGCTGGAAGCGCGCCTTCGGCTCAGTCTCTGTTGACTTGGTTTCCAACGCGTTTCGCGGTGCTCGCGGTCTGCATCGGAAGCGTCACCTACATACCGACCGTCTATTTACCGTTCTTGATGCGACAGGCGGGCGTGTCGAGCCCTTTCCTCATTTCGCTGGTAGGTTTCGCAGATTCGACCGTCGCGGCAATCATGTCCATGCTGTACGGTAAAGTTCATCGCATCGTTTCATCACATGCAGCCTTCGCATTTAGTTTTTTCTGCACCGGCACCGCAATGTTAATCACGGCAATCGTGCCGGGCGTTGTCGGTGTGGTCGTGGGCATGACGGTGTTTGGCCTGGGGATGGGATGGTTTGTTCCGAACCTGATGACGGCGGCGGCAAAGCAGGTAACCCTCGACCAACAAGGTCGTACCGTGGGTTTGGTCAAGGGCTCTCATTATCTCGCCGCCCCTCTCTGCACTATCGTCGTCGAACCGTTGAGCCGGCAATTCGGGCCGGAGAGCGCAATGCTAGCCGGCGGCGCGCTTTCATTTTGTGTGCTTGCGGTGTTCGGCTACCAGATTGTGCTGCGGCGACGCGTTCAGTCCGTCGTCATAACAGAACCGGAAACACCATCCCTTCGGTGGTCCTAAGTTGAGACTCAGGCCACCCCGGATCATCATTCGTCCACCTATGTGTGCGACAAAACTTTATCGATCGGCATGCCGATCACATTGGCCTCCTTGAACCGTGCGATTGCGGTGCTGTCGTAGCCGAGTTCCCTTAGAACATCCTGCGTGTGTTCTCCGAGCCCGCAATAGGGCTTGCCAGCCTCACAGGGCGTTTCGGAGAAACGTACCACCGGCGCATGGCGCCAATATTTTCCGCCCGGCGCCTGATCGGCGAAGGCGCGGCTCTGCGTCGGCGTCATAAATCCAATCGCCCGCATGTGAGGATCTTCGTACAGAAAGCGCCGATGTCCGGAGCCATCGGCCGTGACGCAACCCAAATCAGCCGCTGTAAGAAGCGATTCCCATTCTTCCGCGCTGCGGGTCCGAAACACCAGCTCCAGTTCATCGCCCAAAACAACGCGATTGTCATATCGGCCAGCCCAACTCGCGAAGCGCGCATCATGGGCCAGGTCTTCTCTCCCGATCACTTTACAGAAGGCCGCGAATTCATGATCGAACTGAACGGCCAGAAAGACCCACCCCTGTGTCGTCTCGTATAAACGATAGGTGGCCTCCAGGCCTAATTGCGCCTTGTCAGGAACGCGTCGTGTGGGCTTACCGGCATAGTCGAAGGCATCATCCGAATTCGCGTAGACGTTCGAGTTCATCATCGACGTTTCGATATATTGGCCTTTGCCGGTCAGCAGACGCGCCGCCAGACCCAGCATAATTCCCGTCGCCACTCCGCTGCCCGCCATCGGATCGGGCGACTGATCGCCCTTGGGCAAATTGCCTTCGCCGGACTGAAAGAGCGAATTACCTGAGAATGCGCCCATCGTAGGATTGAACGCTGCACGCAGCGAGTCAGGCCCCTTGGACCCATAGGATCCAGCATAGACATAAACGAGATCAGGCTTGATCTTGCGCAAAGTCTCGTAGTCAGCACCGATGCGCGCCGGTGCTCCCGGCCGGAAATTGTGCATGAGGATGTCAGCGCGTGCCACCAGCTTGTGAAAAATCTCCTGGCCTTCCTTGGATTTAAGATTGAGCGCGACATTCTCCTTGCCTTGAAAAGCACGGATCATGTTCTCGTTCGATGGCATCAACCGGAACGGATCGCCCGCCAAAGCTTCGATCTTGATCACGCGCGCACCCAGATCCGCCAGGAGCGCCCCCGCAAATGGCGCGGCCAGCCACGTCGCCAGTTCCAGCATGATCACCCCCTCGAGCGGCCGCTTCGGTCGACCGCCGGTGGATTTGATTTTTATCGGGGCCACCGGCATGCCAGCCAAAACTTCGTCTGTATGCTGACCCGGCTGAGGGGCATGACGCGCGATCACCGCCGGCGTTTCACTCATTCTCGCGAATGCTCCCACCTGCTTGATGCGGCCCACGCGCGGGTCGTCAAGTTCGATGATATGGCCGTTTGCAATAAATTGCTCGTGACCGATCGCTTCCTGCGTGGTCTGCATGGTTTCCCCGGCGCAGTCCGGATTGCGTCGATAGATCTCGCGCCATTCGAACGACGTCTTTTCCTTCATCCGCTCAAAGATCATGAGATTCAATGCGACGCGATCTTCGTCTTTGGCAAAGCTTGGCGCCTTGCCAAAGCGTGGATCGTCCCAGATCCAGCCGAGGCCGATGGCGTTAATCCAAGCTTTGAAGAGATCGGGCTGAATATGCGAATGCATGATCCAGCGGCCGTCCTTGCACTCGGCGCAGATCTGGCTGGGAACCGCGGTGTAGGGATCAGACTCATGGCGATCGAGCACCAACTCGCCACGAATGACGGCGTCCTTGGGAGCTGCTCTCGGATATATATCTGGCGGAAGAGACTGGCCCTCGAAGCGGCGCCAGGGGTTGTTCGGAGCGGTGACGCCCCCCAATAAACTCGTTTCAACCCGCTGTCCGCGCCCTGTCATCAAACGCACGCGCAGCGCCGCCACCAACGCCTGAACGGTAAACATGGCCGTGTGATAGGAAACATCGTTAACGGCACGATAGGTCGGCCGATGACCCTGCCAGCCCGGCTGGTCATGCATTCGTCCGGACTTGGCGTTGATAATACCGTCATAGGGCTTGAGGTTCTTATAGGGGCCTTCCTGACCGAAAGCCGACAACGAAAAAAAGATCAGCGCCGGATTCGCCGCGGCAAGCGCCTCATAGCCAAGCCCCAACCGGCCGGCCTCGCCGGGCCGCAGGCTCTCGATGAATATGTCGGCACCCCGCACGAGCTGATGCGCTTGATCGCGACCGACTTGCGAGGACCAGTCCAACGCGACGCTCTTCTTGCCGCGATTCCAGACCATGTAAGCCGGGTGGGCCCACATTGGATCGCCGCCGGGAGGTTCGAGACGGATCACATCTGCGCCGTAATCCGCCAAAATCATCGTCGCCAACGGACCGGCCATGCCCTGGGTGAGATCGATAATCCGGAGGTGTTCGAAAATTGGCGTCACTTATGCCTCCCCGCGGTGAGCATTTCCGAAAATCTACTTGCGGCCGAAGCTGAGGCAAGCCCGTGCACTATGTATCCGCGATCGGATGATCTGCCGTACTTCGAAAGCAAGGAAATTGTACGCCGCGATTATATCGGGCGTGTGACCCCCGTCTAGCAGATTGGGCATGGCGGGGCACGCTCCGACAGGTCGGCCGACGATGGAGTGCCCATCCTCAGAGCGTGACTATTTTAAAGACAGGCACGGTCGCGTTTGCGGCGTGCGACCAGCTCAGCTCAACTCTCGCGCCGATGCGAACCGCTGCCAAAGGCGTTTCCACGATTGCCGCGACCAGTCGCAGGCCGCCTGCTTCGGGAAACTCGATCAATGCCGGGACAAACACCTGATGCTGATCGCCGTCACCCTTCGTAATAATCGTGAATGAGTAAATCTGGCCGTCGCCAGCAGGTACCCACTCTACCCGTTGAGAGTGGCACCCGGGGCAGAATGGTCCAGGTGGCCACCGGAACCGATCACAATCAGCGCAACGCGGCAACACCAGCTTCCGCGTTGCTGTTGCGTCCCAAAAAGGTTGCGTCCATGAATCAATCGGAACTTCGTATCCAGAAAGCGAGGGGTGAGCACTGACATCCGACATGGCTGTTAATTCCTCAGGATCGCGCCGCTCATGGGAATCGGGGCCGGCCCACCGGTAACAAGTGCAAACTGAGCACCTTCGATCTGATTGACGGCCTCGCCGCGTAATTGTTCCACCGCCTCGCGGATATGGGTCATGCCGATGATATAGGCTTCGGAAAGATGACCGCCGTGCGGATTGACCGGGATAGACCCGTTGATCCGTATCGCGCCGCTTTCCACGAATGCCCCGCCCTCACCTCTGTGGCAGAAACCGTAATCCTCCAACTGCATGATCACCAGCGGTGAGAAATGATCATAGATGAGGGCGACATCTATCTCCTTGGGTCCGATTCCCGCGGCGGCATAGAGGCGCGCCGCGATCGGTTCGCTTCCGGCTGTGGTAAATATCGGGTCGGGCATATTGAGCCAATGGAACGCCCGCCCCCATTCGCACGTACCGCCATGGGCGCTGGCGGCGATGTAGACGGGTCGCCGTTTCAGATCGCGCGCGCGCTCGCCGCTCGTCACCACGAACGCAACCGCGCCGTCGGTCTCAAGAGTGAAGTCCAGGCGGCAGAGTGGGTCCGCCAGCATCGGCGCCGCCATATACTCATCGATCGACAGCGGGCGACGCCTTATGGCGCTCTCGCGCGTCGCCGCATAAAGCCGGGATGAAATCACGACCTCGGCGAAGGCCTCCCGTCGAGTCCCATACGTGTGCATATGCCGTCGCGCGATCAGCGCGAAGACCTGTCCGGGTCCCGTCAATCCGGCGGCGCGTTCCCAGGCCTTTTCCGGCGTCACCGGCATATGACTGAAGGCAGTGCCGTACCGGATTTGGAGTTGCTGACACGCACCTACACAGATGACGGTTTTTGCCCGGCCGGTTTCGACGGCCATTGCCGCCAAATCAAGCACGCCTGCAGAACCACCACCCGTACCTGAGACCGTGCTGGCAAAGGTCAGCTCGGGAATGCCCAAGGATTCGGCGATGAGCCCGGAATCGAAGCCCATGCTATAGAAGGCTAGACCGTCGACGTCCCGGATTGTCAGTCCCGCATCTTCGACAGCCGCCAAAATCGCCTTACAGATCATCTCATAAAGTGTCTGCGGCGCCGATTGTCCGCGAAAATAGTAAGGCGTCGCGCCCACACCGGCGATTGCGGATTCGTGCTTCATTTCCCTCCCTCACTTCCCCTGGTTGCCGCCACCGCGGATCGCCATTCTGGACCAGCCGGCCGCCGCACGCCTCCCGGAATGGTGAAACTACGGGAGATAAAGTGTCAATCGGCGCCGACTTTTAACCTCTTCTCGACTTCCAATATTACCTTCTTATGGACCTCGAAGCATTTTATTTGGAGAACCTGCTATGGTGGGAGCATACTTACAAAACTGATCGGACCAGCAAAATAACGGCTTAAGGCACGCCCCAGTGGGGCTTGTCCGTCGCGGCGGTCAAGTGCAAGCAGGTTCTTCTCACAAAGACATCACCCTTTCGGAGAGTGGCCACATGAAGATGGAAGACATGGTGCTGGTCAGCCTCGATGACCACATTATCGAACCGCCCGACATGTACGAACGGCATCTAACGGCGGAGCAGAAGAAATTCGCGCCAACCTTTCATACTGACAAAGAAGGCATCAACTACTGGCTATACGACGGCCGTCGCATCGGCGGTGTCGGCCTTAACGCCGTGGTCGGCCGCCCGAAAGTCGAATATGGCATGGAGCCCGTCTCGCTGAGCCAAATGCGCGAGGGCTGCTACAACGTCGCGAAGCGTGTCGATGACATGAACGTCAACGGCGTGCTCGCGTCGATGTGCTTTCCAACGGTCACGATGTTTGACGGCAACGTATTCAACACCTTCAAGGATAAGAAGCAGGCGCTGACGCTGCTCCGTGCCTATAACGACTGGCACGTGGATGAATGGTGCGCCGCCGCGCCCGGTCGCTTCATCCCATGTTGCCTGGTGCCAAGCTGGGACATGAATGCCACCGTGGACGAGATAAAGCGTCTGGCGAAGAAGGGCGTGCATTCGGTGACTTTTTCCGACAACCCGGTGAACCGGGGCTACCCCAGCATACATAACGAATATTGGGAGCCGTTCTGGAAGGTCTGCGCCGAAAACGAAGTTGTGATCGGCATGCATCATGGCACTGGGAATGCGGCTCCGAGATTCTCTCCGGAATCGCCAATGGATGCCTGGATCGTTTGCATGGGGTTGTCGATCAGCCTTGCGCTGACCGACTATCTGCACCTCGATGCCCTGCTGAGATACAAGAATTTGAAGTTCGCGTTAATTGAAAGCGGCGTTGGCTGGATTCCCTATGTTCTGGAGCGCATGGATTTCGTCCTCCAACAGCATGGCACATGGACGCATTCGAACTTCGGTGGCAAGAAGGCGAGCGACATATTCCGCGAGCATTTTCTGTGTACCTTTGTTCACCGCGACGGTGGCTTCAATCAAGAGGCCATCGCCCTGCTGGGGGCCCACACCATTTGCTATGAATCGGACTACCCCCATTCTGACACACAGTGGCCGCGAGGCCCCGAGGCGCTATGGGAATATATCGGCAAGTTACCCGATAAGCAGATCGACATGATGACCCATGAAAACGCGCTCAAGGCATACGCCTTCGACGCCTTCGGCAAGCTGGGTGGTCGCGAAAACTGCACAGTCAAAGCACTCAGGACCAAGGCAGCTCATGTCGACACGACCGAGCATTCGAAGCCCGGCTTCAGCGCCACTGCCGGTACCGGCAGCCGCGGTCGCGTGACAACGGCTGACGTGGAAGCATTCTTCAAAAGGCTTGAAGAGAAGCATGCGTCGAACGATAGCTCTGGCACTCAGGCGGCTGAATAAGTGCGGGGGGCGTCGCGCAAGGCCATGTCAAGCATGAGTCTTGCCCGCGCCGGAACCTGCTGGGATTTCGCCGACGCGCTAATGGGCTACTTGTCTACGCCGACTGGAGCCGCGGCAAATACCTTGCCTCACGCGATTGGCTGCGGCGCCCCGGTGCCCATGTATTTCGCGAGCAGCCGGTGGAAATGAATCACCGCGACCTCCTGCACCGGTCCCGGGCGTGGCCCCGCGAAACCCCGTGATTTCATGCCCTTTTGCATCTGCGGCATATTGGTAAAGTCCTGAGTCAATATCTTGAGCCACTTCTGTTCAGTCGGCTCGGGACTATACACCCACTCCGTCTTCGGCTCCTGCCCTTCGGGGAATCGCTCCATGTGGTAGACCTCGAAGATGCAGCTGTTCGGGTCATAGCCATTGGGGCGCGCGCGGTAACACAGTGCGAAGGTTTGACCGAAGAGAATGATGGTATTCGGGAAGATGTGCCAATCGTGCCCGACCGCTGTCATGTGCGCGAGATCGATCTTCGGCCAGATCACGCCACGCGCGGCATCGTCGCGCTCCGCGGACGCCATGAAATGGGCGTTTACCTGATCGAACGGAGTGCCGGGCGGTAATTCATCCGCGAGCCGGTTGGCCGCCTTCACGAACGTATCCGTCGTTGCGGCGTTGAGGGTTCTGACGATTTCATTCTGATAATCCGCGGCGGCGAGACGCGGGTCTTGACCTGCCGCAGCCATGAGTTCTCCCGTAGCAGCAGTGCCTCCCTGGACCGATCCGGGTTCGCCACGCGCCGCTCCCCGCCCGTGATAGCCGCAATTGTTTTCCGCTTTGCTCCACCACATCGTCGAACCCCACTTCGTGAACTGCGGGTGGGTACCGTCGACGTGATAGCTTTCGTTGAAGGCTTCCAGCGCCACTTTCCAGTTACACGCGACGTAGAGCCACTGGCGCCAGCCATAGCGCATCTTCTCGAACTCGAAAGGGTCCAGCATCGAAACAGCCGGCTCCAAGTAGTCCTGCAACGGCTGACAGTTGGGATCCATGTTGATCCAGACCCAACCGCCCCAGGTGCCGACCTTGACTTCCTTCAGCCGCAGGTTCTCCGGTGTCAGAGACTTGCCCCAGTCCTGGGGGTCAAGAACGTGCGTGCTCTTACCGTCCAGACCCCAGGCCCAGCCATGAAACTTGCAGCGGAACTGCTTGGCCTGGCCGCAGCCTTCCGTCAGCCGCCGGCCGCGATGCTGACAGACGTTGTAGTATGCCGTGATTTTATCCGGCGCGCTGCGAACCACAATGATCGACTCGTCGAGAATGTCATACGTGACGTAATCGCCGACCTTGGGGATCTCTTCCACCCGGCAGGCGACCTGCCACACCTTGGCCCATAGCTTGTCGCTTTCCGCCCGGGCATAGGCCTCGGAGACATACGCTTCGACGGGAATCACCACGGGCTTTTCAGCAGCGGTTCCGGCTACTTTGCCTATCTCGTTCATGAACGCTCTCCCTTACACAAAGGCCACAGCGCCAAACGCACTAAATCTCAATCGCTTGGGCTAATGGGTGACGCCCGTGAGCATATTGGTCATCGTCTCTGACGCCTGCCGTCGCGGCATACCGCAGAGCTGTTGAAAGAATTCCGCGATGGGCGGCATCACATAAATCGGGCCATTTGCAATATTGTCGAGGCTCAACTGGGCCATATCGTTGGGATCAGCTGCCTCGCCCGGACGGAACGTGACCCCGAGCCGCGTCATGGACGGCGTATCGACGGCACCCATGACGACACTCACCACGTCGACGCCGCGCGGCTTGAGTTCGGACCATAAACCTTCGGCAAAAATATGGGTAAATGCTTTTGACGCGGAGTAAGTGACAACGGTTGCGCCGCCGGCGCTGCCCGCGAGCGAGCCCATGAGAATGATGCCACCGCGTCCGCGCGCCGCCATCTTCTTGCCGAAGTGATGGCAGAGCGCCACCTGTCCGACCGGATTCAGGAGAACCACTTTCATCGCGTCTTCCAAGGTCTTCTCGACGAAGGGCGCAGTGCTTTGTTGTGCCCCGGCGTTGTAGACCAAAAGCCCGACGTCGATGTCGTCAGTAATCTTTCGGACGCACTCCAGCAGATCGGGCCGGGTCAGGTCGAGTGCCAGCGTGCGCACCTGTACGCCGGATTCGGCACGAACAGCGCGAGCAACTTCCTCGAGTGGCCCTTCTTTCCGGGCAATCAAAACGACGTTAATACCTGCCTTGCCGAGCTTATGTGCGAAGGCGGCTCCTATGGCTTCGGATCCACCCGGGATGACGGCCCAAGGACCATACTTAGCGGCAGTGATCGTCATATCTATCATCCTATCCCTTGAAACCGTGCGAGAGACGATTCATCGCCTTGTCACCTGCCGACACGGCATATCCGTTCCGAAAACGCGATCCAGCAGGCTTGGCGCATCAACATGCGTGACACATTCCAAACCACGGTCACCCCCACCGAATGACCTCTCTGATACCTCAAAAACGCTCCCCAATCCCCAAAATAAACCCCCTGTTCCGAAGCGTGGACAATATCGCCCGATACCCAGTGAGTTCTGCGGATTATGGCGGCGCGACGGGACTGGAGAGGAGCCCAATTTGCAGGAAATTCCGGCATTTTTCTCATGAACAGGAAGTCGACAGAAAATTACCCGCATTATCTGCCCTCACCACCACTCAGATCGCCCCGGCGCAAAGGTCTAGACGACGGCGTCGCCCGTCGTTTGCAGGTAGCGAAATTCCACGGATTTGCGCAGAACCTCGAACGACTTGATCCGCCAGACACCGTCGCTGCGCACGTAGGTGTCGCGATAGTGACCGTAACCGTGCACCTCCATTCCTGGAAAGCGCAAGATATCTTCCAGACCCCAGATCCCACGCGCGGTATCGGCGGTGAGAACCTCGATTTCAGCGTTGAAGCCGCGATGAACGCTGGTCCCGTTGGCGAGCCCCGCGCTGATCCAGGCAACAATAGCGTCGGCGCCCGTGATGTGAGGTGTAGTCCAATGGCTCCACGGAATCGTGCCCTTCCACTTCTTCTCGGCTTCCGCATCGTTCGGTGATCCGAACACCGCATCGTCCGCGAGAATCCCGCGAAAGGCGACCCAGTCGTGGCTGTCGATAACGCGGAAGTAGCGGGCCTTCAGCTTTTTGATTTCCTCGACCGCCAACAGTTTATCGATGGGCGACAGCATGATTATCTCTCCCGAGCGAATTGCAACGATCTGGATGGCGACAATTTAATCGTCCAAGGAAAATGGATTCAGGCCACCTGGACCGAACCATGATAAGGCAGAAGGCTATTGCGCCGCACGGGATTCTCTGGCGATCGATCGAGACTCATACTGGTCGGGTGCGCGCCCTCACGTCAGATCTTATGATTACCGAGCACCAAAGAACCTAGATCGGCGCCACGTCAACCCCGCCGTCGACATTCAAGATTACGCCGGTGATATGTCCTGCTTCACCGGAGGCCAGAAACACTGCGGCTGCCGCCACGTCCCAGACGGTGGTTCGCTCGCGGCGCAGCGGTACACCGAGGCCGCCCTCCTTCATCTTGGCCTCAAGCGCTTCGCCCCGGATGCCCGCCTTCTCATACAGGCCACGCACGAGCGGCGTATCGCAATAGCCGATGCGGATGCAATTCACGCGGATATTATTGGGCCCGTACTCGGCGGCGGCTGCGCGGGTTATCGCCTCAACACCGGCTTTGGCAGCGGTGTAACCGGGACTCTTCCCCCTCAGGAGAGGACGCACGGCCGCTATCGAGGAGGTATTGACGATGGCGCCACCACCGCGCGCAAGCAAATGCGGGATTCCCGCGCGCATGCCAAGAAACGCGCTTTTCAACGACACAGCAATCTCGAGGTCCCAATCCGCGAGGCTGTACTCATGCAATGCGCCACCCCCGGCGCCCGACCCGACGTTATTGTGCACGATGTCGATCCCACCTAACTTCTCGCGCGCATAGGCCATCGCTGCTTCCATATCCGTATTGGATGTGGCATCAGCGCGAAGCGCGTGAGCGGCGTGACCTTCTTCGGTGATGATGCGCGCAGTTTCTTCAGCACGCGCGCTGTCGAAGTCCACCGCGAGGACGATCGCGCCCTCACGCGCGTAAGCGGCCGCAACCGCCTTGCCGTTGGACCAGCCCGAACCGCTCGAACCGGCACCAATCACAACCGCGACTTTGCCTTCAAGACGACGGCTCATGTGCACTGCTCCAGGTTTGTATGAATAAGTTTGGCAGTCGGGGCGTGTGAGTGCGCCGCTTTTTAATCCTCAATAATTATAGCGACGCTCGATCGCCCGCCGACGTTTCTTGAGTTCAGCGCGGCGCACCTCGGGTGCGATTCGTGCCGTATCTTCCGGAAGATTCTGGGCGAGTTCGGCGTAAGGTACCAGTCGGGCTATGGGTGTCGATATGCCTTGAGCGAAGAAATAACGCACGAATACCGCGCCCTTGCGGCTATCTACCGGCGTGAGCCAGTTCTGGATACCAGGATCGCGATGACAAATAACCGCTCGGATTTTTCCGTCGCCGTCCACGGACGCCTGTGCCTTGTTCAGGCTACAATTATGATAAGTGTAGTCGATGGCTTGACTCCAGATGTCGCTCAGCTGCACGCCCCAGTACTTCGGATTGGGCGGATCGATTTCGACGATAAGCGCGTCTTCCGGGCCAATATCATATGCGAGGATGTTGTAGGTCGCCTCTGGAGCCGCGGCCTGGCCAGCGCCCAATTTCGGAACCGCAAAGCGATTCCAGCCACCGGCCATGGCTAGCGCACCCTCCACGACTTTGATCGAGACGCCGTCCGCGCAGTATTTCATGAACCGCACCGCGTCTTCGAGCCGGCGGATCATCGTTGTCTCGTCGTGCACCATTGGCCGGGGTGCGACATCGTCGATCGCCTCCACATGCATTTCCGTACGCCGCTCATTTTCCCAGTCGCCGAAGACTTCGCGCACCATGATGGCGTTACGATCCGACTCGGGATCGAGCTTGAACCAGTTGCCGTCGTGCTGCGTCGCACTGGCAATGATCTCGAAATTACCGTCCTTATCGAACTGCAACGTGTCGAGATCACGGTTGCTGAGGAGCTTAATACGCTCCTGAGGCAACGTAAGGTGGGCATTCATCGACTGCATCAAGACCATGAGTGAATTGCTTCTCTTGCCCCAGATGCGATAGGTGCGCCGTCCATCGAGGTACGCAACGCTATAAAGAAAATCGACGTTGGGCACGCCCCAGGTATAGGTTAGCGGGTCATACAGCGTGCGGAAGTGGGGGTAGTCGGGCCGCGGTGCGATCGCGACATTGAAGGCCTCGGCCTGGACCTGGTGAAACAGGTAGTGTGCTTCATTGCTCTCGCGCGAACCTTCGGCGAAACGATGACCAAAAATGATCTGACGGACGTCTTCGAGTCCCTGCAGATAGGCTTGCCAGGCCTGCTCCATGGCCGTCGAGATGTACGGCGGCTTGCCTGTCATCGTTTTCTCCCTCTTGCCTTCAGACCGACAGCGACGGACGGACACCGAACCCAAAGCCGAAACGTTCGCGATATTCTTCGAACTGACGATTGATGAGATCGGCCTCAAGGCCGAAATCCTCCGGCGAATGCCGATGCACGCCGTGCTTGGTCTGAGGATTGCGCGCTACCCAGTCGCGGATATTGTCAGCGGCTTGGCGGCTCAGCGTAAGTCCGAAGCGTTCGTAGATGCGCTCGACGGTCCGCACGGGATTCGTCATCACATCATGGTAGGAGACGTCGTAAAACCGGTCTTCGCCAACGGCGTCGCGCACCCGCATGCCGTGCTGAAAAAGTCGGCGTTCGAGTTCGACAGCCTCCTGCGCCAGGCCACGCCGTGCCTCAGGCGCGACCGGTCCGCAGAGGCCACGCGTCGTACACATGACGCTGGCGCAGGAGCCCAGCAATTCGGCCAGGTCGCGGTGAGTCCAAAGCAGATTCGCATCCGGGTACTGCGCATGGAGGTCTCCCAACCAAACCATGTGGTCGGCCGCTTTGAGCGCCCAACGCCGGTCCTCCCGTCCCCATTGCGCGTGCTGCAGGAAACTATGGTGGAAGGCCAGCGCGGCGCTATGGTCGGCGGTTAGCAGGTATTCACGATAGCTGTCCAATGGGTAGTAGTAATAGAGACCCTTGGTCGTCATCGCCATGATCAGGATTTCGGTGCCGCACTCCCCGACGGCGCTGGCACCTTCCTCGATCAAGTACGAATGCTGGATGTAAATATTAGGGATTTGGTCCAGAAATTTGTGAATGCGGGCGTTGGCGGCATCGATGCGCGCGGGCGTGGGCTCACCCAATGCCAGCGGCGGACTCGGTTCGAGGCATTCACAGTATGTCGGCGCGATATTCTTCGGATCAAGGCTGAGTAGTGTATGGAGCAGCGTGGAACCGGAGCGCGGCGGGCCGACGACGATAAAGGGATTCCGGATAGCGACCTTGGCGATGTCCGTGTAGCGCTTGCGATCGTCAACAACACGCAGCCGATTGGCGAGATGGCTAGCCAACCAGGGCACGACAATTTCCCGCGATGCCGGGGTCATCTTCGGCCAAGCATCATGCCGGAAGGAATACAGCAGGGCCTCAAGCGGCGCACGTAGGCGATCGTCGCCAAAGTCGTCGAGACCCGTCTCGGCCCGTGCCAGTTCCATCAGCGTTGCCGAGTCCGGACATTCTTGCGTGGTGTATTTAGATAGCGTCATACGGTCCTCATTTTCGGCATCTTACCAACCTAGGACACTCGTTGGTCACGTGGCGAAATCGTCCCAGATATCTCGCCACGTTGTAGCGCACAATGAAGCTCCGGAACCAAACACCTTGGTACCTGCGTCGGTCAGTTCCGCACGAGCGCGTTCAAATAGGAAACCTCACCTGCCTCACCTGCGTGGCGCAAAGTATGGATGAGAGGTTCAAGGACAGCTCCTGGTGCCACTTCCCCTCCGATACCGGGATTGCCTTCCCAGAAATTGCCGCGACAAAAGCGTGTTTTAATCCGCCAGCCCTCGGGTGTACGGATCCAGCTGTCGTCGTAGTAGCAGCCCATTTGGAAATAGCCCTTGCCCTTGACCAGCCGCACCACGACGTAACTGATGGAATTCGCGCGATCACCATTCACGATGACTTGATGGTTCATGATGTTGTGTTGTGACCCATCGAGGGGGGCATGAAATTGCTCCATGTGGGACTTAATTTCTTCCCGGCTTTTATAGAAGACCGGAGGGTTATAATTGGCCTCGATCTCCTGTGCGAAAACCTGGTCGAAAAGTTGGTAGCGATGGGCGTCAATCGCCAGCCCGTACAGGTTGAGAGCGTTCACAATTTGCCTCGTATCGTCGAGGACTTTCACCATCTGATTGAAATCGTCGCCGCTCATCGAGATCCTCCCCTTTGCAGTCGCAATACCAGCCGCCAGAGCATCTCCCGATTCAAATGCTGACGGCAATATCTGACGAGACGTATGAGTGAAGAGACACTCGCCTCTTTGTCGCAGAAGAGCACGTGTTCCTTCTCGTCGCGTGGACACGTTCTGTGCGCGATCCCACTCGGTTCACATAGTGGCCAGACTGGCCATATTCTACGGTTGTATAGCCGTCCACAATCCAGAATACTTACGTGAGGTGCCAAGGAGCAGACCACGAATTGAAGAACTCTCGGGTTCGTTTGGAAGCTGAAAGTCGCGGGAGCATAAGGGAATGACGTTTTTCAAACACCTACCCGAGCATGTAGCTCGACAGATCAGAGCTCAATTCGTGACGGAATATGCCAGCGTCAGTGCTGCGGGTGTACCGATCGATACACCGCTCCTTCTTTTCCCCAGCGAAGATCTCAAGAGTCTCGACGTCGGTACGGGCTTGGCCTACCCGGTCAAAGCTGAGCGGGCACGCAAGAATCCGAAAGTCGGTCTGCTCTTGGAAGGCGGACCAGATCAGCCGGTGATCTCTGTTGCCGGCATGGCCGCCGTGCGCGACGCCGATCTGCAAGCCAATCTCGATCGCTACCTCGCGGAGGGGATACTTATTCCTTTCATGACGCCCAGCGTGATCGATTATGAATCCATTACACGTCACGCCGTGTGGTACTTTACGCGGATTATTATTTCCATCACGCCGGTGCATATTCGGTGGTGGAGAAATTTTGCGGCAATGGATGAGAAGCCCCAGGAGTGGCGTGCGCCTGCCAATACGGTTTATCCAAAGTCTGACCCTGCCCCGCCCGGTAAACCAAGCGAAGCATCCAAGTGGCCTCAGCCGTCGTGGCAGGAATTAGCTCAAACTGCCCTGGCGCGAAAGGCTCCTGGTCATCTGACGCTCCTTGATGCCGAAGGATTCCCACTGCCGATCCGCGCGCGCGAGATCAAGGCTTGCGACGAGGGGTTCCGCTTGGTGATGCCGAAAGGGGCGCCGTGGTCAAAAGGCAAGGCAACATTTTCCTTCGAAGGCCGGGAAATGTTCGTCGGTGAAGCGGTGACCGAAGGTGCTAGCACATTGATGCGCGTTGAACGGGCATTGCCCGTACTTCCTCTGACGGCGGATTTTACCGAAGTACTGCAGCCCAAGCCCGATACGCGGGCAAGCTTGATGAAGCGGTTGGAATACGAGGCGAAACGCCGTGGTCAGGCGATCCCCACCATGCCTGCGCGGCCACCGCAACCGACGGTGGGCGCAAAAATACGGGCCGAGGCTACCGCTGCATACGTTGGCGCTCACGTGGAAACTTGAGAGGCGGTTGCTGTCGGCGACTCGCCGAGCGATCCGCTGTCTGCCTTGAATCCACGAGGATCACTTTTTGGCGGGTTGGCCGTCGGCGGGCGTCCAGACCGATGTCAGGGCATAGTCCGAGAGATATTTCGTCGAACACCAGCCGCCATCGACAACAATCGTCTGCCCGTTGATGAAACTCCCGCCAGGTGAGCATAGAAAGGCGATCGTGCTTGCCAGATCATCCACCGTACCCAAGCGGAAATGAGGGGTCATTTCGACGTTGATCCGGCGAAATTTCGGATCCTCCAGGCGACTTTCGACCATCGGCGTCAGGGTAACCCCCGGCGCGACGGCGTTAGAGCGGATTCCCAGTGCGCCATATTGGCATGCGATGTGCGTCGTAAGAGCCGTCAGTCCACCTTTCGCTGCGGAATATGCGCCGCCGCGCATTCCGCCGACGACCGCGAAGGTCGAGGTGACGTTGATAATCGCCGAGCCCTTCTTCATATGTGGCAAGACATCACGCGCCAGGCGAAACGGCGCGCGCAGCATGATGCCGAGAAAATAGTCCAGGGTCTGGTCGTCAGTCTCATGAAGCGGCTTGGGACTGCCGACGCCGGCATTGTTGACGAGAAAATCAATCTGATTCCAGCGCGCGACGGCGGCCTCGACAATACGCTTTGGAGCATCATCGGCGGTCAAATCGACCGCGATTGTTTCAATGCGCGTGGGATCATTGATGGCCGCCTTGAGGGCATCGAGTTTTTTCGTATCACGCCCGACGCCGACAACGGACATTCCCATTTCGGCCAGCTTGATCGCGGTTGCGAACCCAATGCCGCTGCTTGCCCCTGTGACGATTGCTACCTGCATCTCAGCTTCCATCCCTATATGCGATCTTATCTTTAAGCCGCGCCACCCTTGGACATTCCGAAAGTATAGCTCATATGCTCTTGAAAGCCTGCTGGAACGACCGGTGTGATAAAGGGCACATCCGCATTCCGGATCGCGTCGATGTTTTCAGCTATCTGCTCGATCGTCCACGTCTCACGGAATACGCCCCGTGATTCAGCGATAAAGGCGGTCGAAACACGGCCACCGAAGGAACTCAACATCTCGCCCGAGATCGAACAGGATTCATGGGCGAGCCAGGCCGCCAGCGGCGCCACCAGCTCCGGTGCCATTGTTGGCGGGTATTTTGAGGTGTCCAATCCTCCGGCCAATCGCGTCACGGCTCCAGGAAGGATGAGATTGCATTTCACGCCCTCCGCAGCACCCTCAAGCGCGATGACATTTGACAAGCCGATCATGCCCGCCTTCGACACCGCATAAGCTACGGTGTGTGGATTCCCATATAAACCGACCGCCGAAGAAGCCAGCACGATGCGACCATAACCTGCCTTGCACATAATTGGAAAGGCGGGCCGGACAACGTGAAATGCCCCCATGAGATGGACGTTCACAACGGCCTCGAAGTCGGCTTGCGTATACTCCTTCAGAGGCATTTTGCGCGTATTGCCGGCGTTATGGATGAGAATGTCGATGCGGCCGTACTTGTCCAGGGCCGTTTTGAC
>SCTM01000129.1 GCA_004297485.1 Rhodospirillaceae bacterium
CCCCATAAAGCCGGCCAGCAATGAACAAAAGTGGAATGCGGCTGGCCATGCGCAGGAGAAAGCCGCCGATGTTGAACAGAGATCCGCGGAAGATATCGCGGCGGTCACGCTGAATGGACACGGGAGGAGTAGTCACGGAATTTCTATCTTTCTCGAGAGTATCAAGGCCCGCATTTGGTCCCCGAACCATGCGCGCCAAAGTTCAGTCCATCAGAATGAAGCGACTGGCGGGCAAAACATGAGTGAACTTCGCGCTTTTATTGATTCCGGCACAGCGTATGGTCAATTCCTGGAATCAGGATGGGCTTGCGACAGCCCTGCCCCGACTAACCGGTACGATATTATAGGAAGCCCCGGTTCGGCCCACTGCATCAACACTATACGTGCAAGTGCACATTTACGCCACGGCGTCAAAATCGAACCTGGCCCGCGACATTCGGGGACGGGACCACGCAACGGCGGAGCGCCCCGTCAACCTTGAATAGTGCGCGATGCCGCATCCCAGGGCTTGCCCAGTGTGGACAAGACCCGTCCAATCGACCAGATTACAGGCGGCCAGACGTTGGCCACGGGGACTTCCAGCCCATGGGAGCAAGTATGGCAATCGAGGATGGACAACAATAAAGAAATCAAACGTACGATTGAGATTGAAGAATTCACCAATCGTTACCTGATCCATCCCATCAGCGGCCGGCTTGTTCCATTGCTGCACCGGCTCGATGTCCACCCGAATACCGTATCCTTAACGGGCGCCCTGTGCGGCGCGATCGCCGCCCTTTGCTATTTCAACTACGACAACCGGCACGCCGCCATCGCCGGGCTTATTTTCATGCTGGGCTGGCATGTATTGGATGGCGCCGACGGTCAGCTTGCCCGTTTATCGGGTAAGGTGACCGCGAGCGGCTACGTCATCGACGGAATATGCGACTACACCACTTTCATCCTGGTCTACGTCGCATTGGCGCTCCGCATGAGCGCCTCACATGGGACCGGCATGTGGATTATCGTGGTGATGGCCGGGATGAGCCATATGGTTCAGGCTGCGGCATTCGAACTGCAAAGAGCGTCATACAACAAGTGGATTTCCGGCAAGGCCCTTGCCGACGATATGTCCCGCGATAAGCCGCGCGACCCCTCGGCCGGGGCGCTCAGCGGCATGGCGCGGATATACGCCTTGGCCCAGCGCCCGTTTCGCCCCATCCCCGACGAGATCGGAAAACGTCTCCGCACCTTCGGGCTTTCCAACGCCGACCAAGCCGCCGAGGCCTACCGCAAATATTTTCGCCGTGGGGTGCTGCGGTGGTCCTGGCTCAGCGCCAACAACCACACGATCGCCATTTTTGTCGCGTGCTACCTGGGTTATCCGACGCTCTATTTTCTGTTCGAGATATTCGCGCTTAATGCCGCACTCGTGTTCTTGGTGCGCATGAACCGCGCCCAGGCCGAGAGCCTCTCTGGCTGGCTGGCCGTTAACGGCGGCTAAGCTGCCGGCTTGATCACCGACAAATTATACATGCTGCCGAATGCCGCCGGGTTGGCTGCCTCGAATTTGGCCCAATCAAGAAGATTGCTTTCATCTCCGTCGGGAACTTCGGCCCGAAACCGCGCGGCGAGCGTCGATGGAACCTGGAATCTCTTGAGCGCCATCCCGGCATCCTTCAGCAGTTTATCGATGGACGGCAACTCGTACCGGTGTTCCTGGACGTGGAAAATCAGATCACGGCATCCGGACATTGTATAAAAATCCGCGAATCGCGTGACGTTCCTTGCCGGCGCGTTGGCCGGCAAGCCGAGAATATAGCGCCGTAACGTTCGGATTCCGTCGGCCGTCGCAGGGACGCCAAGCTGCTTCCTGACCGCAATGGCATGCACCACGGCCTGGCGGCCAGACTCGGTGTAGAGGCCAAGGTCGATGCGCCCATTGTCCGCAAGAACCGCTTTGAGAGCCCGGAGCCCCTTTACCGGCTCCGCCATGTGATGGAGTACGCCGACGCATGAGATAAAATCGAACCTGAGCCCGGAGGATTCCAAAGCGAGGATATCCCCCTGCACGAGTTCCAAATTAGTCACGCCATACTCCCGGGATTTGCGCAAGGCGTAGGCGAGGCTGGCCAAACTCAGATCCAGACCAACAATGCGGCACCCGGGTTGGCTCAGGGCCAATCCGATGGGATGCTGCCCCGACCCGCACCCTGCGACGAGAATATTGACGTCTTTTCCTTGCGGAACTGCACGCCGGACAGGGCGCTTTGTCCAACGTGGATAAGGATTTTCCTCATACATTTGCCTTACGTTTACGGAAGTCGCCTCGGTGATGGGGGACAACGACCGAATCTCCGTTCTAAGCCGCAGTTCCTCGAGCGGCTCGGCAAGCTGTATTGTCAGCATCCTCGCAAAACGCGCTGTTGTCTGTTCCGTGTCAAGAAGCCAGGACGGCTGGTGGAGCCTGTGCAATGCGCGGTAACAGGCGATCATGGCCACATGCGCCGCGCCATTGTAGATGCTGATTTTCTGAAGCGCCTGCGTTTCCTCCGGCGTCTCCGAAAGAACAAACTCCTTACCGAAGGCGAATATGGCCAGGGAAGAAAGCAGATCGACCCCAAATTCGCCAGCATCGTTGCCCGCGAGAACATCCGACAGCAGCGTCTTGCGCATCCTGGTGAGTTGATATTCGAGGGCTTCGTCCATTTCCATATTGAACGAGAGGTAAGTCAGCAATAGCTCCCTGACCGGCGGTTCGCGCCCCTCGAGTGTCGCAAAACCAAGATCCGGAAGTGACGACAGCGTCCGCACCAGAAAAAGATGCGCGGACTCCATGGCGCCGAAATTCTTGATGTTTTCGGCACGGAGGCACTCAATCAAAGTTTGAAGGGTTGCCGCATCAAGCTGCGCTGGGGGATTCCCGGCCAAGGAATCCGAGAATTTCTGGAGTGCGGCCGCGTCGTAATCCATTCCTCAACCCGGTCAATCGAGAATCCGATCTCTGTCGCTTAGCGGCCGCCGGAGTTGGTCACCGATTATATTTCCCGGTTGGCCGCTGGGCTCGGGACTGTAGAACCCGTACGGCAGCCTGAACAAGATCGGAGTTCACAGAACTTGCTCCGCGATACGCAATCGGGCGATAAGCGTGTCATGAACACCGCGTTGCCTTCTGAATCGGAGCCTAGGACCGGCCCGCTAAGCGAGGCCTGGGCCCATTTCGACCGGAAAAATTGGCCGGCAGCAGCGGCAATGTTCGAGGCCGCCGCACGATCGTCCTCGACCGAAACAACGGCCGAAAGCATTGAAGCAGCCTTCGGGCTGGCGCACGCTTACGCCCGGCAAGGCAACTATGCCGCCGCAAAAGAACCGCTTGATCGCGCCCTGACCGCCGCGTGGGGCAGCCCGGAAACACGCCAGGTTCTCACGCGTGCATGGATACCGCGAAGTTTGTCTGGCCACGCCCTTAATGCGGCCAAGGCGAGCCTGGCCGAACCGGCGAGGGCACACCGGCCGGAGTTGATCGAGCGGTTGCGCACGTTGGCGTTGATCTATGAAACGGCGGGCGATCTGGCCGGGACGTTGCTTGTCTATTATGCGCTGCGCGCAATCGATCCCCACGACACCGCGGTTCTGGTGAAGATGGGGCGCCTTTGGATGATGGCTCAGGATAATGCGAAGGCCGCTAGCTTTTTCCAAAAAGCCCTCGCACGTGATCCGCATCTTCTACCTGCCATGGACGGACTAGCAGATATAGCATGGATAGATGGCGACGTTCAGAATGTCCGCGACCTTATGGCCCGGCGCGCCGAACTTTCTTCCGACCCCGCCGAACGCGCGGCTGCCTTGTTTAAAGCAGCGGCAACGCAGCCCGCCGTGGCGTTCGATGAAAGCGAAATTGAATCGGCGCGTTCGCGGTTCACGAAAATGCTTGTGGCCGGGCCGACAACCTCATTCGCGGATCCCTGGAAGCTCGCGCTGGGACCAAATTTCTACGTGAACTATCAAGGGCGCAACGACCGTGACCTGCAAGTAGCCACCGCAGCTTACTACTTGGCGGCAACACCGAGTCTCGGAGAGGTCGCCCCCCACATCCGCCGTCGCGCAGCGGCGAGCAAATACCGCATCGGCATGGTGTCGAATTATTTCAGTGGTCATACCATCGGATACCTGAACCGCGGCCTGATTTTGGATTTGGACCGGCGTCGGTTTGAGGTCGTCCTTTTCCGCACGCCCGGGTCACGGTTCGATGAGACGACCCAGGAAATGGCCGCATCGGCGCGCATGATCGACCTGCCGCCCGACTTGCCGGCGGCCCGTCGCATTATTGCCGAAGCCGAGTTAGACATCCTGCACTATCCAGAAATTGGGATGGACTACTTTTCCTATTTTCTCGCCTTCGCCAGGCTTGCGAAGCTCCAGACGGTCAGCTGGGGACACCCCGTCACCACCGGAATCCCCAATATCGATATGTTTCTCTCGGTAGATACAATGGAACCGCCGGACGCCGCCGCCCAGTACAGCGAACGCTTGATACGACTTCGTGGCCTATCAATCAGTGTCGCGCGCCCGGTGCTCGCTGGAACGGCGATGACCCGAAGCGACTTAGGATTGGAAGCAAATCGCCCCGCCTACGTATGCGCCCAGAGTCTGTACAAGATACACCACTCCTTCGACGACACTCTGCGCCATATCGTGAATCTGGACCGCGACGGGCTGATCTACTTTATTAGCCACAGCGCACATGCCGACGAACGCTTTCGTGAACGGCTGAAACGGCAACTTGGCGATGACATTCAGCGCATACGTCTCCTGCCGCGCGTTACCCCACAAAAATTTCTCCATCTCCTGCAGGCCGCGGATGTCTTGCTCGATGTGCCCCATTGGTCAGGCGGGCGAACCTCGCTGGAGGGATTCGCTGTCGGCACGCCGATTGTGCACCAGCCAGGTGCATATATGCGCGGCCGGCACACACTCGCCTTTTATCGGCGCATGGAGATCACGGGAACAGTCGTCGATGGGCCCGCCGCCTACGCGGAAACCGCGGCACGTCTTGTCCACGACCGGATGTTTCGGGGTGAAATTCGCGGGCAGATCGCCGCCAACAGCGACCGTCTGTTCAATGATCGGGAATCCGTGCGCGAGATCGAAAGTGCCTGGGTGGACGCCTTCGAAAGCATTCAGTAAAACTCTGACCCTTCTCCGAATTTCTATCATGCCGCAATAAAGACCGCCGATGGACCTCGCCGCCACATTTCATCAAGGCCTGTCCTTGCACCGCGCCGGCCAACTTGCCGAAGCGCGGAAGATCTACGACCAGATATTGCGCATAGATTCCGCCAACTTTGATTGCCTTCATTTCATGGGAATCATTGAACTCCAGCAAGGCAACTATCCCGAGGCCGTCCGTCGGCTCGATGCGGCGCTGGCTGTAAACACATCGGTTGCCGAGGCCTTCAACAATCACGGGGTCGCTCTGCAGGCGCTCAGGCGTCATCAAGAGGCCGTCGGCAGTTTCGATCGCGCCATTGTCCTCAATCCAACCTATGCCGAGGCATTCGTCAATCGCGGTAGCGCTCTCGCGGCCCTTGGGAGACATGTCGAAGCCATCGCGAGCTTCGATCGTGCCATTGCCATTGATGGCAATGCGGTCGGGGCTTTTATTGGTCGCGGCAGAGTTCTCGGCGCCATGGGGCAATACGACCCGGCGATCAAGGACTTTGACCAGGCCATCGCGCTGCAGCCCGGTTATGCCGAGGCTCACAACAATCGCGGCATCGCCCTCGGTGCGCTGGAACGTTATGAAGCGGCGGTTGAAAGTTTTGACCGCGCGTTGACACTGAGATCGAATGACCCGGAGATTCACAAAAATCGCGGAGCCGTGCTGAGCGCTCTTGGACGCAATCAAGAGGCGGCCGCAAGTTTTGGGCACGCGCTTGCTCTCAACCCGAACTGCGCGCAAACTTACCTCAACAACGGCATTGCCCTCCATGCCGCCGGCAATTCTCAACAGGCGCTGGCTAGTTTTGATCGCGCCATTGCATTGAATCCGGCCTATGCCGAAGCGCATAACAATCGCGCCGTGGTCCTCACGGAGACCGATCGCCATCAAGAGGCCCTTGCCAGCTGTGATCGCGCCATCGCGCTTCAGCCGGATTGCGCGGGCGCCCACTACACCCGGGCGATTGCGCTAGACGGGCTATCGCGGCACGAGGAGGCAATCGAAAGCTATGCCAAGGCCATAAGCTATAATCCCGATATCGAACTTGTCCCGGGCAAACGCCTGCATACGATCATGCAGATCTGCCGGTGGGAAGGGATCGAAGAGGCGTTCGAATCGCTTTTCCGTCAGATCGATGCCGGACGCCGGGCCACACCGCCATTTCCATTGCTCGCCATGCCGTCATCACTGGCCCAGCAGAGGAAAACCGTGGATTTGTTTTGCCGGGACGGATTGTCTGCCGATCCCCATCGGCACTGGCCTTCGCGCAAGCAGCGGGGGTCAAAACTCCGCATCGGATATTTCTCGGCGGATTTTTATAACCATGCCACCGCACACCTGGCGGCCGGTTTATTCGAAATGCACGACCGCGAGGAATTCGAAATCATCGGATTTTCGGTCTCGCGTCCCGCCGACGATACAATGCAGCGGCGGCTCAATACCGCCTTCGACCGCTTGATCGACGTGAGTGGCATAGCCGATGGTGACATCGCCGCCATGGCGCGCGATCTGAATATCGACATTGCCATCGACCTGAAAGGCCATACGCTCAACAGCAGGCCGGGGATATTCGTGCATCGCGCCGCACCCATACAGGTCAGTTACCTGGGGTACCCGGGCACCATGGGGATGAAATGCATCGACTATCTCGTCGCCGACACAGTCTTGATACCGGCGGAACATCGCCGGTATTACCAGGAGAAAATCGTACGCCTCCCGCCCAGCTATCAGGTGAACGACTTCAAGCGGCCGATTTCGGATCGTGTTTTCACCCGGCGCGAACTGGGCCTGCCCGATTCCGGGTTCGTGTTTTGCTCCTTCAATAACAGCTACAAGATCACGCCGGACGTGTTCGACGTGTGGATGCGCCTGCTTGGCAGAATTGACGGCAGCGTTCTCTGGCTATTGGACACGAACGCGACGGCAATCCGGAACCTTCGCGCCGAAGCACAAAGGCGGGGTATCGCAGCCGATCGCCTTGTTTTTGCCGAGCGCGTGGACCCATCG